>JBDSWM010000134.1:0-40013 GCA_039926685.1 Fibrobacteria bacterium | reverse complement strand
ATCAGAGGCGTCCACATGCCGGCCGGCAGGATGGGGATGTTGGTGAAGGGAACCAACGCCGCCATCCCGATGAAGGCCCCCGCCATCACCGCTTTGGGATGGGTCTTGGGCAGGAAAAAAGCCTGGATGAAAATCGACAGTAGCGGACCCGTGAACAGGGAGGTGAAGAAAAGCGCCTTCTGTAGGATGGAAATATTGCCGATGGCGCAGACGAAGGACGCCGCCAAGCCGAGCAGGCCCCATAGCACTACCCATTTCCGGGCGTTCTTGATATTGTGGGAGCCGACGTCGGCGGCGTTTTTGCGCGGCAGGAAGTCCACCACGGTGGTGTTGGAAAGGGCGGTAAGTACCGAGCTGAGGGCGCCCATGTCCGCGGCCAGGATGGCCGCCACAAGCAAACCCTTCACGCCCGTGGGCAGCACGTTCACGATGAAATGGGGCAGCACTTCGTTGACCTTCATGTCCGGCAGCGGAACCACATGGGCCACGTTGAAATACACGTACATGAAGGCGCCCACGGTGAAGAAGACCACGCCCACGCAAATGCCCAGCAGGGAGGAAGTGACGGAGGAATAGTTGGCCGTGCGCACGCTCTTGGTGGACAAATAGCGCTGCACGAATTGCTGATCGCAGCCTCGGATGGCCACCTCGAAAACCACGTAGACCAGGGATGCGGTGAAGAAGTTCCTGTCGCTGGCGGGGTTCCAGGTGAAATCGTACCAGCGCGTCTTGCCCGCTTCCGAGGCCAGGGCCCAGGTCTTGGCGAAGCCGCCCACGCCCCGGGCGCAGAACCAGATGCACAATAGCCCTCCGCCGAAGAAGATTATGAACTGGATGATATCCGTGGTGGTCACGGCCTTGATGCCGCCCAGCGAGGTGTACATCATCGCGAACAAGGCCATGGCCGCGGCGGCGACCCAGAAGGGCGCGCCCGTGATCTTCATCAGCACCAGGGAAGGCCCGTAGATGAGCATTCCCATGCGCAGCAATAAATGGCAGGAATAGAAAACCGCGGCCAGAACGCGCACCGGGCGCGAGAACTTGATCTCCAAAAGCTCATAGGCCGACTTGATGCCGCTGGCGCGGAAGCGCGGGATGAACACGACGCCGACGATCACGATGGCGATAAGCGATCCCACGTTGAGCATCAATAGGCGCATATCGTTGGCATAGCCGTCGGCGGGATTGCCCAGAAAGGTATTGGCGCTGACCGAAGTGGCGATCAGGGATATGCCCACCGCCAGCCAGGGCATGTTGCCGCCCCCGAACATGAAGTCCGAAAAATCCGCGTTGCGGCGCGAGAAGTAGAACCCGATTCCGGCCACAATCGCGAAATAGGCCACGATGACGAGCCAATCGATCCAAGTGAACATTCCGATGGGTTCCTTCCGATCCGTAGTGGTGAGAGGTAGCGGGTAAAAATGGCTTTCTCTCCTGATTTTGGCATGCCCCTGGGCGACTTGCTACTTTAATCCCATGGCCAATACCTCCGATGAGCCCGTCGCCGACGGCAAACGCTTCAAAGCCGACCCCACCCGCATGGCCGTTTTCGCCCTCTTCGCCTGTGGCGTGTACGGCGCCGGCATCCTGACGGTGGTGCTGGCCGCCTTCGCCAGCATCAAGGCCGTGCATGCAGGGCTCCCTCTCCCCGTACTCCCGTGGGTCGCGGCCTTTATCCTGGTTGTGGGCGGAATGCTTTCCGTCATCTACGGATTCTTCTTCCGACCGCGTGAATGCCGGTTGAGCGGAGGGGAGGTGGCCGTGGTCTACTGGGACGGAAACGGGAAAACCATGGAACGCAGGCAGGTGGAATCCGTGGCGGTGGAGCGTTCGCGCATCGTGTTGCATGGCGGCGGAAAGACCCTGATAATCAGGCGCATCTACTCTGATTGGCGGGCGCTCAGCGAAGGCCTGGCGGCCTGGAGCGCTAAGAGCTAGGGAAAGTCCGGCAACTGGTCAAGGCCCCAGACCGGGATAATCGACGCGCACGCGCAAGCTCCGCCCCTTGGGATCGGCCACGTTGACGATGCCCTGATAACGCACCAAGCGCAAGGTTTTCACGTCGTAATACATGATGATGGTCGGCAGCAGCATGCGCAACACGGATGATTGCGGTTCGATCACGATGGCCTGGGATTTCCGCCCCGCCGTCTCCTTTTCGGGGAGATTCTTCTTCACGTCCCGATAGGCCCTGAACCGGAAATAGTCCAGGCGCGCCGGCACCACCATGTTGAAGGCCAAGCGGCTCCCGGAGGCCAGGTCGACCCAATGTTCCTTGACGAAATTGCCCACCCCGCCGTTCACGACGCAAGGTTCCGGCACCGTTATGCTTTTCTCGCGAAGGGGAGCCGCGGAATTATCGCGGAAGTGCACATGCATGACCCCGGCCTCCTGGCGGGAGCCTTCTTCGTATCCGTTGCGGACATCCTTGAACAGGTAGTCCGGTTTCAAGGGGGAATGCGAGAAATCGAGGGTGCGGATGGCCATGGGTCCGCCGCCGGGCGCCATGTACACCGTGCGCGTGCCGACTTGCACGCCATCCGCCATCTTCTCCACATGCTCTTCGCTGTAGGCAGGTACGTTGCGCTCGATGTCGAATGCGGAGCCCTGGTACGACGGGGATAGGACGGAGGAATCGGAAGGCCCTTGGGCAGCCGCGGTGGATCCCCAGGCCAACAACAAGGCCGGAAACAGAACAAAAAACGGACGCGAAGCGGCGGTAAGCGTTGAGGAATACTTAATCATGGCCATGAATAATAGGCAAAATGGCCCGGGACGCCACGAAAATCCGTCCTGATGCGACTCCGGGAGCAAAACGCACATGTCCGAAAACGGCTAGTCGGCCTCCCCCCATCCTCCTATACTTACCCCATGCTCGATCCGGACCTTTGCTATCAGGCCATGCTCGCCCGGGATTTCCGTTTCGACGGCAAGTTCTACGTAGGGGTGAAAACCACCGGGATCTATTGCCGTCCCATCTGCCCCGCCAAGCCCAAGCGCGAAAACGTGGAGTTCTTCCTTACCGCGGCGCTCGCCGAGAAAGCGGGCTATCGCCCATGTCTCCGCTGCCGCCCGGAATCGGCCCCCCTATCCGCGACCTGGTCGGGGAAATCCGCTTTGGTGCAACGGGCCTTGAAGGCGATTTCCTCGCAGGAATACGCAGGACTCAACGAGGCGGATTTCGCGGAACGCTTCGGTGTGAGCGCGCGCCATCTCCGCCGCCTGTTCCAGGAAGAAATCGGGAAATCGCCAAAGCAAATCCTGTTGGACAACCGCCTGAATTTCGCCCGCACCCTGATCGTGGAAACCGGGTTGCCCCTCGGCTCGGTGGCTTTCTCCTCCGGCTTCTCGTCCCTGCGCCGCTTCAATGATGCCATCAGGGGCCGTTTCAAGCGTCCCCCTTCCCAGCTGCGCAAACGAAAAGCGGAAATGAATGTTACCGGAATCACATTGTCGCTTCCTTATCGTCCGCCTTTCGACTGGGAAGCCAGCCTGGCATACTACCGATCACACGCCATCGCGGGGCTGGAAACCTGCTCCGGGGAAAGCTATTGCCGCCTGTTCCTCGGGGAAGGGGCCCCGGGGTCCCTGCGCGTGACCCATGATCCGGCCGCGTTCAGCTTGCGCTTGAACGTGGTAGGCGGGGATATCCGCGGCTTGGGCAAGGTAGCGGGCCGGATACGCCGCATGTTCGACCTGGATTCGGATCCCTTGCTCATCGCAAACGCCTTCTCCGGGGATGCGCGGTTATCCCGGCTCCAGCGCGCGCATCCGGGCCTTCGCAGTCCGAGGGGATGGGATCCCTTCGAGACCGCCGTTTGCTCCATCCTGGGGCAGTTGGTCAGCATCGAGCAGGCCAACCGCATGATTTCCCGTCTGATTGCGGGTTACGGAGAAACCATCCGACACCCGGCCACTGGCGCGGAGGCGCGGAATTTCCCCACTGCCGAGGCCATCGCCGCGAGCACATTGGAGAATGTGGGCACCACCAGGGCCCGGGCGGCGGCCTTGCGCGAATTCGCGTCCAGGATCCTGAGCGGACGACTCTCCTTAAGCAGCACCCAGGACCCCGGCGACTTCCGGCAAGCCCTGCTGGACATCAAGGGCATCGGTCCTTGGACGGCGGAATATATCAGCCTGCGTTGCATCGCGGATACGGACGCATTCCCCGCCACGGATCTGATCCTTAAAAGGGCCATTGCGGAATGCCCGGATATGGATCTGGAATGCGCGCGGCCATGGCGCGGATACGCCGCCGCCTATCTTTGGCATGCGCATGCCAAGACGCTATCCAAGAAAAGGAAAACATCATGAAATGCTATCGCAAAACCATCGCCACCCCGGTCGGGGAAATAATCCTGGCCGCCAGCGAGCAGGCCGTGATGGCCTTGTTGTGGAACCGGGAGGATTTGCCGAGGCTGGGCCTGGAGTTCGCGCCCGCGGGCGGGACCTGCGATATGCTTCAACGCGCCGAAATCCAACTGGGGGAGTATTTCCGGGGATCGAGGAAGCGCTTCGATCTTCCCTTGGAATTGCGCGGGACCGCGTTCCAACGGAAGGTCTGGGCCGAGTTGGAGAAGATTCCCTTTGGAGCGACCTGGAGCTACCGGGAATTGGCGGAGCGCATAGGCAATCCCGGCGCCGTGCGCGCCGTTGGCACCGCCAACGGCAGGAACCCCGTGTGCATCCTTATCCCTTGCCATCGCGTGGTCCGCGTCTCCGGCGATTTGGGGGGATATGCGGGCGGCTTGGAGAACAAGGCATTCCTCCTGGAGTTGGAAAAGGAGTTGGATACGGTAACCGGAAAAGGGCCGTAAAAAAGGGCTCCAGTTTAATACCTACATTGAAGGCATCCGGAATGCGGGCTGCACGCCGCGATTAAGCGCAGGAGCCGACATGAATCCCCAAGAAATGAAATCCATCCGCATCGCGGCCGGCCAAATCGAAACCGCCTTGAAAGGGATGGAGGACGTGCTCGAAAATACCAACAGCCAGCTGGTTTATAAATCCTCGGGCTGCCTGGTACAGGCGCTCCGCTTCTTGTACGATTTCGACATCGCGTTGTTGACTCCGGAGAATCAGGCGCGGATGGAAGAACTGGCCGCCGCGGAGAAACCGAAATCCGGTAGGAACAGCTTTAATACCGGTTTTTGAAGCCGGCTAAGCTACCGCCAACCGACCGTCAACCGTACCTTTTGGAACACCTCCCATAAGTTCCGCCGCAAAGAAATGAATGCGGTGATAAATCGTTTTTTTCCTTGAAAGTCCGCACGTGGATCCGCGAAGAATCGCATAGCTTATGCCTTGGAAACCGCCTATTTCCGGCGGCTTTTTCAGGAGACGAATATGAATCTTCCGTGCAAGCAAGGCCTGGCCATGCCTCATCGCGTCAGCGCGCGATTCTTGGCGCGGGCCTCGATCACCGCGGCCCTGCTGGCCGCGTTGGCCGGGATGCCCGCGCAGGCCCAGAAACTCTGTTCGATCACCGTGAAAACCACTCCCGGCGCGACGGCTGGAGACGCCTGCCTCGATCTCGTGTCCCTCACCAACGGCGGGCCGCCGCTGCAAACCGCCGGCAACGTGACGCGCATCAACCGCACCGGGTTGACGTTCTGCAAGAACGCCTTCCAGATCCAGACCGCGGCGGAAGCGGACGTGGCTTTCATCTTCGATAATAGCGGCAGCATGTTCGCGCAGGCCATCTATATCGATTCCGTCACCCATGACACATCCTTCTATTACAACAGCCAGGGTTGCCGGGACCGGACCTCGAAAGGCCCCACCACACTTCAAACCGCGAACGGTCCGCTGCTATGCTACCTGCTCAACTCCAATGCCGGCTGCACCAGCTATTCCGGAGATCCGTACGAGGCGCGCGCCGAGGTGATCCGCACCGCCATCGACTATATGGCGCAAACCTCCCCCACGTCCACGGCCGGCGTCACGGGTTTCGCCCGGGACCCCATGCATGCCCGCTCCAACCTGCAGTTGAACTTGGCGGCGAACATCAAGGAGGTCAAGGACAGCGCCATCATCGACAGCATCGGCGCCACCTATTACGGTCCTCCGCTCACCCTCGCCACCGGCTGGCTGAATAATCCCGCCATCGCCAAGACTTCCAAGCAAGCCATCGTGTTCATTTCCGACGGAGCGCCCACGGACAATAATTATACGCGCGACCTGGATCTCACCATCCCCATCTACAGCATTTACCTGGGCCACAGCGCCACCCCTGATACCGCCAGGCTCAAGGAACTGTCGGATCTGACCCATGGCACCTTCTCGCGCGTCGACCCCACCAATATCGCCGGCATCAACCTGCTCATGAAGAACATAATCTCATCCATCCTGCAGTCCACCCTGCCCGCTTCCATCCAGGTGACCAATACGTCCCTTGCCCCGCCCCAGGTGAGCCATTCCACCACCCTGACCCAGAATCCCGACGGCAGCGTCTCCCTGGCGCTCGACAGCATCATCGGCCTCAAGCTGGGAAACAACGATATCCAGGTGAAGATCAACGTGAATGCATCCACGGTCAGGGACTACTCGTTCAAGATCCAGGCTGATGGGCCGGAAGCGACGGCCTCTACCAGCGAATTGACCTGCTACGACCCGCCCGCCTTGACGCTGGTTAACGCCCAAGGGAAGGCGGACACGGCCTATCCTGCGGGTTCGAACGCCTACCAGGTGAAATTGACGGTGCCGGGAACCGATCTGGGCAAGGCCACAGTTACCTCGGTTTCCCTGGACTCGACCAAGGGCCCCGCCTGGGGCGACTCGGAAACCACCGTTATGACCGGGACGGGCGGGACATTCCAAGGCCCGCTGACACTTAACGGAAGTGCGACATCGATCACGGATAACAACGGGACGCTGGAGGGCGACGCCATCGGAAAAGTGATCCTGAGCTGGGTGCATCCTCGCGATCCGCGCCAAACCGCCACCTATGCCCTGCCGGGCGCGCGCATCCCTGTCATCCCTCCCTTCATCGAAGTCGAGCGTGTGCGCGATGTGACGCGGGGGGAAGCCTCGGGAGGGACCATCCAGGATCCCGTGGTCATTTACGGGGGCGCGGGCCTCGATTACAGCAAACCTGATTCCCTGCGCCTTACCTACGGAGGCTGCCTTTCCAATTGCGCCGGGGAAGCCATCCGCTTGGGCGATCCGTCCCAAATCCCCGGTTTCGTCTTCAAAACCGCGTCTCCCTTCTCCTACACCGTCAAGTTGTTCGATCATCTGGGGAACTTCGTGAACGAAGCCCAAGGGGCCGTGGACGCCGCCAAGTGGCAAGCCATGCCCCGCAAGGGAGACTCGGTGGCGGTGGTCATGAGCGTGCTTCCGGTCGCCAAGAACGGGGCGAAAGTGGGCAGCGGGGTATATCTCCTGAGAGCGGTGATAAATTCCCAACCCTCCTCCACCCATGATGCGAAAGGCAACCTGAAAACCGTTGCCGGGGACTCCCGCAGCTTCCTCAATCGCTTCGGTTATATCCGCGGCCGGCGCTGAAATCATCCCGGGACTGATCCGTCGTAATCGGCGGATCAGTCCCTCAGGTAACTTTAATGCTACCCTGTAAGAATTTCCGACGGCGGAATAATATATTCCTTCGCCTCCATACAAATAAACCTTGGGGGGCACCCGCGAAATAACATACTTCCCTCTCAACGCTTCCCCGGTCGAATGGTCCACCCGGGCGTGAAAACTATAAAGAGGGATACAATGATACAGAACCGACACCTGTCATTTGCCATGATTTTGGCGTTGCCGTTGTTAGCGAACGCACAGGAAGGCACCACCGCGGTGGATCCACCCGTTATAGAGCATATCGGCGCGAACACGGAGATAAAGGTAACGTCCCCCACCAACACCTGGTACGGAACGCGCGGCCTGAGCCAGACCGCTTCCGCTGAAGCCCTGGGAGAAGGTCGATTGATTTTCGGGCTGAACGGTTCGTTCTACAGCCAGGACCGGGAATTCGCTTTGAGCCCCAATAAGAACGCCAAGTTCTTCACGGGCATCGGATCGATAGCCTTGGGCCTGAACCGCCACGTGGACGCTTTCGCGTCCATTACGGGTTTCGGTTCCCTGAATTATAAAAGCGATCAGGCTTCCGGCCCGGGTACGGTCGGAGCGGGCGTGCAGGGTACCTTGCCTTTCGCCCAATCCGCGCCGGTGCGGATGGCCGCCCAAGTAGGCCTGTACCAAGGGTTGACGAACAACCCCATCGACTCCAACTACGCCGACGCGTACGGGTATTTCGAGACCCGCACGGGCCTGGACTTCATGGGCAAGCTCGTCCAGAGCCTGGTGCTGGGCAGCGAAGAAGTCGCTTTCAAGATGCATTTCAACGAAGGCGTGGTGACATCGGCGGAAAGCGGCACGGATGCGCTGTTGCTGCTGGGCGTGGGCGCCCAAGTCAACATATTTTCCGCCGTGCTCGGCGCGGAATTGCATTCCCGCGCGCCCATCGATGCGATTGATTTCTCGACCGACCCGCTATGGGCCACCGCTTCCGTCCAATTCCGTTCCGCTTACGACATCAACCTCAACGCTGGCGTGGACCTCGGCCTATCCCAGGATCGCGATGATGCCGCCAATACCCGCGCCCTGGAGCCCTTCCGTCTGTTCGCGGGCCTCACTTTCACTCTCGATACCGAGGCGGGTGCGCGGGCCGAAGCCAAGGCGAAAGCCCAGCGCGAAGCCAATGAGAAAGCCGGTTTGCGCAATTCCAACCTGAGCTTGAAGGAAAAGGCCAAGCAGGATTCGCTGGAAGCGATCCGCATGAAAGCCAGCGCCGATTCGGCCGCTGCCGAAATGCTGGCCAAGAACAAAAGCGATTCCGCCGCCATGGCCGAGAAAGCGCGCCAAGATTCCCTCGCTCTCGTCGAATCCCAGAAAAACCTGGCACTGGAAAAGTCCAAGCGCTCGGATGCCGAGAAACAGTTGCTGTCCACAGGCTTGCTTCTCATGGACGCCGTTTATTTCGAAACTGGCAAGACGGACATCTCCATCAATTCCAAACCCTACCTCAATATCATCGCCAAGATGCTGACCAAGTATCCCAAGCTGCGCATCGAAGTTGCCGGACATACGGATGACGTGGGCAGCGATGCCAGCAATCAACGCCTCAGCCAGGGACGCTCCGAGTCCGTGATGGCGTACATGACGAGCGTGGCGCCCGAGTTGCGGGATATGCTCTCCGCCCGGGGATACGGGGAATCGATGCCCAAAGCGGAGAACAAAACCGCCGAAGGCCGGAAAATGAACCGCCGCACCGAACTCCAGGTACTGAACAAGGAAGCCCTCAAGGAATACAACCCTTAAATCGGGGGGCCAGGCCTCGTTGGCTGGGCGAAACCAAAGCGAATCCGGAAGGGCCGCACCGATAGGTGCGGCCCTTTTTCGATCTAGGCCGCGTAATTACGGCGTTCCTTATTCCTCGCCATGGCGGATTGCCCCGCCCGTAAACGCCGTACGCGCTAGAATTGTGGATACGAATAGACCGCAAAAGAGCAGGATCCAGACGACCCTGCGTTGCAGCTTGCCTGAACCCGGGAAGGCGGAAAGCGCCAGGCAACCGGCGGCGATTACACCCAATAGGAGAGTACCTCCCAGTGCGAAGGTAGCGGCGTCCTCATGCGTCTCGATGCGGCTTTCTTCGATTCGGCTCCAATTCCGCTTTGACTCCTTACCCTCATCCCCGGTGTAGTACACGGCGATGGCGCCGATTGACAAGAGCACGAACAACCAGAGCAAGCCTTTGCGGATTTCTTCCTTTCCCATGATCAGGGCGTAGCCCAAAGCCAAACTGGCGAACGGAATACCCAGCACGGGAATATGGTTTACGATCAAATGGGCATGCAATAGATTCATGGTTTTCCTCGGTTAATCGGATTCATGGCCTGTAACGGCGGTAGATGGGACGCTTGGCCAGTTCGGAGGTAAGGCCGTACCCCAGCAGGATGGCTAGCGCATTCACCTTCAACATCCCCAGCGGGCTCTGCACCGTATGCGCCGCGCGCCTTTCCTGCCAAAACCCCAGTAAACCGCTCATCACAAGGATGATCAGGATTAAGACTCCTTCGCTATGCTCACCCAGGAAAATGGAGATGACCGCTGCAACGATCATGAGCACGGTGATCGGGTTCTTGAATTGCGCCAGGAGCAGGATATACGCGGATTCGGATTCCCTGGCGTGCAACCGATTGGGACGCTGTTCCGCAACCCGGCGTTCCGCTTCGGCTCCAGTCAGCCCTTGCGGTCCGCTCGCCAGCTCCGCCAGCAGATCTTCGGGCTTATGGCTCCAAAAAGGAACGTCCGTAATTTCCGTCCGTCCGGGTTTGGTAGCGTTCACTGCCGGAATATACCTTTATCGGAAGTTTGAACCGGATTTTCCGGCAGGCCCGACCGGAGACGCCTTTGCAGAAGCCCGCGCAGAATCCCGCACCCAACCGACCGGACGCTCCGGTTTGGTATCGCACATCACCCGAAGACACATTGGCGGCCACGGGCACATCCGGGCGTTCCGGATTGAGCTCTTCCGAGGCCGCTCGCCGTCTTGCCGGCGATGGGCCCAACAGCCTGCCCGAGAAGGACGGCATCAATCCCTGGCTGCTTTTCCTGGGCCAGTTCCGGAGCCTGGTCATCTGGGTGCTCATAGTCGCTGGCGTGGTTTCCGGATTCATGGGCGAAGTCCTCGACGCCGCCGCAATCCTCGTCATCGTCGTCCTGAACGGCGTTATCGGCTTCTTCCAGGAGTACCAGGCCGAGAAATCCATCGCCGCGCTTCGTAAAATGACCGCTCCTTCGGCCAAGGTGCGCCGGGATGGACGAGTCAGCGTGGTGGCCGCCACGACCCTGGTGCGTGGCGACATCATCGAACTGGAGTCCGGGGATCTGGTCCCGGCAGATGCCCGCCTGCTCCACGTCTCCGGGATGCGTTGCCTGGAAGCGGCCCTTACCGGCGAACCGGAAGCGGTGGCCAAAACTGCCGATACCCTTAACGGCGAAGATCTTCCCCTGGGCGATCGGCGCAACATGGTTTACATGGGCACGAGCGTGGCCATGGGGGCCGCCACGGCGCTGGTTGTGGGGACTGCCCTTGCCACCGAGATCGGCAAGATAGCCACCCTGATCGAATCCGCTTCTTCGGAAGAATCCACGCCTTTGCAAAAGCGCATGGACGCTTTGGGACGGACACTGGTCTGGATCTGCCTGGGCCTGGTGGCCGCTTTGTTCGGGCTGGGTTTACTGCGGGGACGCGAGCCGTTGGAACTGTTCCTGACGGCGGTGAGCCTGGCCGTGGCCGCCGCTCCGGAAGGCCTGCCCGCCGTGGTGACGGTAGCGCTTGCCTTGGGCGTTAAACGCATGGCGCGGCGCAACGCGCTTATCCGCCGCCTGCCTTCGGTGGAGACTTTAGGATCCGCCACCGTGATCTGCACGGACAAGACCGGTACCCTCACGGCAGGCAGCATGACGGTGATCGAGCTGTACCTGGCCGGCGAGAATTTCCAGGTGGAAGGCACGGGGTTGGCTCCCATCGGCGCGGTGAAGATATCCGGAAGGGCGCCGGATGCGGATCAATTGGCACGATTGCGGTTCCTGGCGGAGATCGAGATCGCGACTTTGACTGCGAGCCTTTATCAGGATGAGCAGTCCGCCAGCGCGGAATGGAAGGTGGCCGGTGATCCCACGGAAGGAGCGCTGCTTTCCGTGGCGGGTAAGTTGGGTTTGCCTCCTATGGCTCCCGCCGAGAGCGTTAAGCTGTTCGCCTTTCCCTTCGATTCCGATCGTAAGCGCGCCAGCGCCGGCTGCAAAGGTCCAGGGCCCGGTTATCGCGTCCTGGTGAACGGGGCCCCGGACGTGCTTCTGGATCTAAGCACGCGGATTTATTCCGGTGGTGAAAGCCGCCCGATGGGTTCCGAAGAACGGGAACGCATCCTAGCCGCCAATGCCGCCTTGGCAGCGCGCGGCTTGCGTGTGATCGGTTCGGCCTTCCGGGATGTCCCGGCCACAGCGTCGGGAGGCCCGCCCGGCATTCCCGAGGTCGCGGAAGCCGAACGGGATCTCACCTTCGTGGGGCTCGCCGGAATGTACGATCCCCCGCGGACCGAAGCCAGGGACGCCGTTGCCACCTGCCGCGAGGCCGGGATCCGGGTGGTGATGATCACCGGGGATCATCCCTCCACCGCCATCGCCATCGGCCGGGACCTGGGGATAGCGGGAGACGGGGACCTCGCCCTAACCGGCGCTGATGTGGATCGCTTGGACGAGAAAGGGTTGCTGGCCAAGGTGCCGGGGACGGCGATTTATGCCCGCGTCACGGCCGAGCATAAGCTGCGCATAGTTCGCGCCTGGAAAACCCTAGGAGCGGTGACGGCCATGACCGGGGACGGCGTGAACGATGCGCCCGCCCTGAAGGGCGCCGACATCGGTATCGCCATGGGACGCAGCGGCACCGAGGTGACCAAACAGGCTTCGGACATGATCGTCACCGACGACAATTTCGCATCCATCGTGGCTGCGGTCGAAGAGGGCCGCGGCATCTACCAGAACATCCGCAACACCTTGCAATTCCTGCTGGCGGGGAATTCCGGGGAGCTGCTCCTGATGACGGTGGCTATCGTGGCGGGCCTGCCGTCCCCGCTGCTCCCCATTCACCTGCTCTGGATCAACCTCGTAACGGACGGGTTACCGGCCCTGTGCCTGGCTTCGGAGCGCATCGATCCCGATGTCATGCGGCTTAAGCCCCGGGCGCAGACGGAGTTCCTCTCCGACGGGTATTTCCGCAATACCCTGCTGCTGACCGGGTTCCTGACGGCGGGCGTTTCCTTGGCCGCCTTCCTCTGGGGCCTGAAGTACCACGGGCGCGCGGAAGCGCAATCGCTGGCCTTCACCACACTGGTCTTCGCCGAGCTCTTGCGTTCCCTGGGGGCCCGCAGCGAGACCAAGCCCCTATGGAAGCTGAGCCCCCGGGGCAATCTGCCGCTTTTCGCCGTGGTGGCGCTTTCCATCACCGCCCAGATCCTGCTGCATCAATATCCGGTGTTGGAGAAGGTGCTGAAAACCGTGCCGCTGTCGGTGCCGGAATGCCTGGCCTTCCTCGCCCTAGGGGCGGTTCCATTGCTGGTGATGGAACTAGTCAAGGCGGCGCGCGCCAGGGGCGCTGCCGCTCCGGTCTGATCAACGGATCAAGGCTTATTGGTGCGGACTGCCGGATTGCGGTTCCGCATGGTCATGGCCGTGCGAGGCGGCGTCCTTCTCCAGTCCGGGGCTCTTGGTCGTCTTTTCCGCCAGCATCCCTCCCATCATGTCCATCATGTTCATGCATTGCGCCATATCCGCTTTCATGGCCAGGACATGGTTTTCCGCCTGCACCAACGCGGCGCGCATCCTGTCCTTGTCTCCCGAGTCCTTCGCTTCCGTGAATGTCACCAGGAGCCTGTCCAGGCTCTCGGATGTGCTTTTGCAGGTTTGCATGGAAGAATCGACCATGGGTTTCATCTTTTTGACTTGGGGAATAGGGGGCCGGTTCGGCGACCCCTTCCCAGTCCCCACTGTATCGCCTTTTTCTTTCGCCATCGCTGTTGTCGCGGCGGCGCTGCAGAAGATGAAAAACGTTCCTGCCAATACCCTTAAACTTGAATTCAATCGCATGGGCGCCTCATCGGTTGCGGGATTTCCAACGATTCGAATCAAAGCAATTGCGGGGCCAGAGCCTAGGTAAACTTCAATCTTCCTCAGCGCTATCCATGACTTTTTGTCCCACTCTTGCCAGAATGGCAGGCGCAAGAAGGGGCGTCTCACAGGAATCCGGAAATTCAGGTGAATTAACCTTTGGGGGTCTGGCCCGTGGCTTGCTTTATTGGGTCTCGAAGAGGTCCGTCATATGGTCATAGAAACCGACTTCACCATCCGGCAATGGCTGCGTAACCGTCCCGCTACGGTAGCCGTATTCGAGGCTCGCGCAGGAATTCATCTGGCACATGGAGGAAGCTTTTCAAGGTAAAGACGCTGCCCTTGGATCCACACGTTTCCGGACCCGTGAGGATCATTCTGGCCTTGGAAGGCTTCGCGGCCAAGCTGAAGGCGCATACCTATCTGGAGACAGCTATCCTTTTCCCCAGGGCGTTGGCCTTTGAAGCCACTTTGGCAAAAAGGCCCGCTCTGCTTCGTAAAGGCCGGATGCGATCCCGGTACCGGGGGGCGGATAGGTTTGTTTAAGGGATTTGGCGGTGCGGCGGTTGAAAAGCCTTTCGCCGTATGGCTAGATTGAGGCTTCGACCTGACCCGCTGATGAAATTCAATCGAGGAGAGAAGATGGAACCGACCCGAAACCTGAAAATGAAAGCCTGGGTGGCGGAGGTTTCCGCGCTATGCCGTCCCGCCCGCATCCATTGGTGCGACGGCAGCCAGGCGGAATACGACGCCTTGTGCGAACAAATGGTTGCGCAAGGGACCTTGATCCGGCTGAATCCGGAAAAGCGACCCAACAGTTTCTATTGCCGTTCCACTCCCGATGACGTGGCCCGCGTGGAAGAACGCACCTTCATCTGTTCGCGCCGTAAGGACGATGCCGGACCCACCAACAATTGGATGGCACCGGCTGAGATGAAAACCAAGCTTAACGATCTTTTCGCCGGATGCATGGAAGGCCGCACCCTATACGTGGTGCCCTTCAGCATGGGTCCGCTCGGATCGCCCATCGCCCAGATAGGCGTGCAGCTCACCGATTCCGCCTATGTGGCGGTCAGCATGCGCATCATGACCCGCATGGGCAAAGCGGCCCTGGACGTGCTCGCGGACGGCGAATACGTCCCTTGCCTGCACTCGGTGGGCAAGCCTATTAAGCAGGGGGAAAAGGATACGCCCTGGCCCAGCAACGCGGAATCCAAATACATCGTGCATTTCCCGGAGGAACGCGCCATCTGGTCCTTCGGCAGCGGATACGGCGGCAATGCCTTGCTTGGCAAGAAATGCTTCGCGCTGCGCATCGCCTCCAAGATGGGCCGCGATGAAGGCTGGCTGGCCGAGCATATGCTCATCCTGGGCTTGCAGGCCCCCGGCAGTGACGAGAAGACCTACATCGCCGCCGCTTTCCCCAGCCAATGCGGCAAGACCAACCTGGCCATGCTGGTGCCTCCGGAGAAATTCAAGGACTGGAAAGTGACCACCGTGGGCGATGATATCGCCTGGATCAAACCGGGACCGGACGGACGCCTGCGCGCCATCAATCCGGAAGCGGGTTTCTTCGGCGTGGCGCCCGGCACATCCTGGGAATCCAATCCCATGGCCATGCACAGCATGCGCGCCAACACCATCTTCACCAACGTGGCCTTGACCCCGGACGGGGACGTGTGGTGGGAAGGCCTCACCGCCGTCCCGCCGCCGCGCCTCACCGATTGGAAAGGCCAGGAATGGACCCCCGATTCCGGCCGGCCGGCCGCGCATCCCAATTCGCGCTTCACGGCCCCCGCCTCGCAATGCCCTTGCATCGATCCGGATTGGGAGAATCCCGCAGGCGTGCCCTTGAGCGCCATCATCTTCGGAGGGCGCCGCCCTTCCAACGTACCGTTGGTATTCCAGGCCTTCAATTGGGTCCACGGGGTGTTTCTGGGCGCCACCATGGGCTCGGAAACCACCGCCGCCGCCGCCGGCCAGGTCGGCGTGGTGCGCCGCGATCCAATGGCAATGCTGCCCTTTTGCGGCTATAACATGGGGGATTATTTCGCCCATTGGATCCAGATGCGCAAGCTTATCCAATATCCGCCCAAGATCTTCCACGTGAACTGGTTCCGCAAGGACGAAGAAGGCAATTTCATGTGGCCGGGCTTCGGCGAGAACATGCGCGTGCTGCGTTGGGTGGTGGATCGCTGCCGCGGCCGCTCGGGCGCTTACGAATCCCCGCTTGGATGGATCCCCAAGGCAGAGGATTTCGACCTCGAAGGCCTGCCGGGGATGAACGCGGACAAATTCAACGCCTTGCAGCGCATCGATATACCCGCCTGGAAAAAGGAAGTCATCTCCCAGGATGAATTGTTCGTGAAGCTCTACGCCCATCTGCCGAAGGAACTGATATTCCAGCGGGAGCTGCTGATTTCCAGATTGTAGCCGCGGCTACGGGAACGTTTAGCGCGCCTGCCCGGCCCCGTGGATCAGCGCCAGGATTCCCATGACCGCGAACAGGGCCGAGGCGATGCCGCGCGTCAGCTTAAGCGGGATTTTTTTCGCGAAGCCGTCGCCCAGGAAAACCACGGGCGCGTTGGCGAGCAGCATTCCGACGGTGGTTCCCGCCACCACAGCCAGCAAGGACGGATACTCGGCGGCCAGGGCCACGGTGGCTATTTGCGTTTTATCGCCCATCTCCGCCAGGAAAAAGGCCGCCACCGTTGCGGCGAAGATCCCCATCCCTCCCTGCGCTTCCTTTTCCCGCCAGTCCGCGTCAACCTTGTCGGGGACAAGGATCCAGGCGGCCATCAGCAGGAAAGAAGCGCCCAACACCCATGCCAGCGCCTTCGGCCCGAGCCAGGTGGTCACGTATGCGCCTAGCGCGCCGGCCAGACCATGATTGAGCAAGGTGGCGGCGAGGATCCCCAGCACGATGGGAAGGGGCCTGCGGAAACGCGCGGCCAGCACCAGGGAAAGCAATTGGGTTTTATCGCCGATTTCGGCTAAGGCCACCACGCCTGCGGAAACCAGGAAGGCTTGCATGCCTTAATGTTAGGAAACTTCCTTTTCCAGAACGGCCTTGGCTTCCTCCAGCTTGCGTCGATGGGCCTTGCCCGCCACGGGATAACGCAAATCCAGGGATTTCAATTTTGCCAGAATGACATCCGCGATCACGGCGCGGGTGAACCATTTGTTATCGGCGGGAACTATATGCCAAGGCGCATGCGCGGTGCTGGTGCGGTTGATGGCATCCTCGTACGCTTTCATGTAGTCATCCCAATGCGCCCGTTCCTCCACGTCGGCCAGCGAGAACTTCCAATTCTTTTCCGGGGTGTCGATGCGCGCCAATAAGCGCCGCTTCTGCTCTTCCTTGGAAAGATGCAGGAAGAATTTCAGCACGACGATCCCGTTCCCCGTCAGGTATTTTTCGAAAGCGTTGATCTCCTCGCAACGCTTTTTCCAAATGCCCTCGCCCTTGGCCTCGGGAGGCAGGTTTTGCGCTTCCAGCAATTCCGGGTGCACGCGCACCACCAGGACCTCTTCGTAATAGGAGCGGTTGAAAATCCCGATATTGCCGCGCTCGGGAAGGGCGCGCATGCTTCTCCAGAGATAATCGTGATCCAGCTCCTCTGCGGAAGGGGACTTAAAGGAATGGACTTGCGTCCCCAGTGGGCTTACGCCCTTCATCACGTGCCTTATGGCCCCGTCCTTGCCCGCCGTATCCATCGCTTGCAGCACGACGAGAACCGAATAGGTATTCTGGGCATACAACAGGTTCTGGTATTTGGCTAAGCCCTTCACGTCCTGATCCAGCTTTCCGGCAACTTGCTCCTTGTCGCGGTAGGGACCCGTGAAGGAGGGATCATAATCGCGCAAGCGGATGCGCTTTCCCGGCGGAACGAGGAATTTCTTATGGTTCATAGGTGGAAATCCCCTAAAAAAAAGGAAGGGCTGCCTGGCAACCCTTCCTTGATGTTTCTTTCCCCGTTGCGTTCGCGGGGACTCCGGCCGGTTCCGCTTCAGCCGCGGAAAGCCGTCAACTGCTTGATCCGGGAGGGATGGCGCAGCTTCTGCAAGGCCTTGACCTTGATTTGGCGCACCCGTTCCCGGGTCACATCGAAACGGTCCGCGATCTCGTTCAGGGTCAAGGTGTTTTGCACGCCGATGCCGTAATAGAGGCGCAGTACCATTTGCTCGCGCTCATCTAAGGTATCCAGCAGGCCTTCCATGCTTTTGTTAAGAATGGTTTTCAGGGCGGCACCGTCGGCGCTCTCGGCTTCCGTATCCGGAATGCAGTTTTCCAGGTTGCCGTCCTCATCCTTGCCGGCAGGCTGATTCAAAGAGACCGGATGCCCGGCCAATTGCAGGCATTCGCTGATCTCTTTTTCGGGAAGCTTCATGTATTCGGAGATATCTGCCACGGTGGGTTGGCGTCCCAGCGATTGCTCCAATTTGCGGCTGACCTTGCCTATCCGGTGCATGATGTTGACTTTGCCGGCGGAAATGTTCATCACCCTGGATTGTTCGGCCAGCGCGGTGAGGATTCCCTGACGGACCCACCATACGGCGTAGGATATGAATTTGAAGTTCATGCCGCCATCGAAACGATGCGCGGCCCGGATCAGGCCGAGGTTGCCCTCGTTGATCAAATCGCCCATGGGCATGCCTTGATATTGGTAATTCCGGCATACGGCCACGACGAATTTCAAATTCGCCTCTACCAGGATTTTGATGGCCGAACGGTCCCCGCTCTGGATGCGCAAAGCCAAGGCCTGCTCTTCCTTCAGCGTGAGGGTTTTGGCCTTCTTGATTTCGGTCAGATAGGAAGTGAGCGCGCCGTCATCGCGGACGAACTCCAGCTTCTTGCTTTTAACGGCCTTGAGCGGGGCGGTTTCTTCGGGCGTTTTGGGAAGCGAGTCGGTTGCAGACATTCGTGTAGATAACATGAAGTGACCCTCCTTTTCTAAGACCGTGTTTCAGTCCTCTATTTAAAACCTATTTATCCGCGCGGGTGGGCAAGTATTTTTAAGCTTAAAAAAATGCAGTTATTTTTGATTTTTTAGGTTACGGTAGCGTTTTCAGGCTAAAAACAGCACTGTTGAAAACCAAACCGCGCATCATTTGCGGGCTTTTCCGATCAATACAACCGAGGTTCTCGGGGAGGCTCGATATGAACCCTCCTCAATCGGTTGGGCTTCAACCTCATCTTTGAAATCCTCTCCCGGGGGAAGGCCGGTATCCACTATGCGGAACCAGACTTTATCTTCCGATAGGGGCGGCAGGTGGAATTCGTGGCCGTTGAAATCCGCGTTGTAGATGATGAACAAGGCATAATCGCATTGCGCCCCGGCTTCGTCGTCGCATTCCGCCCCGTCCACCATGCACCCCAGGCAGCGTTGCTCCCCATCCTCCCAATCCAATTCCTGGCCGTCGGGGGCTATCCAGGTAACATCGGGGATACGGTCCCCGGAATCCTCCTCGCCCAGCAGGAACTCCTGGCGGCGAAGGATGCCGTGCGAAGCGCGGAAGGCGATGGCCATTTTCACGAAGCGGAACATCTCGGCATTCTTCCCCAGGTATGACCAGTCCAGCCAGGCCAGATCGTTGTCCTGCGCGTAGGCGTTGTTGTTGCCGCGCTGGGTCCTCAGGAATTCATCCCCGGCGCTGAGCATGGGGGTCCCCAATGAGAAGAACAAGTGGCAAAGGAGGTTCCTAACCTGACGACCGCGCAATTCCAGCACGTCGGGGTCCGCGGTCTCTCCTTCCGCGCCGCAATTCCAGGAATCGTTGTCGTTCAGGCCATCGCGATTGTCCTCGTGATTGGCTTCGTTGTGCTTGCCGTTGTAGGCGACCAAATCATGCAAAGTGAAGCCATCGTGGCAGGTGATGAAATTGACGCTGTCGGCCGCAAAGCGCCCGTTATGTCCGAACAGATCGGCGGAACCGGCGATGCGCTTGGCCAGTTCCGGCAATTGCCCCGGGTCGCCTTTCACGAATTTGCGCGCGCAGTCGCGGAATTTCCCGTTCCACTCCGTCCAGCCTGGCGGCATGCCCCCCACCTTATAAGCCTCGATATCCCAAGGCTCGGCGATCAGCTTGAGGGAACGCAATTCCGGATGGGCCACGATGGCCGCCAGCAAATGCCCGTGGCCGTCGAAAGTCCCATCCGCATCCCGGCCCAAGGTGGTGGCCAAATCGAAGCGGAAGCCGTCCACGCGCATCTCCTTCGACCAATAGAGCAGGGAATCCAGCACCAGGCGTTGCACCGCAGGGCTGGCGGCATTCAAGGTGTTCCCGGTGCCGGAATAATTCCGGTAATAACGCTTGGGCGCGTCCTCCACGCCGCAAAGCGAATAGTAGCCCGGATTATCCAGCCCCTTGAAGCAAAGCGTGGGGCCGCCTTCATTGCCTTCCGCGGTATGGTTATACACCACGTCCAGGATAACCTCGATGCCCGCACGGTGGAACTCCCGCACCATGGTCTTGAATTCATCGATGGCCGCGCCGGGCGCGCTGTCCACGGCGTAGGCCGCTTCGGGGGCGAAGAAGCCGATGGTGTTGTAACCCCAATAATTGGTCAGACCCTTGGACCTCAGGAAATCCTCGTTCATGCGGGCATGCACGGGCAGCAACTCGACCGCCGTGACCCCCAATTCCTTGAGATGCGGGATTTTTTCGATCATGCCCAGGTAGCTGCCCGGATTCCGCGCCCCCGCGCTTGGATGGGCGGTGAAACCTTTGACGTGGACTTCATAGAGGACGGTTTTCTCCCGGGGGACGGCCGGCGGCTTGTCGCCTTGCCAATCGAAGGCATCTTCCCAGACCACGCATTTGGGCAGCAGGCCGCCGCTGTCGCGGAGATCGGGCCGCATGTCCCTTTCCTCCGCGTCGGCGTCGTAGGCCAGCAAGCGGTTATCGCGATTGTCGAATTCCCCGTGTAAGGCCTTGGCATAGGGATCCAGTAATAATTTCCGCTCATTGAAGCGCAGGCCCTGGGCCGGATCGTATTCGCCCGCGGCGCGATACCCGTATAGTTGGCCCTTTCCCAGGCCATGCACATGCACATGCCAGGTGTCCCCGGTCCTGTTAGCCAGACGGATGCTTTCCCCCGTCGTGTCCTCCGGACCGGAAAACAGCACCAGGCGGATTTCCCGGGCGGTCCGGGAGTGGATGGCGAAATTGACACCGCCATCGATTATGGTGGCGCCCAGCGGGTCCGGCGCGCCCGCCGACAGCGCTTTGCCGGATAAGCTTTGGTAATACGCATCGGAATGGGCCTTCAGCGGCAGCGTCGCTCGGGAATTCATATGCGCCTTTCGAAAGCATAAGCATGGAATCTCCGCTTCGAATCTAAATTTTGCGCGCGTCTTTGCGCAAGGCCGCGCCCGCCTATTCGCATGGCGGCGCGAGGAGGCCGCCGCCGTAAAATCCCCAACAACCTAATGTTCGCACGCCCGCAAGGCGGCGGCCTATCGGATGATGCCGGGGGAAGGAAAACGGAAAGCGAATCGGGAAGGCACGGCACGGATCGACCGCGCCTTCCCGTGGTGACAGGTCAGGTCCCTTCCCGCAATCGGCGCGCGGAGGCCACCATGTTGCGCAAGGCGGGCATCACTTCTTCCCAGCCGCGGGTTTTCAGGCCGCAATCCGGATTGACCCAGAGGATTTCGGAACCGAGCACGGCGCGGGCCTTGCCGAGCAAGTCCGTCATTTCCTCCGCGCCGGGAATGCGCGGGGAATGGATGTCCCATACGCCGGGACCGATGCCGTTGGGATAGCGGAAATGCGTGAACGCATCCAGCAACCCCATGCGCGAGCGCGATGCCTCCAGGGAAATCACGTCCGCATCCATGCGCACGATGGGATCCATGATCTCCTCGAAATCGCAATAGCACATATGCGTATGGATCTGGGTCTCATCCTTCACGCCGGCCGAAGCCAGTTTAAAGGCCCGGACTTCCCAGTCCAGGCAGGCCTTCCATTCCGATTGCCGCAATGGCAGGGCTTCCCGCAAAGCGGGTTCGTCGATTTGGATGATGGGGACCCCGGCCGCCTCCAGATCGCGGACTTCTTCGCGTATGGCCAAGGCGATCTGGTCCACCGTATCCGCGAGCGGCTGGTCGTCGCGGACGAAACTCCACTTGAGGATGGTCACGGGTCCGGTGAGCATGCCTTTCATGGGCTTATCGGTGGCCCGCATGGAGAACAGCGCCCAATCCACGGTCATGGGATGCGGCCGGTGCACGTCCCCCCAGATGATGGGGGGCTTGACGCAGCGGGTGCCGTAGCTTTGCACCCAGCCTCCCGACGTGAAGGCGAAGCCGGCCAGTTTTTCGCCGAAGAATTCGACCATGTCATTGCGTTCGAATTCACCGTGCACCAGCACGTCCAGACCCAGTTCCTCCTGGCGACGGATGGCCGATAAGGTTTCCGCTTCCAGGAACGCGCGGTATTCCGCTTCGCTTATCTGATCCTTTTTACGGCGCGCGCGGGCGCGCCTCACGGCCTCGGTTTGGGGAAAGGATCCGATGGTGGTGGTGGGATACAAAGGCAGTCCCAGGCGCGCGCTCTGCTTGAGGATGCGTTGCGCGAATGGGGCGTTCCGCTCCCCGTCCTGCGGCCTGATGCGGCCCTGCTTGCCGCGCACGGCGGCGATATGCGTTCCCGCATGGTCCCGGCGGCTTTGCAGGGCCCTTTGGTTGGCGAGGAAATCCGCATCGCCCGCCCAATTCCCCGCTTGCGCCATGCGCGCCAGGGTGGCGAGTTCGGACAGCTTTTCCTCCGCGAACGCGAGCCAGGGCAGCACTTCTAACGGCGAAGGGGACTCCCCCGCCAGGGAAACGGGCGCATGCAACAAGGAGCAGGAAGGCGAAAGGATAAGCCGGTCGGCCCCGATCCTCTCCTTGGCTTTGGCGATGAGACCCAGCGATTGGGAGAAATCATTCTTCCATACATTGCGGCCATCCACCACCCCCAACGAAAGCATGCCGGCGGCGGGCAGTTTGGCCAGCAATTCCGGCAGTTCCGCTTCCGCGCGGGTCGCGTCCAGGTGCACCGCCTTGACTGGCAAAGACAGGAGCGTCGCCAGGTTGGCTCCATAGGCGCCGAAGTAGGCGCATACCATTAAGGACAAGCCCGGAGCCGCCTGGGCGAGGGATGCGTATGCATCGGCCAGGGCCCGGAGCTCCCGATCGTCCATATCCATGCCCAACACAGGTTCGTCGAACTGCACCCACTGCGCCCCCATTTTCCCCAGCTCGATGAGGATGAGCTTGTAGACCGGGACCAGCTTTTCCAGCAAGGCCAGCTTGTCGAAGGCCTCGCCTTTGCATTTGGCCAGGCGCAGGAAGGACACCGGCCCCAGGAAAACCGGTTTGGTGAGTATGCCGATAGCCTGGGCCTCGCGGAATTCGTCGAAAGGCTTGGTGGCCGCCAATTGGAAATGCTGGCCAGGCTCCAATTCCGGGACCAGATAATGGTAATTGGTGTCCAGCCACTTGGTCATTTCCAGGGCAGACACGCCGCCGTTACCCCGCGCCATGGCGAAGTATTCGTCCAGGTTGACCACGCGGCGGCCGTTCTCCGTATAGCGGGAAGGCGCGCAGCCGAGCAGGCAGATATGATCCAGCACATGATCGTAGAGGCTGAAATCGTTGCTGGGGATCAAGTCGATTCCGGCGGCCTTTTGCAGGCGCCAATTGTCCTGCCGGATAGCGGAAGCGGAGGAAATCAACTGGGCGCGCATGGATGGGGCGCGCCAATATTCCTCGATGGCTTTTTTCAATTCCCGGTTCCGCCCGATACGCGGGAAGCCGAGGTTCTGGGTCAAAATACGCATGATCGATTCTCCTTCACAAGGGTTAAGGAGAACGCAAAAAGGGAAAGCGCAAAAAACGAGGGCGATGGTAACCGCGTGACGCGGCTTCGACCGCTGAGAGCGGCTTCGCCTCGGGGAATTGCCACCTCCACTAATCTTGTCCTCGAAGATTATTGGAACGCTTGCAGGTGAGTCTTCTGGCTCGCGGGTCTCGGCGGATCGGCAAGGCCGATCCGTCAGCCTACTCCCCCAGCCTTCCCGTCCCGGCGCTTCGCTGGGCGAATCGCTTGGACAGTGGCGGGCCGCTGGATCATGGGAACCATGCACCGGCGGCTTAGGGTTTCGTACCGCTTACAGCGACGAGCTCGCTTCCGGATTACACGGAATTCCTCGTTATGCGATGAACCGCCAAGCGGTCCATTTTAAGAGATTCGGCTTTCGGCCGAATCTCCCTATCCCCGGAACATCCGGGGCGCTCCCTATAAGCTGGGTCCGCCCTTTTTTGGACGGACCCATACCCAATGTAGTCATTGGAATGGGCGGGATGGAAAGAGGGGGCGCACCAGGAAAAGCTAGTACGCCTTGTCTCAGCTGGAAAAGAAGGGGCGAGTCCGGACGGGCTAGAACTTGATCTGGAATTCCGCGAAGGCCGTAGGCAGGAATTTCCCGTCCTTGGCGGCATAGACGGCATTGCCCTTGCCGGAAGTGGTTTCCTCTATGATGTTCACCTGCCAACGCGCCCATTGATTGGCCCACCAGTTCACGCCCAAGGTGAACGCCATCATGGTGCATCCGTCCACCTCAGGAGGGGCATTGTCGGCGCTGAGCTTGGAATACTCGGCGCGGAACAGAGGCTCCCATCCGCCTTCCGCTTCGCTTCCCTTCACCCAATAAGCGACCTGGGCGTATCCTCCCTGGAAAGCGGCGTTGGTATCCGGAAACATGGCCATCAGCCATTCCGCATCCAGGCCCAGCTTGCCGAGCACGGCATGCGCATCCACATCCACGGCGTGACGGGCCCCATATACGCGTAAGCTATCATAGACGGCGCCGGAATAGCTTTTCATGGCCAAGGTCTGGGCCTTTTCCTTGTCATAATCGTAGGCCGCGCCGAGCTTGAACATCTTATTGGGCGCGAACTCCAAGCGGGCGATCATATCCTTATCCGAATTGCCATCCTTGACGTTGCCGCCTTGGGCCGCGGTGTTGGTGCCATTGTTGACGCTCAGGTAGTACTTCAGCGTTTTCCCCGCATCGACGGTGCCGAACAGCATGGCGCCGATATTGGCGTCAAAGGCCGGCAATCCTATCAAGGTGTTCAGGGCCTGGAAGCGCTCCACCGTTTCCAAGGCCCGCGAAGATCGCAGGTTCTCGGCGCTGAACGGTTGGATGTATTTGCCGAGACGGAAATTGAGGTGATCCTTGATGAGAGCGGCCTGTGTGTATCCCTCGACCAGGGAGGTTCCCGCGGCGGTGCCGGCGTCGAATTCGAAGAACAAGGTGTACAGGCTGTCGTACTCGGCCTTGAAATCCGCCCGCGCCCGGCGCACGAAAAAGGTGGGGACCTTATAGGCCTGCTTGTTGGATTCGGCGGTCAGCATGAAAACCGGCTGGGCATAGCCCATGAAGCGGATCACGCCGCGCCCGTCTTCGCTGTTGATGAAGACGCCGCCGCCCTTGGCGGTGAGACCGGCGGGCTTGGGAGCAGCCGGAGCCAGGCCGGAATCGGCGGGAGCCTGGGAGAAGAGCGCCGTTGCGGACAAGCCGACCAGCAATCCTAAAACATGCGACTTGAAGCTGTTCATTTTCTTTCCCGTCTGGTTGAAGTCGTGATTGGGGATGCGGTTCATTCCGCACCTACGCCGAGATAACTGCGGACCTTTTCCTCTTCGAACATGGCCTCCGCCTTGGGCTCGGTGCCCGCCAAGGACACGCCGATCCCGGCGATGAAGGCGCCGGCCATGGAGAACAATCCCGGATTCTTCAAGGGGACGATGGGCGCCGCATACTTGAATATGTCCACCCAAACGGTAGGGCTGAGGATGATGAGGACCACCGCCAGGATCAGGCCGGTCAGGATGCTGGCCACCGCTCCGGCGGTGGTGAAGCGTTTCCACATGATGGACATGAGCAGGGCCGGGAAATTGGCGCTGGCGGCGATGGCGAACGCCAGGCCCACCATGAAGGCCACGTTCTGGCCCTTGAACACGATGCCCAGCAGAATGGCGACTATGCCCAGGATGACGGTGGCGATGCGCGCCATTTTGACCTGATCCTTTTCCGCCGATTTGCCCTTCTTGAACACCCCCAGATAGAGATCATGGGATAGCGCCGAGGCTCCCGCCAAGGTCAGCCCGGCCACCACGGCAAGGATGGTGGCGAAAGCGACGGCGGCCAGGAAGCCCAGGAACACGTTTCCCCCCAGCACCTCGGCCAACAAGGGAGCGGCCATGTTACCGCCCTTGTCCATACCCTTGATGACGTCCTGGCCCACGAACACCGCCGCGCCGAAACCGATAGTGAAGGTGAGGATGTAGAAGTAGCCGATGAAGCCGGTGGCGTAGAACACCGACTTGCGCGCCTCCTTGGCGTTGGGCACGGTGTAGAAACGCATCAGGATATGGGGCAGCCCGGCCGTCCCGAACATGAGCGCCAGGCCCAAGGACACCGCGTCCAGCGGATTGGCGACCAGCCCGCCCGGGCTGAGGAAGCCGTCCCCGTACTTAGTAGTGGCTTCGTGGAACAGCCACCCGTAATTGAAATGGGCCTTGGCCAGGACCATCAGCACCAGCAGGGTCGCGCCGCCCAGCAGCAGACAGGCCTTGATAATCTGCACCCAGGTGGTGGCCAGCATGCCGCCGAAAAGGACATAGCAGGTCATCAGCACGCCGACTATGACCACCGCCAGCTCATAGGGCAGCGAGAACATGAGCTTGACCAGGCTGCCCGCGCCCACCATCTGGGCAATCAGGTAGAACAGCACGGTCATCAACGCGCCCAAGGAGGCCACGGTCTTGATAGGACCGGGATTGAGGCGGTAGGCCGTGACATCGGAAAAGGTGAATTTGCCCAGATTGCGCAACGGTTCCGCGATCAGGCACAGCACCACGGGCCATCCCACCAGGAATCCCACCGAATAAATCAAGCCGTCATAACCTTTCAGGGAAACGAGGCCCGCTATGCCCAGGAAAGAGGCGGCGCTCATATAGTCGCCAGCCAGGGCCAGCCCGTTCTGGAAACCGGTGACGTTGCGGCCGGCGGCGTAGAAGTCCTTGGCCGTCTTGGTTTTCTTGGCGGCCCAATAGGTGATGCCCAAGGTCAGGGCGACGAAAAGGAAGAAGAAAGTGATGGCTGTGGGATTGGTATGGCCGATGGCGGTTTGCATCATTCCGCTCCCAATTTGCGTTTGAAGGCCGCGACGGCCGGATCATAATTGCGATTGGCCCATACAACATAGATTCCCGTGAACACGCAGGTAAGCAGGATGACGCCGATTCCCACGGGGATGCCCAAGGTGATATTCTCCGTGACCTTCCTGGCAAGGAAGGATTTATCGAAAGCGATGAGGAAGATGAAACCGTAATAGACGGCCATGGTCGCCAGGGTCAGGCCCACGGACACCAGGGTCTTTTTCCGCATCAACTCCCGGAAGTCCCCATCCTTGAGAACCTCGGCCACGGTCATGCGACCTGATTCGATGGTATCGACTTGGCTCATGATCACCCCTTTGCGAGTATGTGAGAGAAAAAATGATTGGCCTTTAAACTAATCGCATTTTTCGTAACCACGCGATCGATTCCAAGCACAAATTTTTTCCCCTTTTGTATTAATTCGACTTCAAAATGTCGAAGAAGCCGCAGTAAATCCCTGCGCGATCCTATTTTGAATATACGTTTCGATAATTTTTGGAGAAAAGGGAGATTGCATCATGCCCTATTCGGAACTGGACCCGCGCGATGACCCGGGACGAGTCAACCCTTTGATTTTTTTCGGGGGCGTTTCCCTGGCTTTCATAGCCGGGTTCGTGAATGCCGTGTCTTTGGGTTACTTCCACGTTCCGATCAGCCACATGACCGGAGCCGTCACGCGCTTGAGCATCGATATGGCCTCCCTGAATTTTTCGGAATTCATGAACCTGTCCTTTATCGTATGCGGATTCCTGTCCGGAGCCGTGATCTCCGGAATCATCATCGGGGTAGGTAACCTGAAGGCTTCCGTGGAATACCCAATCGTGCTGACGATTGAATCCGCCGTGCTGGCCACGTCCTTCTTCCTGTTCCAATCAAAAGCCGCTTTCGCCCTTTTCATCGTGGCCTTCGCCTGCGGGCTGCAAAACGCCATGGCCAGCAATTACCTGGGGTTGATTATCCGCACCACGCATATGACCGGCATCGTGACGGATCTGGGGGTTCTCATCGGCCAGGCCTTGCGGCATAGGCGGGTTAAGCTTTGGAAAATCGGCCTGCTGCTTTCCATTCTCACCGGCTTTTTCAGCGGAGGACTGGCCGGATTTTCGGCCTTCAGGAGGATCGACTATTATTCCATTTTCATTCCGGCGCTGATGTGCCTGGTCGGCGCGGCCGGATTCTATTTTTTCGGGGTCCGCAAACGCTGAGAACTGGCCTACCTTAATGGGGGCGCCGAATTGTGATTGCCAAAAGCGGCCACCACGGCCAGCCCGCCCTGCATTCCATCCTCCAGGAAAATCCGGCCTTGATGCCTCTCCACGATTTTCCGGGCCAAGGTCAGCCCCATTCCGCTGCCATTGATCTTGTCGTAGGCATGCAGGCGCTGGAACGGTTGGAAAACCTTTTCCCGTTTCTCCGCCTCTATCCCCAACCCGTTATCCACGAGACGGAAACCCGTTCCCTCCCGGCCCGCGAAAGGTTGGATGCTGATACGCAACAACCGGTCAGGGCAGCGATACCGAATGCAGTTCTGCAGCAGCGCGGCGGCGATCTTTTCCAGGAGGGAGCGCGAACCCCGCACGGCGGGAAGCGATCCGGCAATCTCTCCTATGCCTTCGATCATGGCGAGCTCCGGCCTGATGGCCTTCAAAGCGTTCTCGAAAAGGAGATTCATATCCACCAGGGAATCGGGAATCTCGGCTTTGCCTATCCTCCCCCATTCCACCAGACCGGAAACCATATCCGTCATCCTCCGCGTGCCGGCCAGGATGTATTCGAAATACTTTTCGGATTCGGCGCCGTTTCCCGGCGCCTTTTCGCCATCCTCCTTCTTCATTTCCCCGGACAGGATCTGGACGAATCCGGCCACGTGGCGCAGAGGGGCCTGCATGTCGTGCGCGGCGGTTTGGATGTATTGATCGGCTTCGTTCCGGACGCTTGCCAGATGGGTTTCCAGGACCACTATTCTCGCTTGCGCATCCTTCAGCAACCCGCTCTGGCTATTGGCCTTTATTGCCGACCGAATCCACCCCCACAGGCAGAAAAGGGCCAGCATCGCCGAAGCGGAAAAAAAACCCCAACAGGCGGCAAGGCACATTTTCAAGCGGAGTTTCCGGTGGATTTCGGCTGCATTTTCAGGCAATTATCGGATCATGCCCGGTCGGATTTCCACTGGGAAAGATGGGGAACTACATACTGTCACGTTTATTGTGTACGCACCCTGGAATGGTTCGACCGCGGGGACGGGACTTCTGTCCGCGCTGCGGTTAATGTCCAGTCAGACCCAAAGGCCGTATTTTTTGGACACAGACAGACCTGATCGGTACCGGGCGCGATTTTCACGATTTCATGCTTCGCTCCCGTATATATATTCCGCAGACACTATGTATTCTGCCTCACTTGCGGAGAAAGCGAAATGAGAATGGAAACCGGAATGGTTCGGAAGGCCCTGTTATGTTTGCTCGCCGGGCTGGGGGCCGAGGTTTCGGCGCAAACGGTAGCGCTGAACGGGAAAGTGGCCGATGCCGGAGGCAAAGCGATCGGAGGAGCCATTGTCAGCCTGAAATCGAAACAGCTGGCGGATACCACCGACGCTTCCGGGTCCTATTCCCTCGCGGGCGGCATCACATCCCTGATCGGCGCGAAGGACTTTCCGGGCAAAGGGGTCGTGACGTTTTCGGCCGGAATCCTCGAAGTGCGCTTGTGGACCCGCCAAAAGGTGCGGGCTAGTCGATTCGATGTCCGGGGCGACCTTATCGGGAAAATGGTGGAAGAGAATCTGCCCGCCGGGACCTACCGTTTCCGGATGGACAATCAGGAGCCCGGCGCGGGGATAACAGTCATCCGCGTTTCCGTCGGCGATCAAACCATGCGCTTCTTATACGCTCCCTCTCCCGGCGAAGACGGCTCCATCCGGCGAAACGCCGCGCCGACAGCAGCGAGGGCATTGGCGAAATCCCAGGCCGTCGAGGACGCTTTGGATGTTTCCGCCCTGGGCTTCAAAACCAAATCGATGCCCATCACCTCTTACGAAGGCAAGATCGACATCACCCTGGAGAGCGACTTCACGGGAACCTGCACCGAATCCAAATCCGTGAACACCACCGCCAAGGGGAGCGGCACCCACAGCGTGGTGGTGGAAACCAATGCCGACAACGGCATCAAGGAAGGGACGATTTTCCGCCCATCCGATCTGGGCTCCGGCAAGAAATACCCGATCCTGGTCTGGGGCCAAGGGGCCTGTTCCAAGAACGGCCTGGACGCGGCAGCGTCCATGGCGGAAATCGCTTCCCACGGCTATTTCATCATCGCTGACGGCACGCCGAACGGGACGGGCACGCGCACCATGAACGGGAACGACCTGGAGGAGATGGGGAGGCCCGCGCTCGCCTATATCACTTGGGCCATCGCCGAAAACCGCAAGCCTTGCAGCAAATATTACCAGAGCCTGGATACCGCCAAAATTGACGCGAACGGATTTTCCTGCGGCGGGCTGTTCGCCCAAGGCACGGCCCAGGATCCGCGCATAACCACCTGGGGCCTGACCAGCAGCGGATCTTTTTCCGACAACCCCACCCTGTGGAATTCCGTGCATACGCCCGTGCTGTTCATCGAAGGGAATCAGGACGCTACTGGCGCCAATACCAACGGCCTCAGGGACTATAACGGGATCGCCCCTTTGGGGAAACCGGTCATGTTCTTCAACCACAAGAACATGGGCCACGGCGGGGATCTATTCAGCGCGAACGGGGGCGACTTCACCAAGATCCACCTGGCCTGGATAAACTGGTGGCTCAAGGGCGACGTGGGAGCCACCGGTAAAGGCGCCTTGGTGGGACCCGGTTGCGGCTATTGCACCAACAGCAATTGGGAAGTGAAATCGGCCAATTTGCCTTGATCTCAGGGCATGGGAACGAGGCGGGATCCTAGGGCCGTGCGCACCATGAGGATGCAGCCACGGGGCAGGTCCTTGAACTCGAGGATGCCTGAGCCGGCGCTGCGGGCGAGGACGCGACCGCTGAGGGTGGAGACCACCGCCTCGGACATTCGATCCCCGACGTTGACGTTCAGGCGATCGCCGACGGCTTCGGCGAAGAAGCGCACGCCGGGGGCCTGCGATTCGATGGACGTCGGACGTGAGCTGCCTAGGGGGTCATTAGGCGGGACCAGGGTGCCCGACCATCCCTTTTTGGACAGGAACAGCATCAGGTAGCCGTTGGATACGCGGGCATTGTCGGCTGTGAAATCCGCCATGTTCTGATCGAAGGTCCAGTTTCCCAGGGCCCACCGGCTGGAATTCAGGCTCGCGAAATCATCGGTCCATTTGGTCGTAAAGTTGGATCCGTTGGGGCCCTGGCCGGGCGTATAGGCGGAGTAGGTCATCCAGTTCACAGTCTGGATCACGGGCAGTTTTTCCGGATCGAGGGCGCCTACCCACTCGGCCGCGGTGCTGGCCCACAGATTCATGCGGTAGGAATGGGGCTGGTCGGAGAGATCCTTCACTTGCGCGTTCGATCCCGGGGTGGTGCGCACAGTGACGCCGTCGATACGATAGACGATGGAGTCGGGCGTCCAGTCCAGCACATAGGTATGGAATCCCGCCGTCAAATCGTCGTTGGTAGCGTGGAAAATTTCCGAACTCGTCTTGACGGCGGCATTGCCGGTGAGCAGATTCGACTGGAAACCTTTTCCGTTCTTGCCCAGAATCTCGATGTCGATTTCCCGCCACGGCTCCGGGGATCCCAGGTAGGAGTTGTTGTAGTAGGTGAAGAAGGAGGACACCGACCCGGGGGTGGCGGCCACCTTCATGCGGATCTCCCAGCGCCCGAACTTCACGGTTTCGACGGAATAGAGCTCCGCGCCGTTCAAAGTGGTGGCGGCTCCGGCGGGTTGGGCCATCAAGCCCGCCATCCCGGCCAAAGCCAGCATTCCCAAATTCAGTGCGGTTGAAATCCTGCTAACCATCCATTCCTCCGAGCTTCCTTCTCCCTATCAGCCGGGAGTAAGCGTTAACTGGATCCAACCTACTCCAGGAGGGAACCATTACAGATATTTATATTTTCACTTTCAAACCTACTGTGCCAGTGTACCATAATGTATCGTTGAGGCATGGAACTGGGCTTTCTTGAGGACTTGCGGTCCTTGATCCGCTCTGCGGCAGGGCGGCGGCTGCCTTCCGTGCGGGCGTTGGCAGCGCGATGGAGCCGATCCCCCACCACCGTGCAGGGAATTCTCCGCATCGCGCGCGAACGGGGATGGATCGAGACCCGCGCCGGTGGAGGCAGCTGGGCCGCGGGACGGATGCCGCATCGCGTCGCATCCGATCCCCGGCCGGGGTCCGGGACGCTGGCGGCCGAAGTCCGCGAAGAGATCCGCTCCGGCCGATGGGCGGGAGGGGAAAGGCTGCCGTCGCCCAAGGACATGGCCAAGCGGCATGCGGTGCATCCGGCCACCGTGCGCAAGGCATTCGCGAAACTCGCCGAGGAGAAGCTCCTGGAACGGCGTGGCCATGCATGGCTCGTCGCCCGGCCGCGCGGCCGCCTGCCCGGTATGCCCGTACTCTTGTGCCTGGGCGCCAAGGACGGGGACGGGGGATTGCGCCTGGACTCCGATCGGGAATGGGAGTTCTGGCGGGAGATACAGGCCGAAGCCACCCGCAACGGTTTACGCCCTGAGGTCCATGCCTGGGAGGGCCGCCTGCCCAACCGGGAAGGCCGCACCATAGGAGCGGTGGTTTCCACCTGGCATCTTCCCGATCCCCATCCGCTCCTGCACGCCTTGCATCGGGCCCGTTTGCCCGCGGCGGTATGGCTGGAAAATCCGCTGCTTTCGCCCAAGCGGCCGCCCGGTTGGTCCACCTGGCTGGGGTTCCACGACATGGCTTATGGCCGCGAATCCGGAGCGATTCTCGGAAGGCACCCGGCCATTCAGCGCCATGAAAGGATTGCCTGGATCTCCCCATTCAACGGCGCCGAATGGTCCCGCAACCGGATGGCAGGGCTGCGCCGGAGCCTTCCGAAAGGAACGGCATTCCACGAGGCGCTTGGACCCTGGGTTTCGGAATGGGATTTCCAGGAGGCGGCCTGGAAGGATCCCGAAGTGTGGCGCAGGATTGAACTGGACGGCCTGGGACCCAATGCCCATGCCGCCGATCTCGCGCGTCCCCTGATGGAATTGATCGGAAGGGAACGGCTTATCGAACCGTTCACTCCCGCCTTGGAGGCGGCCCTGGGCTCGGGCTCCACTTTATGGGTAGCCGCCTCCGACTGGGTGGCCCTGATATGCATGGATTGGCTTACCGCAAGGGGCATCCGGATCCCCGGGGATATGGCCTTGGCCGGGTTCGACGATTCGCGCGCGGCTTTGCGCCGCGGTTTGACCAGCGTGCGCTTCGACGCCCAAGCGATGGCGCGCGCCATGGTGCGCCAGGTGCTCTCGCCGGAGCCGGGCCGGATCCGGATCATCCACTATGAAGGAACCGTGGTCGTGCGCGCGTCCACGCCTTTGGATCGCCGCTGACGGGAGCAGCCCGGAGCTACCGGGAGCTATTCGATGTGATGGCCCGACTTGGGATCGAAAGCGGAGCGGACGCCTTCGCCGATGAAGGTGGTCAGCAGCAAGGTGATGAACAGGGCCGTCACCGAAGAGATAGCGACCCAGGGCTTCTGCAGATTCTCCAGCCCTTGCTGCAGCATTTCCCCCCAAGAAGGGGTAGGCGGAGGCAGGCCGAATCCCAGGAAGTCCAGGGCCGTGAGGGAAGAGATTCCGGAAACCACCGTGAATGGAATGATGGTGATGACGGGCGTGAGCGAGTTGGGCAGGATATGGTTCAGGAAGATGCGCGTATGTCCAAGGCCCAACGCGCGCGCCGCGCGCACATAGGCCTGGCCTTTGATTTTCAGGAATTCGCCGCGCATATAATAGGAGAGCCCAATCCATGAGAACATGGACATGATGAGCAGCAGCAGCAGGAAACTTTGGCCGTAAGTCGCTCCCAGCAGAATGACCACGTACAGAAAGGGCAGGGAACTCCACACCTCGATAAGCCGCTGGATGGTGATGTCCACCTTCCCTGCGAGATAGCCCTGGATGCCGCCGATGATGATGCCTAGCCCCGCATCCGCCACGGCCAAAAGCAAGGCGAACCCCATGCAAATACGGAAACCGTACAATAGCCGCGACAACACGTCGCGGGCGGAATTGTCCGTGCCCAGCCAATGCGCCCGCGAAGGAGCATGCGGAGGCGTATCTTCCAGCTCAAGATAGGTGTGCAGGGGATTGTGCGGAATGGGCGGAAAGATCATGGATCCTCCATGCGCCCGGAAAGCGGAATCCGCTAGCAGCCTGGGATAATCCGGTTCCGTGCCGTAGTCCCCGCCGAATTCCAGGGAGGAATGGAAGCTGACTACAGGGAAGTAGGTCCTTCCTTCGTAACGCAGGATCAAAGGCTTGTCGTTGGCCAAGAAGCGCGCGAACAAGGAAAGGCTGAATGCGATCCCGAGGATCCAGAGCGAGTAGTAGGCCCGCTTGATCTTCTTGAATCGGCGGAAGCGATCCAGGGTCAGTTCGGAGAAATAGGCCATGCTCAATCCAACCGGATGCGCGGATCCACGGCCACATACATGAGATCGGAAGCCAGCCGGCCCAGCATGGCGAACAGACTGGTCAGCAGGATCACGCCCATCACGACATTATAATCGCGGTTGACCATGGAATTGAAAACCAGAAGTCCCATCCCGTCAATGTCAAAGACGCGCTCCAGCAGGATGTCCCCGCCGATGAGTACGCTGAAGATGAGTCCAAAGCGCGTGGCCAACGGGATGAGCGCGTTGCGGAAGGCATGGCGGCTCACCGCCTGGGAGAAGGTGGCGCCTTTGACCACGGCCGTGCGCATGTAATCCTTGCCCATTTCCTCCAGCAGGCTGTTCTTGAGCAGCATCGTCAGGAAGGCGAACTCGGAAATCATGTAACAGAACAGCGGCAGCACCATATGATGGGCGAAATCCAGGGCTTTGCCGATGGGTGTCAGGCTTTCGAACTGATCGGAGACGATCCCGCTGATGGGAAAAAGATCCAGGAAGCTCCCGCCGCCCAGAAAGATGATGAGCAGGATCCCGAGGGCATAGCCCGGCATCACATAGCCGCTGAAGATGATCACGGAGGTGATGGTATCGAACCAGGATCCGTTGCGGCGGGCCTTGGCCATCCCCAGTGGCAGGCATACCAGGTAGGAGAGCAGCACCGAAGTGCCCCCGAAGAACAGCGAGATGGGCAGCTTCTTGAGCAGCAGATCCCACACCGGCTCCTGGTAGGCATACGACATGCCCAAGTCCAGCCGGGAGACCTTGGCCAGCCACAGGAAGTATCGGACATGCAGGGGCTTGTCGAATCCGAAATAGGCCTTGATGTTGCGGATCTCCTCGGCGGAGATACTGGCGGAAAGGCCCTTGGCACTGGCGGCCTGCTGCACCTTGGAGATCATCTGCTCCACCGGACCGCCGGGTACGAATTGGATGAGCAGGAAGCAGGCGACGGTGATGCCCAGCAGGGTGGGCACGATCAGCAGCAGCCTGCGCAGGATATACGCTTTCACGCTCCGGAACCCGGCTTCATGCGCCTCCCCGCGGCAGATGGAGGGGAAAGCGGGACATCACTTGCCGTAATGCACCTCGGCTGCGGGCATGGGCAATGCGGCATTGCCGGCCATGGCCTTGGCCAAGGCGGCTTGCTTCCCGGCGTCGGCGTACCAATACGTGGATATGCAGTCCTCATCCTGGAATTTGCCGTACCCGTACTTGGCCGTCCCGAACTTGTTCCAATACAACAACCATTTGGAATCCTGATCCCACAACAGTATATAGGGATTGATCTCGTTGAGGCGGTTATCCAGTTTGATGAGGATGGCGTTGCGGCGTTCCAGATCGGGCGCCGACTTCTGCATCTCTATCAAGCTATCCACCACCTTATCCTGCACCCCGGCCATATTGTTGGAAGAAGGCTCGGTGGCGGTGCGCGACATCCACATGCTCTCCGGATCCCGAAGGCGCGTGCCTCCCCAGGCCGCGGACGCCAATTCGAACTCGTAATTGTCCAAGCGCTTGGCGAAGGTGGACCAGGATAACTCCTCGACTTTGACGAGTATGCCCGCTTTCTTCAGATCTTCCACGAATACGTTGATGGGGCGCAGATCCGCGCCCGTTACGATGGTGAAGGCGAACTCGAAGCGCTTGCCGTCCCTGACCAGAACGCCATCGGGTCCGGGTTTCCAGCCCGCCTGCGTCAACAGCTCCCGCGCCTTGCCGGGATTGTATTCGCGCATGGGATGATGGGGATTCACGTTGTCCGGATAGAGGTCGGCGAAATAGGTGTTCAGCAGGAAAAGGAGATTGTGATTGAACTTCTCGTTCATCAGGGCCCGGTTGGTCAGGTAACCGAGCGCTTCCCGTATTTTCGGATCCTTGAAGATACCGCGCCGCAAATTGAATACCCAGCCCCGGAATCCTTTTGGATTGCTGTTGTAATACTTGGTCTTGCCCACCCAGCCTTTTTTCACCTGATCGAAATCGGTTTTTTCGGCCCAGATGGCCGCCCGGTTGATGGGAAAGACGTCGATGTCCCCTTTCTTGAGGGACTCCAGGGCCTTGAGCTGATCCTCCATGAACTTCCAGCGGATGGTTTCGAAATTGTATTTGTGCTGATTGAAGCGCTTGGAGAAGCCCCAATAGTCCGCGCGGCGGCGAACCGTTACGGAGCGATCCTTTTTGACCTCATCCAGCTTGTAGGGCCCGCTGACCACGGGAAGATCCCAATTCAGGAGGTTGAAATCCTTGCCGTCCCAGGCATGCTTGGGCATGGCAATCAATCCCCCCGCCTCCCAGAAATTCAGCCAATGCCTTTTCTTGGCGGTGACACTCAAGGACAGGCTGTCGGCGCATACGGGGCGGTTGAATCGATCCAGGCCCACTCGGAACAAAGAGGTCAGGTTCTTTGGATTCATGATCACGTCGAAGTAGAATTGGACATCCTCGCAAAGGACGGCCTTGCCGTCGCTCCAGCGGGCTTTGGGATCCAGTTTATAATTGAAAGTCATGCCGTCGGCGGTGGTATCCCAGCTGGCCGCCAGGATGCCGTAAGCGCGGTTCTCGGTGGGATGTAAATCGAGGAGGGGTTCGAAAGTGAGCCCCAGCAGTTCCTTGGTGAACCAATTCCAATCGAGCCAAGGGTTCAGGGTCTTGGGAGCGGGACCGCCCCAAATGTTGAGGTTGCCTCCCGGCACCGCGTTGCTGTCCGCATCGGGATCTTCCGGCTCACCGCCGGTTTCCACCGCTGTCCGGGTTGGGGCCTCGGCTTTGGCCGCTGCATCGGTCCTGGCCGCCGCGCCGTCCTTCCGGTCGCAGCCGGTCAGGGCGCCCGCCATCAGCGCCAGGGCTGCGAGCGAGCAGGGCAAGAGCAGGGAAATCTTCTTCATCAACATCCGCTTCTCCGGGATAGCGTTCGGTATGCGCTGAAAATTAGAATATTACCCGCCCGGCCAGCACGGCAACGCCTTTCGCCCGCCCCGATTGCTAACTTCCCGACTGCCGATTCCGGCCGGCCGGATTGAGGCGCAGCACCGACATGCCAGACCATCATCCCATCCGCATCCCAGCGCGCCCCTCTTCAGCGGTATTCGTTCCGGCTGCCTTCGCCCCGGCGGCGATCCTATCGGCAGTCTTGCTGGTTTCCGCTGCGCTCATGGCCTGCACGCCTTCCCGGAAAAAACTGGGCAACACGTATCGGGGGGTGCTGACCTCCAACCTCAAGAATTTCGATCCGGCCCTGGTGCAGGATCAATATTCCAGCATGTGCCAGTTCCAGGTCTACGAGACATTGCTGGAGTACAAATACCTGGCCCGCCCATACGATGTACAGCCGTGCCTGGCCGCGGCCCCGGTGGAGATATCGGATAGCGGGAAGGTCTATACCATCCGCATGAAACGGGGCGTCGAGTTCGCCGATGACGCCTGCTTCCCCGGCGGCAAAGGGCGCGAGGTGAAAGCCGCCGATTTCGTCTACAGCATCAAGCGCATGTGCGACGTGCGCACCAAGACCACGGGCTGGTGGATCTTCGACGGCAAGGTGGAAGGCTTGGACGCGTTCCGCAAGGCCACGGAATCCCTGCCGCCCCTGGCGGAGCAATGGCATCCGGCCCTGTACGATTCCATCGTGCCCGGCCTGACGGCCTTGGACGATACCACCGTGCGCATCACCCTCACCAGGCCCTACCCGTATTTCAAGTACATCCTGGCCATGCCATATGCGGCCGTGGTGCCGCACGAGGCGGTGGACCATTACCGGGAGGATTTCCAGGATCATCCGGTAGGCACGGGCCCATACCTGCTGAAGGAATGGCGGCGCGGTTTGCGGGTGGTTTTCGAGCGCAACCCCAAATACCATCACGGCTTCTATCCCAGCGAGGGGACGGCGGCGGATTCGGCGGAAGGCCTGCTGGCCGATTCCGGCAAGGCCCTGCCCTTCATCGATCGCATCGAGCTCGGCATTTTCGAGGAGTACCAGCCCATGTGGCTGAACTTCCTGCGCGGCAACGTGGATCGCTCCCCCATCCCCAAGGACAATTACGGCGAAACGGTGATGCCGGACAAATCCGTGCGCGGGGACATGGCCGCCAAGGGCATCGCCCTGTTCCGCCAGAACGAATTGGACATACGCTACACCTGCTTCAACTTCGAAGACCCCCTGCTGGGCAAGCATAAGGCCCTGCGCCAGGCCATGTCGCTGGCCTATGACGCCAAGAAAGGCATGGATCTGTTCTACAATGGCCGGGGCGTGCATGCCGACAGCCCCATCCCCCCTGGCCTTTTCGGCTACGATTCCACCTGGAAGAACCCTTATGCCCGCCTCGACCGCGAGGCGGCCAAGGCTTTGCTGGCCAAAGATGGCTTCCCCGGAGGCCGGGGTCTGCCGGAATTCGAATACCTGACCGTGGCCGGTTCCGATACGCGCCAGATAGGCGAGTTCTTCGCCCAATGCATGGCCCGCATCGGCATCAGGATCAAGGTCGCCACCTGTACCTGGCCGGAATTCCTGGAGCGTCTCAAGCAGAGGAAGATCCAGATCATCCACGTGGCCTGGGGCGCGGACTATCCCGATCCGGAGAATTTCCTGCAACTCCTGTACGGGCCCAACGAATCACCCGGCGAGAACAACGCCAATTACAAGAACGCGGAATACGATTCCCTGTACCGCGAAATGGCCGTGATGCAGGACGGTCCGCATCGGGCCGCCATCATCCGCCGCATGCAGGAAATCCTGGCCGGGGACTGCCCCTGGATCTATTCCCTGCACCGCCTCAATGAGCTCCTGATCTACAAATGGGTGGCGAACCACCGCTCCCACGGCGTGCTGGACGCGCCCATCAAATACTATCGCATCGACGCCGCCCTGCGCCGCGCGCTGCTGCCGGGAGCGGGCTGATGACCGCCTTCATCCTGCGCCGGTTGCTGTATACCATCCCCATCCTGCTGGGCATTTCCCTGATCGTCTTCCTTTTGTTCCACGTGGCGGGCGGCAATCCCGTATACCATATGCTGGGCAAGAACGCCAGCCCCGAGGAGATCCTGCGCCTCACCCGCCAGCTGGGGTTGGACCGTCCCTTGTGGCTGCAATACCTGCATTATCTGGGAGACTTGCTGCGCGGGGATTTCGGCCGCTCCTGGGAGACCCGTCAGCGCATCGGGGGGATGATCGTCTCCGGGCTGGGGCCGTCCCTATGCCTGGCCGTGCCGGCGTTCCTCGCGACCACGGCGCTGGCCTTGGCGGTGGCGATGGCCTCGGTGCTATCCAAGGGCAAGTCCCTGGATCGGGGGCTCGTATTCGCCTCCGTGCTGGGCATGAGCATCAGCATCCTGGCCCTCATCATCGGCGCGCAATACCTGCTGGCCTACCGCCTGGATCTGTTCCCCATCTCCGGATTCGAAACCGGCTGGAGCGGCATTCCCTATCTGGCCCTGCCCGTGCTGATCTGGATCGCCAACCAGGTGGGCGGGGACGTGCGCTATTACCGCTCCGTGCTGCTCGAAGAAATGGGGCGCGAATACGTGGTCACAGCGCGCGCCAAGGGA
>JBDSWM010000133.1:0-4342 GCA_039926685.1 Fibrobacteria bacterium | reverse complement strand
GTGATATGCGGCTCGGCCTTGAGGGCGGACAGGATTTCCTTCGCCCCGGGTCGATCCTCGAAAGCCAGAACGGCCGTGCTGTTGTCGGCCACGATGGCGGCGATGGTGGACAGCTGTCGCTGCATGGATTGGCGGAAGGTCAGGAACTCATAGGCGGAAAAGCCCGCGCAGGTGAGCAAAAGCACAGAGGCGCTCGTCATGAGCATGATGGCCATCAGCCGTTGCCGCAAACGCATATTCTCGAAAGTCACGCGTCAATCCTTGGACGGATTAGCGACATCCGCGAGTCTGAGTAGTTTGGAGCTGATGGCAAGCGATGCGTTCTGCACCGCTTCCAGGTTGATCTTGAGTCGGATGCGCCCGGCTTCGGTGACAAAGCAGACCATGCCCCCATTCCTGTACAAGGCGTCCGATTCCCCCACGGTCAATACCGGACGCGACTTCAACGACGAAAGCACGCTTTCGACGCGGGGCATCTCGGAGTCGCTGACGAAAAGCACATGGCAGACCTTGGCATCCTCGACCCGCTTGAACCGCTTCACCACGATGGGCCGTTGGTTCACCTTCTCTCCGCGCACCACCTCATCCACATAAGCGTCGAAAGGGTCGTCCCCCAGGATGCCCACCACCAAGGGAGAATCGGGTTGCGCGAAGGCGCTGTCCGGCCATTGCACGAATTGGGCGAAGTTGAACAGGAAAACCGCCTTGACGCGATGCTCCCGATCCGGAGCCTTTCCGGCCCCCGCGGCGGCCCGGCCCGGAACCGACCCGAAGAGCATCAGGAACAGCGTCAAAGCGAGGATACGCGCCGATGCCATCAGAACCGCCATCCCACCCGGCCCGAAATCGAACGCGGGACTTGGTGCTGGCGGGTGCCCGAAGCGAACTCGGGATGGTTTTCCTCGGCCAGATCATGCGCCACCACCGTGACCGTGACGGCATGGAACTGCCAGGAAGAGCTCAAATCGAAGGTGAGGTACTCCGGGACGCGGGGATGCGGCAGCGAAGAAACGTAGCGGACCGCACCATTGAGCGTGAAACCCTTGGGCAGGTCCATCATGGATTGGATCAGGAATTGGTGATCGGGATCATTTCCCTGGCTGCCTGCGCTGGCCACCTCCGCATGGCCCGGCTTGTCCCAGAAGCGTTCCTTGAGAAAGGTGTATCCCGCCTTCAATTGCCACCAAGCCAGCACTTGGCAGCCTGAAGAAATCTCGACGCCTTCCACCTCGCCCACTTTGCCGTTATCGAAAACGTAATGAGTGCTGTCCACGGGGGTTTCCAGAACCCGCAGGTCGTCGTACCAATCGTAAAAGGTGGCGATGGACAAAGTGAGGTTTTCCGCCGGGCGGGCGCGAAAACCGAGTTCGACGGCCGTCAGCTTCTCGGATTTGAAATCAGGTCCGCCCTGAAGTTGCGGCGTGGTAGCGGGGACCGGCGGGGCGGGCGCATAAAAATCCACATCGATGCGGCTGGGGGAACGCACGGCGCGGGAAACGGACGCCCAAATGGTATGATGATCATCGGGCGTGAGCGAGAGCCGGCCGGAAGGCATCCATTCGAAGCCGGAATAATCGTTATGCTCCACCTTGGTCCCCAGCGTTAAAACCAGCCAGTCCCGGATCAAGGTGACATCGTCCTGCAGGAAGCCGCTGTAAAGGTTCAGGGTTTTATCGGCGGGAAGGAAGGCGAGGGAGGAGCTGTTCACCACCTCATCCTGCATCAACCGGTAGCCGACGCCGCATACTAAAGCGTTGCGGGTCCCCAACTCAAGGTGGCTATGGAGATCGATGTCGTAAATGCTCAAATCTTCCCGAAACGAATTGAGAATGACGCGCATCGATCGATCCACATAGGCCTGCACTTGGAATCCGGAAAGATCGGGGTAATCCCGGGTCCAGCGCGCCAGGATGTTCTGCCCCTCCGCCGTAATGGGCGCGGGCAGATCTCGATCTAGATCGGACTTATAGCCGTTTCCGGAAACCGTCACCCTTTCTCCGCTGTTGGGCATCCAATCCGTTTGAAAGCCGCCTTGCAGCATATCCCAGGGATTCCTGCCATCGCTTCCGTCGATCAGTTCCGAACTCTTATGATCCATCCATCGGCCCCAGACGCGGTAATAGCCGTCCCGGGCGAACTTGCCGCCCGAGCGGACGCCCACCACGCCTTGCATGGCGCTCCCCACCGCGCCCCCTATCAACCCGCCTTGGCTGAACTCGGCGCCTTTGGTGACAATGTTGATCACGCCGTTCACGGCATTGGCTCCCCATAAGGTGCCGCCGGGGCCGCTGATCACTTCGATGCGCTCGACATTGTCCAGGATGACGTTCCGGACATCCCAGAATACCCCAGCGTACAGAGGGGTGTAGATGGAGCGCCCATCGATCATGACCAATAATTTGTTGGAAAGGGTGCTGTTCTGGCCGCGCGCGGAAATGGCCCATTGGCGTGCATCCACCTGCGCCACTTGCAGGTTGGTGGCCAGCCGCAACGCTTCCGGCAGCGTGAATACGCCGAAGCGCTTGATATCGTCCTGGGTGATCACTTGGATGGAAGACGCCGCTTCGGTCAGGCGCTGGGGGCGCTTGGAGACGAGAGTGACATTGATATCCATCAATTCCTCCAGGCTCATCTTCTTCAGTTCGGCTGGAGTGGGCAAGGTGTCCGGGCCCTGCCCGAATATACCGCCGGAAACGGCGATGACAATCAAAATGGCCAGACGCAAAAAACCGCCGACGGGTTGGGGACGGCGGAAAACGCAAACCCTCATCAGTTGACCTCCCGATGCCGCAAGCCAGTCAAATTCAATTTTATTGTAATTAGAGTTATTTTCAAGGCAAAGCAAGGTTTGCCGCGACCATAAATTTGGTACCACAACCGTAACCAGGAGCGAAATCTTCTGATTCCCTATCGCTTATGGATCATGCTGGCTTTCTCCCGGATTCCCGGAAACGCCGTCTCCTTTTGGATCCGACGAACCCTGCGCTGGTCCCGGGGCGCTCCCTCCCTGCCGCATGAGTCCAAGGAAAACCTGTTCGCGTATTTGCCTGACGAAGATGCCGGTCAGGCCGAAATGCGGGAGCGGGATTTGCGTTCCCGCTATCGCTTGGCTACGCTGGCGGATGCCTCCACGCGCGCCCTGTACCGGAAGAACCTTTATCTACTGGACATGCTGGAACAAGCCTGGGGGGGATTGGGCAAGGACGAGGGGGAAGGCGGCATGCCGGTGAAGGCCCTGGACGTGGGCTCCCAAGACTGGCACTATGTCTTCGCTTTGGAGCGCTGGTTGCGTTACAGGAACGCTCCCCCGAGACGCCGGGTGGAATTGAAAGGCGTCGAGGTGGACGGTTACGGCATTTACCCGGACTTCCGCTCCCGTAAAGACTATGCGCTGGCTTATGCGGCCCAAACCGATAACCCGGATATTGTTTATGAAGTCGGGGACTTCCTGCAAACCGAGGGCGGGGGGGTTGAGGTGCTGACCTGGTTCTACCCCTTCGTGACTAGGCACCATCTTCTGCTTTGGGGCCTGCCGCTGCGGTTTTACCGGCCGGCCGGCCTGCTTGCGAAGGCCGCCGGTTTGGTGAAAGCAGGTGGCCGGATGCTGGTGTTTACGCATACCCTGCAAGAGCATGCGCTTTTCCTGGAGTTGGGGAGGGCGGCGCCAGGCCTGACGTTGGAGCGGGAGGGGCAGGTGAAAAGCCGCCTGGTGGATTTTTACCGGGATGTGGCGGACAGAAGATATTCGGTGTGGAGGCGGATATGAATGCCGTCCGATTCGTATTCGCTTTTTTTAAGCTTAACTGGGATTCCATATTTGTCCGGAGGGTTATGACTATGGCCATGGGTTCGCGCATCGGCTTGATTTTCTGCCTGGTCCTGGCGTTTTCCCCCGCTCAATCGGCGGATCGTATCCTGATATTCACCAAGACGGCGGGCACGCGGGAGAACAATATCGCGGACACGCGGAAAGCCCTCAAATCATTCTACGAAAGCAAGGGATTGCTCGCGGACACCTCCGAGAGCGGCAGCTTGATTTCGGATACGGGACTGGCCCGCTATAAAGCGCTGGTATTCCTCAAGAATACCGGCGATTTCCTGAACGATGCACAGCAGACCGCCTTCGAAAAATGGTTCCAGGCCGGCGGCGGCGTCCAGATCATCCATGCCGCTTTGGATGCCGAAACCGCTTGGCCGTTCTACGGGAAATTGATCGGCGGGGCCTGGTTCAAAAGCTTGCCGGGAGACTCCAATACCGTCCACACCGTAGTGGTCACGGATACGCTGGACGCTTCCACCCGCGCTCTCCCCAGGCGCTGGGAACGGAAGGATGAGATTTACG
>JBDSWM010000132.1:0-9997 GCA_039926685.1 Fibrobacteria bacterium | reverse complement strand
AGTCGGCGGCGCCGGCGGCAACGCCATCAACCGCATGGTCATTTCCGGCCTGGCCGGTGTTGAGTTCATCGCCGTCAATACGGATGCGATGGCGCTGGAGCATAACCGCGCGGACGTCAAGATCCAGATCGGCACCAAATTGACGGGCGGGCTGGGCGCCGGTGCCAACCCCAACGTCGGCAACATGTCCATGCAAGAGGATCGCGAACGCGTTCGCGCGCAGCTTGAAGGCGCGGACATGGTGTTCATCGCGGCCGGCATGGGCGGCGGCACGGGCACGGGCGCCGCTCCCGTAGTGGCCGAAATCGCCCGCGAGATGGGCATCCTCACCGTGGCGGTGGTGACCAAGCCCTTCCTGTGGGAAGGGCCCGTGCGCGACAAGAACGCCACCAGCGGCCTGGAGGCATTGCGCAAGAACGTCGATACCGTTATCGTGGTCCCGAACCAGAAGCTGCTCTCGGTCGTCAGCAAGTCCACGCCCCTGCGCGAGGCATTCAAGATGGCCGATGACATCCTCAGCTCCGCCACGCGCGGTATTTCGGAAATAATCCTCAAGCATGGCGATATCCAGGTCGACTTCGCGGACGTGCGCGCCATCATGTCCCAGGGCGGCGACGCCCTGATGGGAACAGGCCATGCCAGCGGCGAGAACCGCGCCACCATTGCGGCCGATCGCGCCATCCATTCGCCTCTGCTGGACAATGTCAGCATCGCCGGCGCCACCGGCGTCCTGGTCAACATCACCGGCGGGGAAGACCTGGGGATTATGGAAGTCAACGACGCCATGAATTTCATCTACGAGGCCGTTGGCACCGACACGCAATCCAACATCATCTTCGGCACCGTCATCAACCCGGAATTCAAGGATGAGATAGCCATCACCGTCATCGCCACTGGCTTCGGCCAGGTGCATACTCCCAAGCAATTGAATCCCAAGCTGGCCGGCATGGATTCGTCCAAGCGCTATGATGCGGCTCCCCGGGCGGATTTGTCCCGCCCATCCCAGGCCTATCCCGGCTATGGCGATGCCAGGCAGCCCGCCGCAGAAGGCTTTCGCGATATGGGATTCGATCGCCCCTCCGCGCAACCGGAACGTATAGTCCCCGAGCGCTTCGCCGCCCCGGAACGGAACGCTCCCTTGGAGCGCCTGGCGCCTCCCGAGCGCGTGGCCGGATTCCAGGACCGCAGCCTGCCCTTGGATCGTTCCAAACCGCTCGAGGAAACGCCTCCCTCCCGGGCGCCCTTCAAGCCCATTCCCGGCAAAGCCGGTTTCAGCCATGTGACACCGGCTCCGCGCGATGACGAGAACCGCGTGCTGTTCAACGACGGCGTGGATCCCTCCCGCAAGGCCGGAACCGTGGTCCCGCCGGGCCAGAAGGGCAGGTACAAGGATCTGGATCCGGATATCGATTACGAAACCCCCGCCTTCCTGCGCAATCAGGCGGATTAGCGCCGGGCTATCGGGAGGACGGCTTCCCTGTATGGCTTCGCTAGCCTCAAAAAACCTTTTACCTGCCCTTTAACCATCCTTTACCTGAAGGCCGCCCAGCGGCCTTTCCTATATTCTCCCCGGTCATGCCCCAGCCCCTGCAACTTTATGTCCATGTCCCCTTCTGCGAGAAGAAATGCCATTATTGCGATTTCGCAAGTTGGGAATTGCCCGCCGTACAACAGCGACGTTGGACGGATGTCATATTGAAGGAGATAGCCGCGCGCGCTCCATTGGCGGCCGGCCGACAGGTGGATACGATCTTTTTCGGAGGCGGCACGCCTTCCCTGCTGGCCACGGAATTCCTGGAGCGCATCATCGCGGAAATCCGCGCCTTTTACGATTTATCGCGCTTACGGGAAATGTCCATCGAATGCAATCCCAGCAGCCTCAAGAAGGAAAAGCTGGATCTGTACCATCGCCTGGGATTCACGCGCATGAGCATCGGCATCCAAAGCTTCCATGCCGATGAACTGATCCGCCTGGGGCGCGTGCATAATCCGGAAACGGCGCGCTTGGCCTTGGAAACCGTGGCCGCGGACGGCCGCTTCCAGTTCAGCGGCGATCTGATTTTCGGCGTGCCCGGCCAATCCGAAGCCTCCTTCCTTTCCAGCCTGGCGACCTTGATCAGCCTGGGGCCGGACCATGTTTCCTTTTACGGGCTCACCATCGAGGAGGGCACCGAGTTCGCCAGGCAACAGGCCTCGGGAGCCTTGATCATGCCCGAAGACGGGATGTACAACGGAATGTATTCCGCGGGCGCGGCCCTGCTGCAAAGCCACGGATACAAACGCTACGAAGTTTCCAATTTCTGCCGGCCCGGGAAACCGAGCCTGCACAATCAAGGGTATTGGAACGGGGTCGAGTACCTGGCCTTCGGACCCGGCGCGCATAGCCTGTTCGCGGGCAAGCGCACTGTGAGCCCCAGGTCATTTGAGGGTTACCTGGAATGGGGGGGCGGGGGTTTCGATGCCGCCGCCTGCGCGGAAGAGACCCTGACGCCGGACAATCTGGTATCCGAGGCCGTACTGCTGGGGCTGCGCCAGGATACGGGCGTTGATTCGGCCGAACTGGCCGCGCTGGGATTCACCCTACCTGACGCGGTGACCGCCAAATGGATAAAGGTGGGGATGCTTGCGCGGGACGGAAGCGTCTTGCGGCTCGTGGACGAGGGATGGCTGTTCCTCGACGAAATCGGATCCGACCTGCTCGCGCGCGGGACGTACCTGCCCGGATTCGTACCCGGAGCGCTATCCGCTTAGGCTTCGCAAATCAGCTTGGGGGCATAGTCCAGGTAGTCGCAGGAGACAAGGTGGTAGACCACCCCCTGCAATTCCCCGAATGCTATCCCCTGCATTTCCTTCTTCACCGAATGCAAATGCCCGAAGATCACATGCCGGGCTCCCGCTTGCGCATACAGGGCCGAGGCGCGCGAAGGCTTCAGCTTATGGTCCAATGGGGGATAATGGCTCAGACCTATGCGGACACCGGGCATATCGGCGGGCACGGAATCCACCGACAGCTTCAGGCGCATGAGCTCGCGATCGTAGATGCGTTCCTGCTCCTTCAAATCGCCGCCGCTCTTGACGCCCGGAATAGCGCCCTTCTTCGGATCCCATTCGATGAGGTCGAACACCGAGTATTCCTCGGTATCCCACATGCGTGATCCGAAAAAGATAAAGGGTCCGATCCTGACATGGTTGTTCTGGATGAAGGAGATGCTCGGATGCAGTTCCCTTTCCAAGAGGGAGGCGGAGGGCCACCAGATGTCATGGTTGCCGCGCAGGATCACCTTGCGGCCGGGCAGTTCGCCGATCCATTGCAGATCGGCAAGGGCGGTTTCGAATTTCTTGGCCCAACTGATGTCGCCGGTCACCGCCACGACGTCATCGGGGCCGACCGCCTTTTCCCAATTGGCCCTGATTTTTCCCGGGTGATTGACCCACTCGGCGCCGAATCGGTCCATGGACTTGCCGGGCACGCCGAAGGAAAGATGGGGATCGGAGAGGGCGAACAGCTTCATGCGCGGAAAAGGTAGCATTCGCTTGCTACCTTTGTACCGGCCCGGCCGCGTGGCGGCGGGGCCGCCGATATAGGGCTATGGGAGCCATAATGCAAAGCGCGCCAACCGCGCACAGCGCGCAAACCGCCTTCCCCGATCGACTGGTCTTCCATGTGGACATGGACGCCTTTTATCCCTCCGTTTAGCAATTGGAGAATCCGGCCTTGCGCGGCAAGCCCGTGATCGTGGGAGGGGTGGGCTCCTCGCGCGGCGTGGTGTCCTCGGCCTCCTATGAGGCGCGCGTCTTCGGCGTGCATTCCGCCATGCCCATCCAACAGGCGCGCCGCCGCTGCCCGCATGGCATTTACATCCCCGGCCGGCACGCCGTATACGGGGAATATTCGCGCAGGCTCATGGAGGTGCTTTCCGAATTCACCCCCCGGTTGGAACAGGTTTCCGTGGACGAAGCCTTCCTGGATATGACGGGCACGGAAGCCCTGTTCGGACCGGCGCAGGATTCCGGCCGGAAGATCAAGGCGGCCATCCGCCAGCGCCTGGGTTTGATGGCCTCCCTGGGCGCGGCCAAGAATAAATTCCTGGCCAAGCTGGCCTCCGATGCCAGGAAGCCGGACGGCCTGATGGTGGTGAAGCCGGAAGAAACCCAGGGCTTTCTCGATCCCATGCCGGTGGATCGGCTCTGGGGGGTGGGCAAGAAAACCGTACTGGAATTGCATCGCGTGGGCCTCTATTCCATCGCGCAATTGCGCGGCCAATCCCTGGAGTCCTTGACCGGGAATTTCGGCGCGAACTTCGCCGAGCATCTGTACGCCCTGGCGCGCGGCGAGGACGATCGGGACATCGTCACCGAATCCCAGGAGAAGAGCATTTCCCATGAACGCACCTACGAGACCGACAGTTCGGATGCGGAGGTCCTGGCGGCCACGCTGCTGGACCTTTCCGAGCGCGTGGCGCGCCGTGCGCGCAAGGACGGTTTTTCCGGACGGACGGTGACCTTCGTATGGCGCAATCCGGACTTCTCGCGGCAATCGCATGCGCGCACCTTGCCCGAAGCCACCCACTCCAGCCAGGTCATCTATGCCGCGGTCCTGGATCTGTTCCGCGAAATCGCCAAACCCGGGAAAAGGCCGGCGCGCAAGTTCCGCCTCATCGGAGTGCGGCTCGGCAACTTCACCCAGGACATGCAACAGCAGTCCCTATTCCATTCCCCCAAATCCGCATCCAATCTCGATGCGGCCATGGACGCCGTGCGCAATAAATTCGGGGAAAGCGCTATCCGCCGCGCCCGGCTCGCCGATAATGAGGATGAGGTTTAGGGTCGCAAGTCCGTAGCCGGCCGGCCCTTGCTATTTTTTAGCTTTATCCTCCACCATCCATCATCCGGGCCTTGATCCCGGAGACAGACCGGAGAACAGATTCCATGGCTTCGCTATCCATCCCCGCCCTGCGTTGCGGCGGTCCCCAGCATCTTCCCTTTTCGCAGGCCTTGCGTTCCGGCCCATTCAGCATGCTGTTCGAGCAAGGGGAACTGCGGCGCATCCGCTTGGGGGATCGCGAAGTCGTACGCCGTATTTACCTGACCGTGCGCGGACCTGATTGGAGCACCATACCCGGCATCCTTTCCGATTTGCGGACGGAGACGGCTGCCGATCATTTCCGGCTGGAATACCGGCTGGATTATAAGCAAGGCGAAGTGGATTTCGCCTGGCGAGTGACCATCACCGGGGGACCGGAAGGGAATATCTGCGTGGAGGCCAAAGGCAAGGCCGGCTCCGCGTTCGCCACCAACCGCGTCGGCATTTGCGTGCTGCACCCGTTGCGTGAATGCGCCGGCATGCCCGCTTTGGTTCGCGGCATGGACGACGAGGCGCGGGAGGGCCGCTTCCCGGATCTCATCAATCCCCACCAGCCTTTCCTGGCCTTCAAGGAAGTGGCGCATGTGGTGGAAAAGGAATGGCTAGGACTGATGCGTTTCGAAGGCGAGACCTTCGAGATGGAGGATCAACGCAATTGGAGCGACGGATCCTTCAAGACCTATTGCCCCCCGCAGGATCAGCCCAAGCCCCGCCGCATCGAAGCGGGATGGGAAACCACCCAGTCGGCCACATTGATGTTGCTGAATCCGGAATCCAAACCGGTGGAAGAACTGGTGGCCGCCCTGCCGCCCGCCATCGCCGCGCCCGTCATGGTGCCCCAAACGGACATGGGCAAACCCATACCCGGCTTCGGTTTCGGTTTGCCCAGCCATGGCATGCCGCTCGATCCCGCGGACACGGCCCGCCTTAAAACCCTTTCGCCTTTCCACTTGCGGGCCGACTTCCGCCTGGCCCAGCCCGGTTGGTCCGATGAGTTGCGCAAGGCGGCGGCGCAAGCCTCCACCCTTTCCGTACCCCTGGAAGTAGCGCTGGTGCTGCCGGAAAATCCCTCTGCCGCTTTGGCGGAATTCCGGGCAGCTTGGGAAGCCTCGGGCGCGGAAGCCGTGCGTTGGCTGATATTCGCCGATAAGGCCGACGCCCCGAGCGATGCCTTGGTACAGGCCGCGCGCGACCAATTGGCCGAGATGGATCCGCTCGCCACCTTCGCGCGAGGATCGAAGGGCGACTTCGTGCTGTTGAACCGGAATCGGCCGGGTCCGCAGCCGGGAATTTCCCTGGCCTACGGGATTTCCCCGCAAGTGCATTTGACAGACAACCGGACCCTCGTCGAGTCCCTGGAAGGGCAGGCATGGGGTCTGCGCACCGTCGCCGCGGTCTGGCCGAGATCGAATGCAATCGCTACACCCGTTACATTGAAACGAAGCCCCTTCGCCATGGCCTTGAAGGGACCGCCTTCCGATGAATCCGGTTCGCCCGTGGCCGCCAAATGGCGCAATCAAGTGGATACGCGGCAATACTCCTTGTTCGGGGCGGGGTGGACCCTCGGCTCCCTGAAGCGCATGGCTTTGGAAGGCGCGAACTCCGCCACCTATTATGAGACCACCGGATTGCTGGGGGTCATGGCGGGACGGGGCCTGCCGGCCGGGCTGCTGCAATCCCCGGCCTTCGATTTCGCCATTTCGCCCGGTTGGGTGTATCCGCTGTTCCATGTTTTCGCGGACTTCGCTGAATTCGTGGGCGGAAACGCCTATGACGTCAAATCCGATCTTCCGCTGCGCTACGATGGCGTGCTTCTTCATGCAGGCGATCGGGCTACCTTGCTGATCGCCAATCTGGAGGAGACCCCGGGAACGCTGCGCCTGAAAGAACTGGGGAACATAGCCGGTCTTCGCCGCCTGAACGAAACCAATGCCATGTCGGCGATGGAGGATCCGGAAGGTTACCGGAAACTGCCCCGGGAAGCATGCCACGGGGACCAGGACGGATGGGACATCGCCCTGCGCCCATTCGAATACGTACGCATCGATTTGGCGGCCGGTTGAAGCCGGCGGTTCAGCGCTTCCTGGGTTCGACGATATAGATCGCCGGCTTGCCTTTGCGGGCCGCGGAGACGGCCAGCCTCAGCATGCGGATTTGATCGAAAACGCCGGCCGAACGGACTTGCAGCTTTTCGACAGCGGATGAGCCTATGAACTTGTCCACGCCGCCTTGTACGCGATCGCTCCATTTTTTGGGCTTCGATACTTTGCCCACCATACGGAAGGCCGCGTACCCGAGAGCTCCCAGCAGCAAGCCGCCTATCGGAATCCAAAGGTAGGCCGAACTCGCCTTGGTTTTCAGCTTGTCGCCGAGCTGGGACAAGTGTTCGTCCATGTGCATGCGGGTACGTCCGATTTCGGCCTTGATCTCGGCGCTGCTGGCATGGTCCAAATCTATTTCCGGTGCCACTTGACCCGAAGCCTCGGCATATCCAATCGTGTCCGGATATGCGGGTTTTTCCGCCTCGGTTTTTACCTGGTTCTTTACCTGGTTCTTTACCTGGTTCATGTTGACCTCATTCTTTGGTTCTGCAGCCGCAGGGCGACTTTGAGAGACGGCACCTCTTTTATGCCGGACTTGATCGCCGCGCGCCCTTTTTTCATCCCTGTCATTGCGATCAGCAAAGCCCCCGCCCCCAGCAATAAGCCAAGGATAAGCGGCGCCAACCAGGCGGAAAGCATGACGGTCAAGCCCGCCGCGACCAAACCGGTTCCAATCAGATTGCAGAGCGCGGATAAAAGGAAAAAGAGGGCATACAAGCTTGCCAACCCCGCCGCGCCGAAGAAGACGGCCTGTTTACCAAAGGCCAAGGCCCTGCTTTTGACTTCGCTCTTGGCCAAGGCGACTTCCTGGCGGAACAGGGAGGTGAGATCCTCCCTGAGATCCCTGATGATTTCCAAGAAAGCGGGCTGAGACTGGGTATCCGTGAAAGCCATGGGAAATCCCTCCTTTTCCGTTAAGGTATGTTTTGCTGCCAGGCGATGAAAGCGCCTGCGATGGAGTCCGGTGAGGATGCTATTATTCAGGAAATACGGGGATCCGGGCCATTGTCCGGGCCTGATCCGCATAGGAGCCTTCGATGAGCGCATATCGGGAAGAAACGGAATTGGCCTTGCACATGGCCGCGGAGGCCAAGAAGATAATCTTGGCTTATTTCCAGACGGGATTGCAGGTGGAAAGCAAATCGGACAATAGCCCCGTCACCATCGCGGATCGGAAGTCCGAAGAAGCGATACGCGCCATCATGGACAAGCACACGCCCGGCTACGGCATCATCGGAGAGGAATTCGGGACCCGGACCGGGACCTCCGATCGCGAATGGGTCATCGATCCCATCGACGGCACTAAGGCGTTCATCCATGGGGTTCCCTTGTTCGGAACCTTGCTGGCGCTCCTGGAAAAGGGAAAGCCCGTGGTTGGCGTGATCGCCTTGCCCGCATTGGGCCATGTGCTGCATGCCAGCTTGGGAGAGGGCGCCAGCTTGGACGGGATGCCCTGCCGGGTTTCCGCGGTAGGCTCCATCGAAGATGCCTTGCTGCTGGACGGCAGCATCGGCACCATGGAACGGCTTGGCCATGGACCCGCCTGGGCGGCCATGCGCGCACGCGCCAAGCTGCATCGCGGTTGGGGCGATTGTTACGGGCATTTCCTCGTGGCCACGGGTCGCGCCGAGGCAATGGTGGATCCCATCGTTTCCATCTGGGACATAGCCCCCATGGCGATCATCCTCCCGGAGGCGGGAGGCCGGTTCACCTCCTTGGCGGGAAGCGATTCCATCACCGAGAATTCGGGGATCTCATCGAATGGGCGCGTGCACGAGGAGATTGTGCGCGGAATGCGGGCCTAGGGAGTTCCCCGGTCGGGAATCGCTCAATCGCTTATCCACTCAGCGGAATCATCTTCTCCGCCTTCCTCGATCTCCAACAGCGACATGGGCAGGTACAGTAGCAGATCGGAGGCCACCAATCCCAATGTGCCCCGATCCTTGCGAGCCAGGTCCCCGGCTTTGCCATGGGAGAACGCGGCTAGGCCGGCGGCTGAATCGGGGGGCTTTACGGCCAGGAATCCAGCTATGATTCCGGCCAGCACATCCCCGGAACCGGCCGTGGCCATGCCCGGATTGCCTACCGGAAGCACTACGATGCGACCATCCGGTGAGGCATACAATGTGGTGGCCCCTTTCAGGACCAGGTTCAGGTTCATGGCCTGGGAGAAGGAACGGGCCGCCTTGATGAGCTCCAAGGGATGCTCATAATCGTATTCGCCGCCCATGCGCTTATACTCCCCGGCATGCGGGGTGACGACGAAATGGTCATAGCCGCGCAAGTCGCTTTGCAGCGGGAATTCGGGCGTGAAATAGGATAACGCGTCCCCATCCAATACCACGCGCTTGCCTTTCAGCTTGCGAATCAGCGCCTGCGTGAAGGCCGTGGTTTCAGGATGCTTGCCGAGTCCCGGGCCGAGCAGGATGCTGTCCGCCCACTCGATCATTTCTTCCAATTCCGCAAGATGTTCCAAGCGGAAATGCCCGGGCCCTTGCGGGCCTATGCCTTGCTCGGCGCCGATGGGCACCCCGATGACTTCCAGGATATGCACGGATACTTCCGCATGGATGCCGGCGGGATAGGCGAGTTTGACCAAACCGGCGCCGGCCCGCAGGGATGCGTTGGAGCAAAGCGCCGCCGCTCCATGCATGCCGCGGGAACCGGAAATCACCAGCACTTTGCCGGTATTGTATTTATTGGCGCGGAAGTCGCGCTCCGGATAGTCGGAAACCGCATCATCCAGTGTGTACAGGCGCATGCGCGAGGGCTGGCCCATGAGCAGTTTCTCGTCGAAGGAAATGGGGCTGTAGCCGACCTTGCCGTAGGCCAGGGAAGCCGGATAGAAAGCCGAGGAAATCTTCATCGCGCCCAGACACACCGTGGCCGTGGCCTGCACAGTGCTGCCGGAAACCGCCGGCGAATCGCAGCGTACGCCGGATGGCACGTCCACGGAAAGGATGGGCACGCCGCTCTGGTTCATGCCGAATATGCATGACTGCATCAGGCCTTCCGGATCGCGGCTGATGCC
>JBDSWM010000131.1:0-12865 GCA_039926685.1 Fibrobacteria bacterium | reverse complement strand
TTTCCCTTATTTTGCTCCGAATCGTTGACATGGCGAACCGCTTGGCTTAAATTTTGTCCCGCTGATGGCCCTTTAGCTCAGTCGGTAGAGCAGAGGACTGAAAATCCTTGTGTCCGCAGTTCAATTCTGCGAGGGGCCACCAGCTAAAATTTCCGTTCCCGGATCCCCTCTGAGAACGCTTGTTCCGTTGTCGCTAAATGCCCCTGCCGTCATCAATTCCATGGTTGTCCTGGCTGCCCCGGCTGAAATGCCTGGCCATATCAAGGGCTCTTGTTTCGAACCGGGCCGTTAGACTACCATTGCGATAGCGGCGGTCGCGAGCCCAGAGGTCTTTTCCGATCGGATGTCCCATGACCCATACCAGACCCATCAGCCAGGAAGGCCTGGACAATCTCAAGCAAGAATGGGAAAACCTTTGGCGCGAGGTGCGACCCAAATTGTTGGAGGAAATCGCCGCTGCCGCGGCGCAAGGCGACCGCTCTGAGAATGCCGAATACATTTACGGCAAGCGCAAATTACGCGAGATCGACCGGCGTTTGCGCCAATTGGATGATAAGATTACCCGCAGTACTGTCGTATCCGGCGAAAGGGAAACCGATAAGATCGTGTTCGGAGCGCGCATACGGCTGCAGCGGGCGGATGGCAAGGAGGTGGAAGTGCAAATCGTGGGCGTGGATGAAATCGATCCGGTGGCGGGGCGGATTTCCATGGACTCGCCGATGGGTAAATCCTTGCTTGGCATGCCTCCCAAAGGCCGCGTGCAAGTGATGACACCGAAAGGGCCGGTCGCTTACGATATCCTGGCGGTGGACTATCCCTGAACTGCCGAAGGGAAGCCCATTTTATCCTGCTCCCGGAAAATCCTGGAAACAGGCGCGGATGTTCTCCCAAGGCAAAGCCAAGGGGCATGTTTCCCGGCTCAGCGACGGCAATACGGGAAGCAAGCCGGATTCCCGCAGCTTGGAAAACACCGGGGGAAGCCATGTGTCCGGCATGGTGTTGAGATGGGTGATGATTTCCGATCCGATTTTCCGCGTCGGTTGGAATTGCGCCGGCACGGGAAGGCCCGTTCCATAATGCTTAACGATAGCGCGCAGGTAGTCTTCCCAGCGTATGCCCCCACGCACCAGCCAATAGGCTCCGGGAAGCCCCGGTGGCAAAGGCTCCCGACAGGCCTTAACGCAAGTCAAATCCTTGGCGAACATGGCGACGATGAAAACCGGGAAATATTGGAAGGCCTCGTTCTCGGCCCGCTCCATGACGGGGGAATGCACCCGACATTGGGCGAATGGCCCGACCAGATCGGGATCGGATCGCACCGCCGCCAACTGCTTGGCGCGTTCCCAGCGCTTCAGGGCCCGATGGCTATCGTCGGACATTGCTATTGCTCCGCTTGTTATATTTCCAAATTTATTCATTTTAACGGACCCGCACTTTAACCGGGAGCGCGATCTGGGCGATCGAATCGGAAGACTCATAGCCGTCCCAACTCTGTTTCGATTTGCCTTGCTCGCATGCCTCCTGGCGGGATCCTTGGATCTGCAAGGCTGCGGCTCCACCCAAGGAGGATCCCGCGAGAAGGTGATCGCCCCTGAAGATATGCCGGATATCTGCCAGGACATCGACTTCGAGCAGGCCGGGGCCGATCTGAAGCAACAATGCGGCGTGCAAACCCGGGTCTATCGATCATACAAAAACATCCCTGAACACCGAAATCTGCTGCTGCCAAAAGGCGCCAAAATCGTACGCAAAGGCAAGGACCTGGAACTGCGCTTGCAAAGCACCTTGCCCATCGATCTGCCTGAGAACTGGAACGGCAAGATCATGTTCGATGAAAGAATGCGACGCACATTCATCAAATCCAGGATGGATTATTGCGAGTTTTTCCCGAATAACTCCACGGAACGCCTACGCATCCTGAAGTTGGATATCCCTTTGGATATAGGCGGCGAAGCCACGGTGTGTTATACGGTTGCCTCGGGACCGACAACGGTGCAACGAAAGGCGGGTTATGCCGGGAGGTTGGAGCTCTTGGATTGCGCGGATTTCCTGCGGTTGAAGGCGATGTCGCAAACAACCGAGGGTGATAATAGCGAAGAAAAGCCAGCTTCGGATACGACCAATACCCCGCTTCAGAAAGGGGGGCAATCCGGGCCGCCGATTTTACCGGGGGGTGGAAAAGGTTCCCGGCCCATAAAGGCCGGAAACGGGGAGCAGTAACTTGATTAGCTTGATTAACCTGACTGGCCTACCGAGCTCACGTTGTAGGCGTCGACTACATCGGATACCTTGTCCAATTTGCAAAACTCATCAAAACCGACTTCTTTTTGAAAAGTCTGATTGAGTTTCTCCAGCAGGGCCTTGCGCTCACCGTAAGTAATCTTATAGTCGACAATGAACTTATCTTCGTCACTGATGTCTTCGAGATCGAATCCCACCACTTCCCCGATAATTCCCTTAATTAGTTTGGCTTTTTCGTTATCCAATTTGGTTCCTCTTTTTTCAAAGAAAGAAAAATAGTGGCAAAATCCAAGAGCTTAGAGGGATTTTCCCTGTCCGTGGCAATCTTAAACGTATCCTCCCTAATTTACGAACACGAAGGGTCGGACACGATCTTTTTTTCGGGAAAATGAGTTTGTAACGATGAAAATCAGATTTAATCGCCTTTTACTGCCCTTTCTTTTGATGCCCCCATTGATCCGCGCATGGGATCCCACTTTACCATTCTCGAACGGATTGGCGACAGGCACGGGCCAGGCGGCCTTTGGCAATCCCGCGGCGGCTGCCTTCTCGGCTCCCGCCCAAGGGCAAATGGACTTGGGATGGGCGGACTGGAAGGGGTTGGAAGGCGGCAGCCAGAGGTTATGGGAAGCCCAGAATCAGGGCCGCTGGCATGCCGAAGGACTCCGTTTCTATGAAGGGAATGGGCCGTATCGCGTGCGTTTCGATGTCGCTTTGGCGACGGAAATGCTGGGCTTGTTCTCTCCGGGTTTGCGTCCGGCCTATGTCTGGGACGGGGTCACGCCCGATCATGTGTTGTTGGACGCGGGCCTTGATTTCCGTCCCTGGTCCCGGTTCCTGGCCGGATATTGGATGGAAAACCTGTGGGCGGGCGTGTCGGAACCGCGGATCCAGCATCTTTCCGCGGCCGTGCGGCCCTGGGGTGCCAGACCCGGCGCGCTTGCCGATTTCAATTTCGGGTTCGAAGCGGTGCTGCCGGAGTCAGGGAAACGCCGTGGTTACCTCTTCGCCCAAGTCCCCCTGGGTTTCGGATTCCGGGTCGAAACCCAATTGGATGCCCGGAACCGGGAAGGGTCACTGGGTCTGGTCATGCAGGCCGGCGGGCGCTGGGCCGAAGCCATCGGCGCGGGCAAAGGAAATACCCAAGGCGTGAACGGCATGGGTTCCCGGCTCGCCGGGAACCTCTCCCGGGGTCGTAGCAGGCAAGCGGCTTTCCAATTCCGCACCGATCAGAAAACCCCCTTCCTGTTTTCCGAGGGCAATGTGGCGGAATTGGATTTGAACCGGACCGTCACGGAAGGGGAAACACCCGACGGTTGGCTGGGCGGGGGCGGTGAGTGGGGATTCGCCGACTTGCTGAAACGCCTCGATGCGATCGAAGCCAACCCCTACGTCAAATCCGTCCTGGTACGCTTGGGCGGCGCCCGTTGCGGCTGGGCCATGGGTGAGGAAATCCACGACCGGCTGGCCCGTTTGCGGACCCGCGGCATCCGCGTAGTGGCATACCTGGATCAGGTCACGCCCCTGAATTATTTCCTGGCTTCCGCGGCGAATGTGGTGGCCATGCAGCCCCAAGGCTTTTTCGCTGTCAACGGATTCGCGGCCGAAGTGACCTTTTACCGGGGGTTGTTCGATAAGCTGGGGGTGGAGCCGCAATTCCTCCGGCATGGGAAATTCAAATCCTTCGAGGAGCCGTACACGCGCAAGGAAATGTCCCCACCCATGCGGGCCGATTTGGAGGGGTATCTGGACGCGCTTTGGGAGCATTACCTGGATGTGGTTTCCCAAGGGCGCGGCATGCCCAAGGAGATGATGCGCACGGCGCTTGAATCCGGGGAGATAAGCCTTTCCCATGCGCTCAAGGCCCATCTCATCGATACCCTAGTCTATGAGGATCAGGCTTTGGAATTGGCGGGCGGCAAGCGGGCGGTGAAGGAAAAGGATGGCCCCATGCGCAATGCGCGCTTGAGCTGGGATGCGCAACCCCGCATCGCCGTGGTGACCGTGGTCGGCGACATGGTGCTGGGCACAAGCGCGAAGGCCTGGCTGGCCGGGCCTGACCTGGCGGGATCGACTACCGTGGCCGCGCAATTACGCGAGGCCCGCCTCGATACCCGGGTGAAAGCCGTGGTGTTGCGCGTGGACTCACCCGGCGGATCTGCCCAAGCGGCGGACATCATGTGGCGGGAAGTGGAATTGCTCAAGCGCGCCGGGAAACCCGTGATCGCGTCAGTGGGCCATAGCGCCGCTTCCGGAGGCTACTATCTCATATGCGGCGCGGACCGGATCATCGCCGCGCCCAATTCCGTGGTGGGCAGCATAGGCGTGCTCTGGGGCAAGTTCGTTCTGAAAGGATTGTACGAAAAGCTGGGATTGAACACCGAGACCGTGAAAACGTCCCCCCACGCCGACGGCAATTCCATGGCCCGGAGCTGGGACTCGTCGGAAGTGGACGTGCTCCAGGAACATATGGATCAGTTCTACCGCGATTTCATAGCCAAGGTAGCCGCGGGACGCAAGAAAAGCGATACCGCCATCGACAGCCTGGGGCAAGGGCGCATATTCACGGGAACCCAGGCGCTGGGGAACGGCTTGGTGGATGAGCTGGGCGGATTGGAAACCGCGCTGGATCAAGCCGCCACGCTGGCAGGCTTGGGACCGGTGCGCGGTGTGGAAGTGACGTATTATGCGTCCGCGGGCGATCCCACCTTATTTTCCCTGATGGGGCGGAAATGGGCGCATGCTGAAACGCCGCAAACCTTGGCTTGGTTGAAAGACGGGACGGCGCGCATGGCCGCCCTCGCCGAACCCGGGCTTTGGGCCATCAGTCCTGAACTCGCCGGCTGGAGCGGGTTCGCTGGATTGGGGAGGGAATGACGCCGGTCCGGGGGGCGTTTAAGGGATATAAGGCAAGCGCGGTTGGGTATTGCGACCGCCCTTCAAATCCAGCAAGGTGAAAAGCAGGGACGGGCACAGCACGGAATAGGCGGCCTGGGGTTCGTGCAGGTAAGGACGGTTGCCGACCGCGGCTATGTCCCGCAGGGATTTGGTATCCAACGCAGGAAAGGCCAGGCCGCGAACAGGGGTAACCTTTCCGGTACGGGCGTCGTATCTGTCCACCTCGCAAGGCGGCGTCAGGGAAAAGGATCCGTGTCCGTCCAGGGCGTCCGTGGCGGCCAAATGCGCGGCCAGGGGATGGCGCAATAATTTGAAGGCATCTTCGTCGACCAGCTTGGAAACGATCAGGCCGTAGCCGGTGCCCTCATCCTGACCCATGGCGCCCAGCTTGGACCGCAAATCCGCGTCGGAAAAAGGGCGGGAGGATTGCAATACCGCTACGCCCGGGAAGCCGCCGCCATAGCGCCAATGCCCGTTGCTCACATTGCCTTTGGCCGCCAGGATGGGAACCTTGCCCTGGTAGAAATCTCGGACCCGACCGTCCTTGATCAGCACGATATCCTCCGCGGGCTGTCCCTGCTGATCGAGACTATAATGTCCGAACAGGGAACGCCCCTCCCAGTTTTGCAGCGAGGGCGTATCGGTGACGCTGACTTCGCCCGGAAAAAGCTTCCGCCCCGCCAGGCTGGCCATGAAATTGGGTTCGGCGCCGGTGCCGGCCGGTTCGCGAAGGCGTGTTTGCGGCGCGAGCAGGGCTTTATTCAGAAGCTCCCCCGCCGCCGTGCCGGTGAAAAGGACCGGTCCGCGGTAGTTGGCCAAGGGAGGCGCGGAACGGAGATAATCCATGCGCTTGAGAATAGGATCGAGGGAATCCTTCAAAGCCTTGAAACTGACCGCGCCCTCCCCCACCGCAAGGGGATCCCGGGTGGCGATGCGCAGGTAATCCCACAGCGGTGAACCGTCCTTGGCCTGGGTGAAAAGCGCCACGATCAAGGTATGTTCCTTGACAGTTTCGATGAAGCGGGCGCCATCGGAATCCACGTAATGGAAAGTGGTGTAATAGTACTGATAACCGACACGCGACTCCAGCAGCCAGGGGAATCCGCCCAGGTAGCCGCTGAGCTCTTTCCCCAGCCTGGCCGTCTTGGCCGTGTCCGGCGGGGTTCTCGGCTCAACGCGATAGCGTTTAAGGACTTTCTGGCGCGAGAAATCCGGCAAGCTGTCGCGGCCGCTATGATTCGCGAGGAAAGCATGCTTCTGGGCCAGCATTTCCACGGCCACCTTGTATTTCGCGTCGGTAGCGGCCCACAGGGAAAGCCGCAGCAGATTGGTATCGTTTTCCTGGGGTAAAGGCAGGCGCAAGCGGGGACCGAAAACGATCCCTCCCTGGAAATTTGTATTGTCCTCATCATAATCGCCCACGCGCAAATCCACGTCCGCCATATGCTGGCGATCGCCCTCGGACATTTCGCATGAGCCGAGCGAAGCTTGCATATGATGGGATTCAACGTCCCAGAGCAGATAGGAAATGAAATACGGGCGGGGCCGGCCCTTGATGCGCAGGCTGTCCATGGAACGCTTCAGTTCATGCTCCATGGCATTCAGGGTTGCAGAGGCCTCCAGTTTGCCCGCGGACGAATCGGCGCCTTTTGGAATCGCAGCGATTTTCGCCGCCTCAGGAACCCCCTCGGCTTTCGCTGCCACAGGAACTGCCTGAGCGGTTTTTTCCCGGGCGGATGCGGAGGAAAGGCCGGCGATGACCGGCATGGCCAGCATCACTAGCATGAAAGCGGCCGGCTTGGAGCGCATCATGGCTTCACTTCGGGGGGCGGCAGAATGGGCGGCATATTCTGATCCTTGGCGCGGCTTTCGAATTCCATCGATTCCAACAATAGAGAAGGGGCCACGGCTGAAACCGGAATCCATCCCGACTCGGCGCCGCAATACCCGTTGAACACGGCGGGGTCGTCGCCGGCCATGGTCACCTGCCGCAAGCTGACCAAGGGCGTGCCTACGGCATCCACGCCGCGCACCACCTTGTCGGGCCTCCCGTCCGCGAAGATCTGGGACACGTACAGCGGTTCCACGCGGAAGGATTGCGGCAAATCGCGGCCGGTATATGTGAAACCTCCGGAGATATCGTGCAGCAACAGGCCGTATGGCTTGCCTGTTCTCCTCAGCATGGCGCGCAGGCTGTCGCGCAGGGAGGCCACCGGCACGGTACGGGAAGCCGCCAGGATGGTGTTGCCCATGCGCGCCGTAGGCGCCAGTCCCAACACGCCGCGGCCATGCCCATTGGAAGTCCCGGTGGGTGAAATCACCGAGCGGCTGAACAGGAAATCCCGGAAGACGCCGCATACCATCAAGGGGGTGGATCGGGCCGGCACGCCCTCATCGTCATATCGGTAGAAGCCGTTCAAGGGAACGCCCTGAGCGTACTCACGGGTGGGATCGTCGGTGATGGAAATGAATGGCGCGGCCAGTTCCTGGTTGATTTTGGTGACGAAGGTCTGGCCTTCATCCACGGCTTTCTGCCGATGGCCCTCCACCCGGTGGCCGAAAACCTCGTGGGTGAACACCGCGGCCGCTATGTTCTCCAGGATCACCGGCCCAACATAGGTTTCCATCACCGGGGCGGCCCGCAGGGTATCCAGGCGGCGCAAAAGCAGTTCCGTGGCCCGGGCCAAGCTGTCGTAGGGAAATTCCAGGGGGATGTCCTTGAAAAAGAAATCCTTGGTGAGCCACAGGATCATGCCGTCCTGGGCCTTGGTCTCCACGTAGATGCCGATGTTACCCAGTGTTTCAGTATGCGAAAGCGACGTGCCGTCCGAATTGATCAGCAGTTTCTTCACCTTGCGGAAATTGAAATCGATCTGGCTGGAATACAGGTGCGGCCGGTTGGCGAACAGCCGGGATGCCTTCAGGATCGATGCGTATAAGGGGTCAAGGGATTTGCGTCCGGGAGGTATCGCGAAAGGCGGATCGCGGAACTTCATGGGCGCGGCCGCTGCGAAATCCAGACCGGTATCGTTCTCGGCGGGCCGCACGTCCACGTTGGCCTTGATCTTGATGTATTGATCCTTGGCGGAACGGAAGGCGAAATCGGTGGCGACCTTTAGCGCCTGCTCGACGGGCTTGCCCTCCGGCTCGTAAGGAAGGCGCACGTTCTGGTATCCGTCCCAGGAGGTGAAATCGAGGTTCTCGCGCATGGGATGGGTATTGTCGAACTTGGGGGAACCGACCCTGGCTTCCACTCCCAGATACCGCGAGACGCCGCTCTTATCGTCGATCACCCCGCCATTGTTGGCCATGAAGCTGTGGTACAGGGTGTCGTTGATGCGGTAGGCCAGGAAGTAGGGAGGGATGGAATCGGATTTTTGCAGGATGGCTAGGTATTTTTTGAGGCGCTCCTGGTAGAAACGCAAGCGGGTTTCGGTTTTTCCGCCTTGGTCGGTTTCCAAGGCCGGCTTGCTTGCGGCCCGGGCCGGCAGGCAGAGGACGGACGCGAGCGAAAACGCCAACAAACATGAGGAGGAGAGGGTCGCGGAAGATGGAGTTTTGCTGCGAAGGAATTTCATGCAACCCTGGTGACAATCTACTATAGTTGGCGGGCCTTACGCACGCTCTTTGTCAAAAGCGGATGCGCCTCCAGGAACCTTTCCAGCGAAAAGGGTTCGCCTGCGCCATCCTTCCGCTCGCCGCCGCGCCATCGGGTGAATCCGGTCTTGCCCTGTAGGCGTTCCCTCGCGTCGGCAATTGAAAGCGATCGTTGATCCATGCGGATCCCGGCTCCCAGCATTTCCAAATGATGCGCCAGGTATTCCTGCTCCGGTTGCCCGGGCGTGGGGACCAGCACCACCGCCTTCGCTCCCAGGCCGGCCAATTCCATCACCGTCGTATAGCCCGATCGCACCACCGTCAGGTCCGCGCAGGCGAAGAGACGGGACAAATCGGATCCGGCCAGATGATCGAACACCGTGAGGCCTCCGTTCCGGATGGCGGCGAGTCCTGGGCCTTCACCGGCCGCGCTAGAAACCGGAGGCAATCCGCGGATCAGAATCCGGGTCCCAGGCAACCGGGCCAGTTCCCGTCGCAAAGCCGCTTCGAAAAGACCGCGCTGGGGTTCGGGGCCGCTGGTCACCGCCAATACATCCACATGCAAACGGGATTCCGGCGCTTCAGCGCTGGCGCCGGTCCCTTGGGGGGAGAACCGGGCCAACGGGCGGATGAATTCCAGGTTTTCCAAGTTGCAAGGATTGTGGCTCAAGGCCCCGGAAAGGGAGTCCGATCCCGGGAAATCCGGCACCCAGACGCGGGAGAATTTCCGCAATGCCTTCAGGTTCAGGGCTAGCACGGCCCTGGCTAGCCAGGCCGACCCGGGAAAGCCGCTCGGAGTGCGGAGGAAGATTTGATGGGTGATGAATAGGGAGGGCACATCCGGGGTAAAGACTCCGTAGCGTCCGTCCGAGATGACAAGGTCGCTCGGCTGGTCAGCGAGGATCCGGCGCAACTCTCGGGACTCCGCCGCCATCCCCAGCAGCATCCGCGGCAGTTGCCAGAGCAGAACGGGCAGGAAGAACGCGGGCGATCGGGAGTACCGCACCGGGTAACCCGGGAATTCGAAAGCGTCCAGATCCGGGAATTCCTGCCGCAGCAGGCGCAAGCCCCCGCCAGCGGCGCCGATTCGCACCTGGTGCCCATTGGCGAGCAAAGCGCGTATGAGCGGGACGCAGCGGGAGGCATGCCCCAATCCCCAATCCAGGGGGCAAACGAGCACTCTCATGCGTCGGAACGGGAAACGCGCGATTCGGCGGGTATGGCGGGATCCGCCTTGATGGCGGCCTCGAGCATGCGATGGACGGCGCCCTGCACCCCCTGGAGATATGCATCCGGACGGGTGCGCCACCATTCCCGCACGGATTCCAGGTGGTCCGAGGGCAGCTCCTCCGGTCTTTCATAGGCATGGGGGTGATACGGTAGCTCCAAGGTTACCATGGCGGGCCGGCTCCCGTCCGGGTATACCAGGCCGTTGCCGCACCATTGGCCCAGCGAACCCGGGCAGAACGAGGCTGCGGGGGAGTCCTCCCGGTGCACGCGCAGACGGTAGGTTTTGCGCTCGGAATCGGAAAGCGCCGACCACATGCGCAGGGCCATGGCGGTACTTTGAGGTCCGTCGGCGTCGATTTCCGACAGGGCCCAATGCAGGCTGATGATTTGCGCGGGGCGGTGTGTGAGTATGAAGGCGTGCAGGGCCAGATTCTCCGGTTCCGACAAGGGCATGGGGCCGGGCGGCTCGTCGGCCTGCGGGCTCCAGTTCTGCGCGAAGTTGCGGTTCAAATCCACTCCTCGGCCGTTATGGCGAGTATCGGCGGCATGGCCGTCTGGATTGTGCTGGCTCAGGATGGCAACCGGTTCCCGGATAAGCCCGGATTCCAGCCGCTCGGCGCGGAAGTTGTCCAGGATGGCGATGGTGGCGCGCTCGTCCCCATGCGTGCCGCCTAACAACAAGGTGCTTTTCGCCTTCCCGGGCACGGCTGGGGCGGAGGCGTGCCCGCCCTCCAAGGGGAAGTTGGCATGCAGGATTATGTCCCGGCCTTGGTTGGATTTGCCTATGATGTTTCGCATGGCTTTCTTATGTTATCCGGTTTCATAATAGCATAAAAAAACGCCCGGTCGGGGGGCGGGAAATCCGATGTATATTCCACTCATCGATCGAATACGACCATGATACGCATTAATCACGTTAGCAAAACCCTCCACCCCAAGCACGTGTTCCGCATTTCGCGCGCCAGCCGACCGCATGTGGACAATGTGTTCCTGGTGCTGGAACAAGACGGCGTATGCGGTTTCGGAGAGGCCTCGCCCAATTCCTTTTTCAAGGAGGATTACCGCGAAGTCAATCTGAGGTTGGCGGGACTGAACGATTATTTCCGCAGGCAAACCTTAGGACATGCCGGGGACATAGAACGCATATGGCATGAGATTTGGGAGCATGTCGCCCCTTCGCGCGCCACGCAATGCGCGGTGGATCTGGCGCTGTGGGATCTGCATGCCAAACTGCAGGGTGAAAGCGCTGCGATGGCGGTCTTGGGCAAGCCGGGCCATACCGTTCCCACCTCCGCCACCTTGGGAATCTGCCCGCGCGAGGAATGGCCGGAGCGCATAGACGAAATAGCGGAGTTCCCGGCCGTCAAGGTCAAGCTCGATGCCAATGTGGACATGGACCTGCTAGCGGCCATCCGCGCCCGCACGCAGGCGGCGATACGCGTGGATGCCAACGGAGCCTGGAACGGATTGGACATCCAGGCCATCAGCGCGCGTCTGGAAAGACTGGGCGTGGAATTCATCGAGCAGCCGCTCTTGCCCGGACAGGATGATCGAATGGAATCGCTGCTGCGCCAATCTCACCTGCCTATCTTCGCCGATGAAAGCTGCGCCGTATTGGAGGATATAGCCCGGTTGCCGGGCCGCTTTTCCGGCTTCAATATCAAGCTGGTCAAATGCGGCGGCATCACCCCCGGCCTGCGCATGTTGCGGGAAGGCCGGCGCTTGGGCCTGAAAATAATGGTCGGTTGCATGTTGGAAAGCAGCTTGCTTATCGCCGCCGGAGCCATCGTGGCCCAAAACGCCGATTGCGCGGATTTGGACGGCTCCTGGCTGCTGCGCGACGATCCGTTCCTGGGGCTAACCATCCGGAATGGGGGGATTGAACCGAATTCCGGGACCGGTTTCGGCGTCTCGCCCGTAGGCGGGGAGATTTGACGATTTTGCCGTTAAGCCCCGCCGTTGCTGACCCGCGAGGCCGCGAGGACCTCGGGTAAAGGCTATATTAATGGGGATGGATCCCCTGGCCCCCACTCCTCCGCCGCTGGCGCTGCTGGATCGCGGCGACGAAAGATTGTCGATAAAGGCGGGGCGCATTCTGGATATCGGCGATCCCCAGTTCCAGTCTTTCATCGACGCCTTGATGCGATGCGGCCAGGAAAATCTCGGCGTCGGCATCGCTGCCCCGCAAGTTGGCCGATCCCTACGGTTATTCATCATGGCCCCGCAGCCGAATGCGCGCTATCCCGACGCGCCAGCGATGGAACCGACCGCCATCATCAATCCGGAAATCCTACGCGTATCGGAGGAAAGGGAAACCGGCTGGGAAGGTTGCCTCAGCGTGCCGGGATTCCGGGCCAAGGTGCCTCGGCACCTGGAAATCGACGTGGCCTTCACGGACCGGCATGGCCGCGATCGCACGGAACGCTTCAGCGGGTTCCTGGCGCGGCTTTTCCAGCATGAATTCGATCACCTGGAAGGGATTCTCTACCCGGAACGCCTGGATAAAGGCGAAGCCTTGATCACATTGGAGGAATTCACCGCTCAAACCGGCATTATCGTACCGCGTTGAGGGGATTCCGCGATGTTCAATTCTGAAGGTGCTCATCCCGGTTGGCGGCGGACTTTGACACGGCACATTGAGTTGATGCCTACCGTTGCTACTTTCGTCCTGGCGGGGTTCAGCTCGCGTCAATTGCGTGAGGTCCACGCCTTCCAGGATGAGCGGAACGAATATACCTAATGGAGGCCGCGGCCCCAAGCCTTGCGGCGACCTTAACGCGAATCCATATTTTGACCCATGCAACTTCCCTGGATTCCCCCCGATTTGACCCTGCCCGGACGCGATATCCGCCTGGTACCGATGACCTTGTCGCAGATGCCCGACCTGTTCCGCGCCGGG
>JBDSWM010000130.1:0-18906 GCA_039926685.1 Fibrobacteria bacterium | reverse complement strand
TCCATGGTTGACTCCCTGAGAATGATGGTCAAAATCCAAAAATAACTATAGAGAATAGGGGCGCGGGAACCCGCTTTCCCGGTTTTGGAACCTTATTCCCCGGATAAAATGGCGGGCAAACACCGCGTCATTCGGATACAATTTGGGGGCAAACCCACACGTGGCTTTTGCATCCGTTCTCGCCACTCGGCCAAAACCAGGAGACCTAGATGAGCTTCCGTAAGACAACCCCGTTTTCCCTCGCGGCCATGGCCGCGGCGCTCGCCCTGTTCACGGCCTGCGATTCGCCCACCTCGCCGCCGGCAACGACCTCCGCCGAAGCCCGCGCGGACTTGCAGGCCATGGCAGCCAAGGTCAAATATTTCGCCCCGCAGAAAGCGGGAGACGATATGTCGGTGGACATCGGTGCAAAACGCGGCGCGGCCAAGGCAGGCGCGCGCGCGGTACTGGTACCGGGATGCGACGTAGACGCCACCACCTATGAAATCTGGCCTACGGATACCTCCGTCACCGGAGACGTGACCATCCAATACGACACCACCGTGTCCTACACGTCCGCGAACCAGCTCCTTTGCAGCTACGAGGATGAGGCGGCCTATGACTCCACCTCCAGCCGCTCCGATAACGCCATGTATACCGGCCATTTCAAAACCCGCTCGGACTTTCCCCCAAGCTTCTTCACCGGGGAATGGAAGGTGTCCGGAACCGGTACCGTCAATTACAAAGACGGCTATCTGATCACCATCACCTCCATGAACATCGTGATCGATATAGGGAATTTCGTGTTGAAAACCTATGTCATGAACCTGGCCTTGGAAAAGGGTTATACCGTTGTCCTCCAGGTGGCTCCGGGTTACAATATGTTGAGCGACGTAGAGCCCGGCCCGAATGAAGTCGCGGTCAGCGGCCCCATCAGCAAGGACGGCACCGTGGTGGGGTATTTCGAGGTCATGGGCGATGACCGCGTGATTGTCCGCGACGCCGCCAAGGTCATCATCGAATCCCACGGGTGATCCCGCCGGCCCCCCGGGAACGGAAATGGTGGGAATGGCATCGGAACATGGGATCCTCTCCCGATTGAAACATGGATGGAGTAGGGGAGGAACGGTCGAGAGACACCATGCAGGAGTACGACCTTCCGATAAGCGATTGGCCCATCGCAAAACCTCCAATTGAGACAGTCGGTGTCCCGGGTCATGACATTGATCCGCTCCGCCGTCCATCTACGGTTCCACAACTCACTCGCGCGTTTGTTAGGGGACCCCATAAGCGCATCGGTCTCCGCCACCACATGCCGCATCAGTGTGATACCAAAGCCCCTTGCACTGGGAAGGATGAAAGCATCGAGGCCGAAAGCTCCCATCGCCTCGGAGGCTCCCAGCTTGAATCGCTGGTACTGGAGACCCTGATGGCCGACGAGGAGACCGGCCCCAATGAGTCGGGACTCAGCAGCCCTGTCGCCAAGGACGGGGTGGTGGCGGCTCAATTTGCTGTGATGGCGAAACTCTTGGGTAGCGTGGACTTTTGCATGGGATCCGCCGTGCTGTATTGCTCCACGCGCAGCAGGCAATTATCCTTTCCCGGCAAATGCAGCACGGAACCGGAAATGGTAATGCTGTCCGGTATCGTCCAGGAGTAATTTCCCCAATCGGGGTCGGTCTTCTTGATGGACGCCTTGAGGTTCAGGGTTTTCCAGATTTTCCCGCTGTCGGCGCTGAACCGCACATCGACGGCATCGACCAGGAGGTTCAGATCCGTTTTGGAAGTTTTCCATTTGACCTGGATGGTTTCGCCCACCTTGAATATTTCGCCGCCTTGCGGGTTGGTCAGGCTGATCAGGGTTTCGTCACTCGGACCGGTGGCTTCGTCGCCCTGGCAGCCGGAAAAACCGGCGCCGGCAAGGAGGAAAAAAGCGAGGCTTGGCATAAAGCTTCGTATTAAGTTAAGGCTGGCAAATGGCATGGGTCCTCATAAGGTTGAACAATGTTAAACGTTTAGGGAATCAGGGCGCTATGCGATCCGTTCTTGAGCCGGACATCGATGACGATTCCCGATTCCCGCCGCATCCAGGCGCGCGGCAGCTTCACCGAGCGCTGGTTCGGTTTCGCGCGGACTCCGGCCAGTCGCGCCCCGGTCGCTGAACGCAGGGTCACGCTCTCGATGTCGGAGGCGGCTACGATGTGCCCGCGCTCCAACCGGGGCGTCCCCTTCCGTCCCGGCTGTCCCGGCTTGGCAGGGTGGATGGAAGCGGCCAACCAGTTCCCGTCTTCCTGGAAATCGTCCGGGATTTGCACCCACAGCCAGGGCCAGTACACCCCCCGCAGGGCCGGATTGTATTCGATTTTCCCGGGCCGGAGTACTTCCAGGAAGGCGGAATCCCTCAGGTTAAGTATGACGATGCGCTCTTGGTTGAATGAGTTCACGTACCCGGTTCCCGCCGGATCCTTGAAATAGCGTTCGGCATTCAAGGTGGCCACGGCGAAATACGGATGGTTCGACCATTCGGGATGGTGCCACATGGCCGCGGACAGGCTGGCGGTGGGGGAGGTCTCCAAAGGATATTCCGGATTTCGGGGCAGGCGGAAGGTGCGCGGAACCCCTTCGTGGCGGTCCGCCAGCAGGATAAGCTCCCATTTTTCCCAAGGCTGCCCGCCGTTGACCCCTTCGTTCGCCAGGCCGTCCGATCCGAAGTCCAAATACATGAGTACATCCTCGGCGACGCGGCTGGGGCTGGCGGAAACGTTGCAGGCCTGTCCCGCCGGATCGCGCCGCGGCCGCGGGTAGTCCGGGGAGGCCTTCTCCTTCAGGGGAAACCGCGCCGCTACGGTATCGGGAAGGGTACGTCCGGAGGAAAGGTCCAGCATGGCCGCCTTGCCTGCCCCGCCGTCTCCCCCTCCGCTGATCCATTTCCCGCCGTAGGAAAGACCTGCCGAATATCCGCCCTCCGCGAGCTTTTCTGGAAGGCCCACCACCGGCTCGGCGCCGGAGACATCGACATCCACGCGCATGGTGTTCGCTCCCCATTTGGGTTCCCAGGCGCAATCGGGGGCAAGCGTGGGATAGATGATCCTCAGTACGTCCGGGTTTCCGGGAAGGTAGGCGAAGCGGGGCTCATAGGCGCTGTCGGCCCGTATAAGAATGGGAACAGCGTCGGGAGCGAGGCGGCACAGGTAAACGGAACTGCGCTGGGAGGCGAGGGATCCGGCCGGGCCGCCCAAACCGGTAGCATAGACGACCCAGTTTCCATCCGGGGATATGACGGGAACCTTGGCCTTAGCCGCCGCCGCGATGCGGCGCACCGCGGGTTCTTGCCCGTCGGAAAAATCGATGTAGCACAGGGGACCGCCCGAGGGGCCGTTGTCCACGAAGACGAGCTTGGCGGCGGGGCCGCCCCGCCCCGTGGCGAGGAACTCCCTCACCCCGGCATTGCTCGCCGAGAACACGATGGGGAAGTCGCCCACGGCGCAAGCCATTCCATATGCGGACAGGAAGGCGATGGGGAGAATACGGCTCGACATGATTGCTCCGGGAAGGCGACTTGGCGATGAGGAAAATCGCCAAGTCGTATTTCGTCCCGATTGCATTGGCAATTCCTTGGTGTTCGCGGCCAGCCCGTCCATGCGGAGTGAGACTACTTTTGCTCGCAATCATAAATGGAGAGGCGGACTATGTCTGGTCGTTATTGGAATCTGGCCTGGGTGGCGGCCCTTTTGGCCGCAGGTCCCCGGACGCACGCCGCGATATTCGACTCCACCGCCAAGGTGCTCGTCCATTCGCATTGCTCCGTCGTGGCCGCGACCCATCTGCAGAAGCGCCTGGACCGGTACGCCGGGGGCGGGCACAGCCCGATCACGGTGGTGGGAATGCCGGGCCGCGGAACCGGTTTAATCAGCAAGGACGAAGCCTTCGTCGCCGATGAAAGCTGCCAGGAGGATGCGAAATTCTGCTGGCTGGCTAGCCTGGATGAGAACATGGCTCTCGTCAAATCACTGTATCCCGACCGACCGGTGATTTTTTTCGCGCAAAGCGGCGTGGGCAACACCGTGGCCATTACCGACAGCACCGACACGGTCTTGATCGATCATGCGTTGTCCGAATTGGACTTTCTGGCCGGCAGGATCCATGAAGAAGGCGTCGACAGGGTTTTCCTCAGCACGGTGCAATTCAATTACAGCCACAGCCGCTTCGCGGAGCATAATCCCGCCGTGGTCCGCGCCTTCAACAAGCGCGGAGGACCTGACAGAATGGTGGATTTGGTGACTCCGACCTTGGCGGGTTGGCCGCTCACCTCCGGGGGCGATATGATCCACCCTTCGGACTACGGCCTCGAAATCATGGCCCATGAGTGGTTCAAGGCCATGCTGGAAGCGGACGGGCTTTCCGTTCCAGCCTGGAGCGATTCCATGATCCAGGACGCGAAAGAGAGGATTACCGAGCTGCGGAGCCAAGTCAAGCTGATGACCCCCCGTACGGGTCGGTACAAAGTGGGTGACACCTTGAAGGTGGAATGGTCCATGCCCGCTTGCACCGGAAACCAGTTGCTGGTGGTTTTCTCCCGGCGCATGGATTCGCTCCAGAGCAAACCGGAGGAATGGAAGGACAAACGCTCGGATTTCTATCAGGTGGTGGATACCTTGATGCCTTCCTGCGGAACGACCACGGCGAACATTCCTGTTACGGTCGGCATGTTCAATGCGGGCGGCGTCATCTTCAAGCAGCCGATACGGGTCATCCTCTCCATCAGCCAAGGAACTTACGGAGCCGCGTATAGCGATTGGACCGCTGACGAGCACGCGGGAGGCCTGGACTCCATGGTAACGCTTTATCCAGGGGATGAAATCGATGTGACCGCACCGGTGTATCCGGACAGATTCGCCGAGATTATGGGGTACCTTCCCAATGCCGGGTTGAAAAAGGATGTCCGTTCCCAGCCCTGGCCCGCGCCCCGGGTGGGCACGCGCAGGGTTTACGCCATTGACGGACGCCGGTTGAGGGGCGGGATTCCCACGGGCCTTTTCCTCGATGTCGGTACGGACGCGCCTCCCCGCTTGCGGGTCCGACTCGGAGCCGAATAATGGCGAAATGCATGCCTTTGACCATTATGGCCCTGTGCCTGCTGGCTACCCGCCCGGATGCGAAAAAACGTATTGCCAGCGAGTGCCAGGAACCGGGCGCCCTGGAATGCGCTTGCCCCATGGAGGATGCCTCCAAACCACTAAAACTGGTCAGTCCCAACGGGGGCGAGACCCTGAAGGCCGGGACCCTCGACTCCGCGCTTTTCTGCATCGCCCCCGGCCTGGACAGCGCCTGGGCCACCACTTCCGTCCTCTCCATTTCCGGGGATAGCGGCCGGACCTGGAAAAGCCTTACCTCGACACCCCGCAGCGCCCAGAACCGGATTTTCCTGGTTCCGGCCAAAACCGGAGAGGGGTATCTGGTCAAGGTCACCCCCTATGACCTTTTGGGAAATCCCAACCAGGATTTCGATCTTTCCGATGCCTTCTTCACCGTAGCAGAGTCGCCGGGAGGCATTCGTCCGCGCGGCCCGGTCTCCAAAGCTGCTTCGGAATCACCGGCCTTGCCACGCGACTTGCAAGGCCGTTTCCAACCCTCGTCGCAGAACCCTACCTTCATTTTCCGCGCCTGGTAGCTTTCGGCGGGAATTTTTTTCCAGGAAGAATTTTTCCGGAATTCTTCTTCAGCAAACCTTTTTTCAGAATTCATGACACCCTTCACCCAGGAGCGATTCACGGCTGCGTTCCACCGCGCCGCGGGTCTCCTTAGCCATCGAGTTGGACTGGCGGGAGTTATCGCTGTTCTGATTGGTCCATTGATGACATCTCTTCCAAGGAGGCCGAGGTTTCCTCCAGGGAGGAAGCCAGTTCGTTGGCGCCCATGATGGCCCGACCTTATTTGTTTTGAAGGAAAAAATTCTAAACCTGGCGCTTCCAGCGGTCAAGGACAGTTAAGCCGTGACACCTGGATTCTATACCGATCCGTGCTGCCATTTTGTCAAAAACCGCCATGCGTATGAACCCGGAACCGGGAATTGGCCACTGAAAAACCTCACACTATGCCTTTTGTCCCGTGAATGTCTGAGCGCATGCAGACTCCGCCGGCAAAGGCGGATTTCGGGGTATTTATGCAGGTTCCAGGACACGCCACCCCTAGTCGGAGCCGGTTTTCCAGCGCATCCGGCTTAACCGTCCCATCCTCCCCCCTGCTGGCTGTTGCCGCCCTGTGCCTGGCCTTGGCTGGTCCGGCCCGGGCCCTGCCTTTCTCCGATCGCATCACCCTTCCTTCGGGAGAGAAGATCTTCGTCGCCGGTTTCAACCTGGCCTGGATCAATTTCGCCGGCGATGTGGGCGACACCCCCTTGAACGAGACGGCGTTCCGCGCCGCCATGAAGGCGGTTGCCGACTCCGGCGGCAATACCATGCGCGTCTGGCTATCGACCAACGGTTCCAAGGATCCCGTGTTCGGAACGGACGGCTTGGTAAGCGGATTGGGCGCCAAGACCATCGCCAACGTGCAGCAGATGCTGGCCATCGCCAAAGAGAACAAGATGCTGGTGATGCCCGTGCTGCTCACGCATAATTTCCTGCAGAACCAAACCGGCGTGAACCTGACCAACAACAAGGCCCTGCTCGCCACCGATGCCGGCCTCAAGGCCTATATCGACAAAGCGGTAGTGCCCCTGGTCACGGCCATAGGCAAGGATCCCAATCTGATTTCCTGGGAAATCGCCAATGAACCGGAAGGCATGGTGGAAGCGGTAGGCTGGACCTCCCAGCGCATCACCAAGGCCGATGTGCAGAAATTCACCAACCGCATGGCGGGCGCCATCCATCGCGCCGTCCCGGGCGTGCTGGTCACCACCGGCACGGTGGCGGCTTCCTATCTCAACTGGTATACCGACGAAGCCCTCAAGGCGGCGGGGGCCGATGCCGACGGCATTCTCGATTTCTATCAGGTCCATTATTATGGCTGGAACGGGCCCAGCAACAGCCCCTTCCGCAAGGGCGCGGCCTCCTGGAGCGTCACCAAGCCGCTCATCGTGGGTGAGTTCGCTTCTTCCAGCTGGGGACCGACCACTTCTTCCAGCAGCGCGATGCAGGATGCCGAGTCCGTGGATACCTTGCTCGAGAACCTCTATAAGAACGGTTATGCGGGTGGCCTGTTCTGGCAATACCAGCCCGATGCCGGCGACGCATGGATGAAAGGATTCCCCACGGCGTCTCCGTCCCTTGCCAAGTTTGCCCGCGCGCATGCCGCCGACGTCGCCTTCGACGGAATCTCCGACGGCAAGGTTTCCGTGGTCGCCTCCGCTTCCGTGGGCGGCAGGATCACGACCTCGCCAGTGGGACGCGTCGATTCCGGCACCACCGTCGCGGTGACGGCCACCGCCGATGCCGGCTTCGAATTCATCGGTTGGACGGGGGATACCACGGCGGCGGCGACGGTCAATCCTATCTTGGTCAAGGCCATGAAGGATCGCAGTATCCTGGCCAACTTCCGCCCGGCCGCGGGCACCAACCTGCTCAAGAACGGCGGCTTCGACTCGGACGCCAACTGGCAATTCGCGGCCAGCGCCGAGGGTACCGCCCAGGGTACGGTATCCTACGCGGCCGACCAGGCGGATATCAACATCACCAAGGCCGGCACCTTGGACTGGCACGTGCAACTGATGCAGGGCGGATTCCCCCTCCAGGCCGGGGCCTCCTATATCCTATCCTTCGACGCCTGGGCGAACGCGCCGCGCGCCGTGACCATAGGTCTTACCACCTCGGATTGGAAATGGCAGGGCGGGGCGTCCGCCAACGTCACAGCCACCAAGGCCAATTATCAGGTGGAGCTGCTCGCCACCGCCACCATCGCCGCCGGCACGGTGGGCGTGCTGCAATTCAACATCGGCGAGGTGGTATCGACCTTGCACATCGACAATGCCATCATGGTTATCAAAGGCGCCACGGGAATCGCGCCGCGGGCATCTTCGCGCCAGGCCGGTCCTGTGCGTATGGCAGCCTCCGCGGGCGGCCTCTCCTGGTCGGCCGGATCCCCGCTTCCCGCCCCGGCCGATTTGATCGTGAGCGATCTCCAGGGCCGGGAAGTGGCCCGTTTCCCCTTGGCCGCCGGTGCCATCCAGGGAATCCTCCCGGCGCGGTTGCCGCCAGGGTTGTTGTTGGCCAGTATCCAGGGGTTCGGGGAAAGCCTATTTCTTTCGGAGTGATGCGCGTGTCCTCGTGTCCAAATCGCGCTTACCTCGTTCGTCATAGGGCGGGCGGTAAGCCTGACCGGGGAGTTCCCGGTACCAAGAGGAGAGAATCATGAAAGAGTATATGTTCCTGTTCCGGGGCCCCAGCCATGAGCCGATGGAAGTGCTGAAGACCCCGGAGCGCTGGCAAGCGCACATGCAGAAATGGGCGGCCTGGATGGGCGAACTGAGCCGGCAGGGAAAGCTGGTTTCCGCCCAGCCCCTGGAAAGGGATTCCGGCTGGCAGGTGCGGAAGAATGCGAAGCCCGCCACTGACGGGCCCTATATAGAGGGCAAGGACATGATCGTGGGCGGCTATCTCCTGTGCAAGGCGGAAAGCTATGAGGAGGCCGCGTCCATCGCCAGGGGATGCCCATCCCTGGAGGATTTCCCGAACGCGCTGGTCGAGGTGCGCGTTGTCCAAGAAATGAAGCTCTGATTGGCGCCCGGGGACCCTCCGCCGGGGCTCCCTTCGGCGGCGAATCTGTTCCGGCATGAGGCGGGCAAGATGGTCGCCATCCTGACCCGCTTATTCGGGGCCGCGAATCTGGAAGTCGCCGAAGACGCGGTCCAGGAAACCTTGCTCCAGGCCATGGAAACATGGAAGGCCGACGGGCCTCCCGCGAATCCCGCGGCCTGGCTTTTCAGCGTGGCCAGGAACAAGGCCATCGACGTGATCCGCCGGCAACGGCATTCCGTGCGCTTCGATTTCAGCGACGGGGATCGCATCCTGCTCGCTTCCGAATATACCCTGGCGGCCACGGTGGAATCCCTGTGGTCGGAAACGTCCATCGAAGACGATATGCTGGGGATGATGTTCGCCTGTTGCCATCCGGCCCTGGGCGAGGAAAGCCAGATGGCCCTTGTGTTGAAGACCTTGTGCGGGTTCAGCACCGCTGAAATCGCCCAAGCCTTCCTCACGTCCGAGGATACCGTCAGCAAGCGCCTGTTCCGGGCCAAGGAGTTTTTCCGCCGGGAGAGGATCCGTCCGGGCCTTCCGCCCGACGGGGAGCTGAAGGAGCGGCTGGGAATGGTGATCCACTCCATCTACCTGCTTTTCAACGAAGGCTACCATTCCAGCCAGGGCCATCCCGTCCGCGATGAATTCATCGGCGAGGCCCTGTCGCTGGGAAAGCTGCTGGCCGACAATCCCAATACCTCGGATCCGCGCGTGTACGCCCTTATGGCCCTTATGTGCTTCCACGCCGCGCGCAGCGGCAGCCGCCTTACCGCGGGAGGCGATCTGGTGCTGCTGCCCGATCAGGATCGCGCCGCATGGGATCATCGCCTAATCCGGGAAGGCGCCGCATACCTGGACCGGGGATCTTCGGGTGAAGCGATGACCGCATATCACCTGGAAGCGGCCATCGCCTGGGAGCACTGCAAGGCCGGGTCCTTCGCCGCCACCGATTGGGTGCGCATCCTGCACTATTACCAATGGCTATGCCGGATCAGCCCCGGGCCCATGGCCGATCTCAATCGCATCATCGTGGTGATGCAAACCTCGGGCCCTGGAGCCGCCCTGCGGGAACTGGATAGCCTGGCCGGCCGCGAAGACTTGCGCAAGCTGACCCTGTATCATGCCTTGCTCGGCGAAATCCATGCGGGGCTGGGAAATGCCGATCTCGCGAGAGCGGGCTATGAAACCGCCGCGGGACTGACCCGCAGCGATGCCGAGAGGAAGGTGCTGAGGGATAAGGCCGATCGACTCGGAACGTGACGGGATCGGCTCAGAACGTGACGATGTCCTTCACGAGGATGTTCGGCCCCGCTTTCAGCTCCAGCAGATAGTGACCGGGCGCGAGGCCGGTGAGCGGCAGCTTCGCCTGGTGATCCCCTGCGGGCTGATGGGATTGGACCAGGTCCGCCGCGACCTTGCCCTGCACGGTCCGAAGCCGCAAGGAAACCGGGGCCGCTTCCGCAAGCGCGTAATGGACGACGCCGGCCTTAACCTGCAAGCCGCTCGTCGCGGCGAACCGGCCCGCGGCGGGGCGGGGAGCGATCGCGCTGGAGAAAACCCCCGCTTTGGCCCCGTCGATGATGGCCTGGGCCACGGTCGGGAATTCCCAGGAGGGCGGAGTGGTCTTCCGGTTCAGCAATGCGAAGTCGCCGCCATCGTCCCACCATACCGGCAGCATCCCCACATTGCGGCATTGCCGGGCGTAGAAGAACGCGTGCTTGACGCGCGAGTTCAGATCGGCGCAGCGCTTGGTGCCCCATTCCCCCACGATGGCGGTTCCATGCTTTTCGGCCACCATGCCTAGCTCGGATTTCAGGTTGCTGAGGATGCTGGCGGAATCGGAGGCCGAACCCCAGGTGCTCGGGTCGCAGTTCAGGGAGTAAGGGACCGGATCGTAGGTGTGGAGGGAGACGATGGTATTCGCATCGACCATGGGGATGGTGGCCACGGAAACCGCCAAGGGCGAGGCGGAAATCCCCTGCACCACGATCATGCGGGTGGCGTTGTTCCCGCCGGTGGCGCGGATGGCCTGGACGGCCGCTTTCTGGTAGGCCGCCAAAGTGGCGCGGCTGGTTTCGTCCCCTCCGTTGTACATGTTCGGAGCGCCATTCTGGGGTTCGTTGAATATCTCGAATAGCATGTAGTCGCCATAATTCTTGAAGGCATTGGCGATTTGCGTCCAGATGGCCGCCACCTGGGTCGCGTTCGCCTCCGCTTGCGAGCCGGTCACGTTCAAGGGGAACCAGCCTCCCTCCGTCCCGTCATGGTGGATGTTCACCATGACGTACATGCTGTCGTTGAGGGCGTAGTTCGCGATGGTCACCACGCGGGCGAGCCAGGTGGGATCGAGAGTATAGCCCGGGGCCCCGCCGAAATGGCCTTTCCACGTGACCGGCAAGCGCATGAATTTGAAACCCTGCTTGTGGACTGCGTCGATCATGGCCTGGGTGGTCAAGGGATTCCCCCAGCCGGTTTCCCCCGGGGTGGCATCCATGGTGTTGCCCAGGTTCCAGCCCACTTGCATATCATTGACGTATTGCTTGGGCGTCCAGCCGCGCATGGGGCTATTGGCCACGCCGGCGGCTTGCACCGTGGAGACGGCCAGTCCGGCCATCAGGAGCATCAGGAACGCGTGGAATTGGAATAGGGCGAAGAATCCGTTTTTGGGAACCGAGTTTCCGATCACTGCCTTGCTTTCGATAAAGTATGGACGAAGATAAGGGTATCCCCATCGACGACTGGAATGCGCCTATGACTTGGTGGCATTTTACCCCATGGGCGTGCTTGAGCGGCGAGGATTTGAGAAGTTTCAAACCTGGGGAGGCGGGCAGCCGGAAGAAAACCAAGGGTTAATAGGAACGGGTGGACGGGGTCGGGCGGGGGATGACCTCGTCACACCTTGCCTCAGCACCCCGTCTAACCCTAAGTACGCTCACAGCAGGAGGATACCATGAGCCTTAGGCCCTATCTATTTTTGGCCGCTTTCATCTCGATTTCGGCGAACGCAGACCCCATTCCCAAGGAAAAACCCATGAACCAGACTTCATTGCAAATCATCCGGATCGTAAAAAAACTCTCCGAAGACATGCAAAAGGGGGATCTCGAAGGAGCCATGGCGGCTTACGAGCCAACGGAGGTCCTGGATGAGCGACGAAATCCTGGAAGTCATCACGCATCTTTCCCAATTCAAGTTCGAAAGCAGATTCGAGACATGGCTCTTTCGGATCGTCGCCAATCATGTTGCCGATCTCAGACGGGCTTCTCCAGCTGCCAAAGGCTTCACTTTTTCTGTATTCGAAGAGGAATTACTCTCCGATCAAATCGACCCGTCCCAAAATGAGGCAGACGCTCCGGACTTTCAAGCGCAGATTTCCGAGATCAGACTGAGCTGCACCACCGCGCTCCTTCAATGCCTGGACACGGAGCACCGCTTGGCCTATGTCCTGGGCGAAATCCTGGGATGCAATCAAGGCATAGGCTCCGAGGTCCTGGAAATCTCGCCCGCCGCCTTTAGAAAGCGGCTGGAGAGAGCGCGAGAACAGGTTGAGATATTTACCCAAAAAGTCTGCGGGGTCATTTCCGAAAACGGGAAGTGCAGCTGTCCCAGGCGCCTCCAATATGCCAAATCATGCGGAAAGGTCGACTTCACGGGGCTTCCCTTCGTATCCGCGTCCGGATCCCCCACCGACCCCGTCGAGTTCATAAGGAAAATCGATTTGGTAAAAAGGACTGCTGCTCATTATCGCCTCACCCATCAGTTCGCATCACCCGTCGATTATGGTTCCTTGCTGAAATCGGTGGGTATAGCCTAATTCGGGAAGGTAGGCCGCAATGGCCGACCGCCGCGACGGGGACGAAAATAGTTGGCCCAAACCCGTCACATTCCGTCCCATCGGTTGTTTCACTAGTATCCCCTCAAATGAGGGGTGTTAAAAGGAACAAGCAAATGCTTAAAACGATCCGCACGGTGCATCAAATCAATGCTCCCGCGCCGAAACTCTGGTCCAACATCAGCAAGGCTTCCGGCGTCGATGCCTGGCTGCCTGTCATCAAATCCTGCCGCCTTACGGGAATCGGATTAGGCGCCAGCCGCATCTGCATTTCCGAACAGGGTGAACTGACCGAGAAAATCCTGGAAATCGATCCTCACAAACGGGTTTTCCGGTACGCCGTCGAGAAGCAGCCGTTTTTCCCCATCACCGATATCGTGGGCACAATGACGGTGGCCGGAGACGAAAAGAAGGCGCAATTGAGCTGGGACCTGTCCTTCCATCTCAACGACGAATCCATGTTTCCGATGATAAAGCAAGCCATCGAGGGCATGTATCAAGCCGGCGCCCAAGGCCTCGAAACGATCTCCAAATAGTCGAATCCAATCCACCCATTCCAAGGAGAAAATAAAAATGAGAAACGTCAACGCATCCGTTGTCCTGATGAACCAGGATCAATTCTTCAATTACATTAACAGCGCCGGGCAGAAGATCGTGGACGATATCAAAACCCATTTCTCGCACTGAACCATGCGCCATCCGATGAAATCCAGGAACCCCTTCAACTCTACGAGTTACTCCGACCAGGAAGATTTGGATTGGATCCGGAAGACCTTGGATGGCGACAAGCATGGATTGGAAAGCCTGATCCAGGCGCATCAGGGGTATATCTACAACCTCGCCATGAAAATGACGAATAACGTGGCGGACGCGCAAGACGTGACCCAGGAGATCTTGATCAAGATCATCTCCAACCTCTCCAAATACGATTCGTCCAAGGGCCGGTTCCGCACCTGGCTGTATAGGATCACCTTCAATCATATCCTGAACCTCAAGAAGCAAAGCTACGAGAAGCTCGTCTCCGGATTCGACGAGTTTTTCGACTACATAGAAGGCTCGGCCGTGGTGGAACTCTCCCAGGCGGAGGAGGGAGAGCTTGAACAGGAGATCAAGGAAAGCACCATTGCCTGCATGTCCGGGATGATCATGTGCCTGGATCGGGAGCAAAGGCTCACCTTCATCGTGGGCGCGGTATTCGAAATCGATCATAATCTGGCCGCCGATATATTCGCGATCCGCCCGGAGAATTTCCGGAAAAGGCTGTCGCGGGCCCGAGCGGATCTATATCACTGGATGTCCTCCAAATGCGGGCTGGTGAACACGGCCAATGCCTGCCGCTGTCCTAAGAAAACCAAGGGTTTCATAGCCAACGGGTGGGTGACGCCGGGGAACCTCAAATGGAATTCGGACTACCAGTATAGGATTTCCGAACTTTTGGAGGCTAAGGTGGATACGGTGCTGTTGGCCCGGGACGATATATACACCAAGTTATTCCAGGAGCATCCGTTCAAGGAGTCTACCCGTTCAGGGGATGTCCTGAAGGAAATCCTGTCCAACCGGACCCTCAGCGAGGTTTTTGATTTGGATGGGTGATAAGGCCGCCCCACAGAAAGAAGGGCTCCTATTCCAGGGCTTTGGGGTTGGTGAACAATACGCCATTGCCGATTGAAACGATGGTTATGGTTTATATTGCTTATGGCCGGCTCCCTTCGGCTTAAACATCAACCCGGAGCTACCGTGACCGGCATTTTTGAAAAACCCGGCCCAGACGCAACCACGCCCCTGGGACAATGGCGGCTAATCTCCTTGAGTGGGAAAGAGAGGCGTAGTCAGGTGGCCTACCGACTGCTGGCGATTCTCGCCTTGATTCTAAGCGGATGTGAACGGAAGCCATCCCCGCTTCCGGATCCGGCGCCTTCCGCGCAAGCTGATTCGGCTGCGCAGGCCAAGCCGGAAAAAGCCGGCCGGGCGTTCAGCCTGATCCTTTCCAGTGGCGGCGGCTTCGCGGGGTTGTATGCCGGATGCACTTTGGCTTCCGATGGGACCGTGACCCATTGGCAAAGGTTCCGGGGGCGAGATACCATCTTGGCCGCGGGGATGGGATCTCCGGATACCATCCTTTCCCTGCGCGGAAAATTGGAAGCAAGCGGCGCGCTGTCCCTCCACGAGAATGAATCCGGGAACATGACGACCCGTGTGGAGCTGAAAGCGGCGGATTCTACCTATTCCTGGTCCTGGTCCGGATCCGGTGTGAATGAAAAAACGCCCCCGGCTCTCAAAACCTGGTACGTGGAAGCGGATGCCTATTGCCAAAGCTTCCAGCTTCCCGCTTCGGAAAGAAAGTGAAATCCAGCTTCAGCGCATGACCCGACGCGCCCGCCAAGCGGGCTCGATCGAGGATTCCGCTCAGCCCTGGAATACGGAGAAGTCCGCTATCTCGCCCACCAGTTCCTTGACCTTCCGCAAGAGCAGATGGCGCCGGTTTTTCACGACGGGATCGGGATCGTTGACCATGCAGGCGTCGAACAGGGCGGCCACGTCGCCGCGCAAATCCCCCACCGCGTCCAACACGTCCCCGTAGCGTTTGGCCGCCAGGCCTTTGCGGACATCCGCTTCCGCCTGGGCCACGCCGGCCAGCAGGCGCTGCTCCGCCGGCAGGGCGAGCGCGGCCGCGTCCAACTCGCCGCTGGCCTTGGGATCCAGGATGTTGGAGACGCGCTTGAAGGTTTCCGCCGCGGGCGCGAAATTGGGGCGCTGCCGGAAGGCTTGCAAGGCCTGCAGGCGCGCGATCAGATCCGTGAAATCGCGCCAGCCGGCTTTCGCCAGCACGGCGGCCTCGATGGTATCCTTGGCGAACCCGCCCGGCAAGCCGGGCCGGGGCGCTTCCTGGAACAGGTTCTTGGCGCGGCCCAGGAAGAATTCCGAAAGCTTCTCCGCCAGCCCGTCGGTTTCCCCGGGCTTGAGGATGGGCAGGTAAATGTCTGCGATGGCATAAGTAAGCACCTCGCCGATATCGAGCCGGAAATTGCGGTTGACGATGAGGGCGATGCTGGACCAGCAGGCGCGGCGCAGGGCATAGGGATCGGAGGATCCCGTGGGGGCCTTGCCCTTGGCGAACATGGTTATCAGCGAGTCCAGGCGATCGGCCAGGCCGGCCAGGGCAGCCTCGTCGCTGCCGGGGAAGGTATCATCGGCGTTACGGGGCAGGTATTGATCGCGGATGCCGTCGCATACCACCGGATCCATGCCTTCGGCGATGGCGTAGTAGCGGCCCATCAGTCCCTGCAGTTCCGGGAACTCGCCCACCATATTGGTGGTGAGATCGCATTTGGCCAGGCGGACGATGCGCGCGGTGCGCTCCAAGCGGGCCGCGTCGAATCCGAGCGTCTTGCCGATATGCAGGGCCAGTTTTTCCGCGCGCGCGACCTTTTTCGCCAACGTGCCTTCCGCGCCCAGATCGGCGGTGAAGGTCACCTTTTCCAGATCCTTTCCGCGCGATTCCAGCTTGCGCAGCTTGTCCTCCTTGAGGAAGAACTCCGCGTCCGAGAAGCGGGCGCGCAGGACCTTCTCGTTTCCTTCGCGGACCAGGCTGAAGTCCGCGCAGCGCATGTTGGAGATGGTGATGAAGGCGTTGGCCAGGCCGCCGCCCGGCTTCTCCATGGCGAAATACTTCTGATGCTCGCGCATCTCCGAGACCAGCACCTCCTCGGGGACTTCCAGCAGGCGCTCTTCGAAACCGCCCAGCACGGGCGCGGCGTATTCCACCAGGAAGGAAACCGTTTCCAGCAATTCCTCGTCCTTGCGCCAGCGCAGGCCCGCTTTGGCTGCGGTTTCCTCCGTGAGCTTGCGGATCAGGGCCTTGCGCTCTTCCTGATCGGCGAAGACGTCGGCTTTGCGCAGGGCGGCCAGATAGCCTTCGCGCCCGGCCGGCACCGGCACGCTGCGGTTGTGCAGGAAGCGATGGCCGCGGCTCTCGCGCCCGGATTGCACGCCGGCGAACGAAACGGGGATGACCTGCTCGCCCAGCAGTGCCACCAGCCAGATCACCGGCCGCACGAATGGGGTAACCTTGCCGTCACCCCAGCGCATGGTCTTGTACCAATGGATCTCGGCGAAGATTTTCGGGATCAGATCCGTCAGGATGGCCACGGCGCTTTGGCCCTTTTTCTCGGCCTGGGCATAGAGATATTCGCCGCCCCCGATGGTACGGAAGCCCAAGTCCGCGGGCGCGAGGCCGGCCTTTTGCGCGAAGGCCAGAGCGGCCTTGGTCCATTCGCCCTTGGCGTCCTTGGCCAGGTTGGCGGGCGGGCCTTTCAATTCCAGCTTCAGATCCGGTTGGCGCGTAAGGATGGAAGCGACGGAAATGGCCACCCGGCGGGGGGTGACGAATATCCTGATGTCCTGCGCCTGCAATTGCGCCGGTTCCAGATATTTGTTCAGGAGCGCCGGCAATTCGCGCAGCAGGGGGGCGAATACGCGCGCGGGCATTTCTTCTACGCCCAGTTCGATGAGGAGCGGAGCGCGCTCGCCCGCGGCTCCGGCCATGGCCGCGGTATCCGCGACGGGGGCGGCGGCAGCCGCTTCCGGGGAAGCGAAGGCGGCGGGCAAATGCAGCAGGCCGGCATTCGGATCGGCATGCAGTGTAGTCAAGATGGATAATTGGGGCTTTACGCGCGCCAAAAGGGGATAACCCAAGGCTTCGCGGTTCTTCATCCAGGTTTCCGCGACGTTTTTCGCCAGGGTGCGCACGCGCAGGATATAGCCTTGGCGCTCGTTCACGGAGATGGCCCCGCGCGCGTCCAGCAGGTTGAAGGCATGGCTGGCCTTCAGGCAATAGTCCAGGGCGGGAGCCGGAACGCCGGCCTCGCACATGCGGCGGCATTCGTTTTCATAGGCGGAGAACAGCTTGAGCTGCGCGTCCACGTCGGCCAATTCGAAGTTGTGCTTGGAGAACTGCACTTCGTTCTGATGGTAGATGTCCCCGTAGGTGAAGCGGCCGTCGTACATCAGCTCGAACATGTTGTTCTTCTTCTGCAGGTACATGCAGATGCGCTCGAGGCCGTAGGTGATTTCGCCCATGATGGGGGACAAATCGAATCCGCCCACTTGCTGGAAATAGGTGAACTGGGTGATCTCCATCCCGTCCAGCCATACCTCCCAGCCCAGGCCCCAGGCGCCCAAGGTGGGCGACTCCCAATCGTCATGCACGAAGCGGATGTCATGCTCTTCCGGCTTGAGGCCGATTTCCCGCAAGGATCCGATGTACAGATCGAGGATATCGAGCGGGCTCGGCTTCAGCACCACCTGGAACTGGTAATAATGCTGGCCGCGATTGGGATTCTCCCCATAGCGGCCGTCCTTGGGGCGCCGGCAGGGTTCGATGAAGGCCGCGTCGAACGGTTCCGGACCCAGGGAGCGCAGAAAGGTGGAAGGATTGAAAGTGGCCGCGCCTTTTTCCACGTCATAGGGCTGCGCGAGCAGGCAGCCGCGGCTGCTCCAATATTTCTGCAGGGTCAAAACCAGGTCCTGAAAATGCATCCAACCTCCGGAAAGCCGAGAAAAATTCAAATTGCCAATTTTGCCGTCAAAGTAACTGGGAAGGAACCCTCAACCATACGAGCCCACACAGGATCCCCCCACCGGATCCCCCTGTGTTCTAGCCCAGCGCTTGCGCGAAGTCTTCCAATAGGTCTTCCGGGTCCTCGATGCCCACGGAGAGGCGCATCATGCCGTCCTCGATGCCCATGCTGGCGCGGCGGGCCGGGCCCATTTCGTAAAAGATGGTATGCGCCACGGGGATGATCAAGGTGCGGTTGTCGCCCAGGTTGCTGGAACAGATGGCCAGCTTCAGGCGGTTGATGAAGGCGAACGGATCCATGCCGTCGGCCAGCACGAAGCTGAGCAGGGCGCCGGGGCGTTTGAACAGCTCCTTGGCCAGGGAATTCTGGGGATGGGAGTTGAGCCCGGGATAATTGACATGCTTGACCTTGGGATGGGTGGACAGGAACAGGGCCAGGCGCGAGGCGTTGCCGCAGGCCCGGTCCATGCGCAGGGCCAGGGTTTCCGAACCCACCGACAAGACATGGGCCGCTTCCGGGGCCAAGGTGCCGCCGAAATCGCGCAGGCCTTTCTTGCGCAATTGCAGCATCGCCCACAGGGACGGATCGGATGCCGGGACCTTGTAAATGTCCAGGATGTTGGGGCAGGTCCGCCAGTCGAACACCCCGGTATCCGTGACGCTACCCCCCAGGGCGTTGCCGTGGCCGCCGAAGTATTTGGACAGGGAGTTCACGGACAGGGAGGCCTTGACCGCCTTGGGCAGGAACAGATAGGGGGAAGTGAGGGTGTTGTCCACCACGTAG
>JBDSWM010000129.1:0-8573 GCA_039926685.1 Fibrobacteria bacterium | reverse complement strand
AGGGAGTGCGCCAGGATGGGCGGATAGGATTCGGGGCCATCAGCCGGCGCCCAGGGCCCCAGTCCGGAAAAGGTATGCGACAAGACCAGTTGGCCACGGGGCAAAGGCTCCGCGCTATCCAGAGATTCCGGATCCAGGGAGTCGGCCTCGCCGTCCGCGGCGGGCCCCACGGCCAGCACCGCCGGGCCCTTTTCCAGGATGGCCGCGGCCAATCGGGACAGGGTTTGCGCGTCCATGGCGCTGGCGCCCGGATCGGCGGAGACGATCACGGTCGAGACCGAGACGGGAGGATACCCCTTGGCTTTCAGGAACAGCCCGAAAAACCAAGGCTCCAGGCTGCGGGGAAGGCCGGTGAACAGCAGGATGGCGAGCAGGAAAAGCGAGGCCAGGGTAGCCGGGAGGTGACGGAGCGGTAGCGCTGGTTTCCGCGCGGACGCTGATGCGCCCGCGGTCGGCGCTCCCTCGTTTTTATTCACCATAAGCCTGCCCTAATATAGAGCCAAAAACCGGCCAAGGGAAGGGCTAAGGGGGAATTGTGGGCGCGGTTCGCTAAGGCGGCATGCCTTCAGGCGGCCGGCCCATTTTCGCCAATCGGTATTGCAAAGCGCGGCGGGTGATTCCGAGCAGATGGGAGGCGCGGCCCCGATGGCGGCCGCAGGCATCCAGTGCAACCAGGATTTCGCCGTCGGACAGGCGGGAATTGGGGAGGCGCTTGGGTAACCTTTCCGATACGGGAGCGGACGCTATGGTTGAATGCAATTCCCCCCCGGCCGGGGAGGCCCCGGCCGGGGAAGCCCCGGGCGCGGGAAGGCCCGGATCCAGTGCGGTGGCCGCGGCATCGGCCCAGCCTCCCCCCAAATCGCTCAGCACGCAATAGCGTTCCGCCAGGTTGCGCAATTCCCGGATGTTTCCGGGGAAAGGCAGCGCCAGAAGGGCGGGCGGGAATTCGGCGCAGGCGCGGTCGGCGGCGGCGGAGGGCAAAAGGCCCGATAGGAAATGCCGCAGCAGGCGGGGGATGTCCAAAGGGCGATCGCGCAAGGGGGGCAAGCGGATCTCCAGCACGTGGATGCGGTAGAAAAGGTCTTCCCGGAAGCGGCCGGCCCGGACCTCCTGCACCGGATCCCTGTGCGTGGCGCATACCAGCCGGAAATCCACCGGGTATTCGCGGCCGTCTCCCACGGGGCTCACGCTTTTCTCCTGCAAGACCCGCAGCAGGCGCGCCTGCACCTCCATCGGCATGTCCCCGATCTCGTCCAGGAACAAAGTGCCGCCTCCGGCCTGGCGGAACCGGCCCGGACTGTCCGCCCATGCACCCGTGAACGCGCCCTTCCTGTGCCCGAACAATTCGCTTTCGATGAGACCGGGAGGCAAGGCCGCGCAATTGACCGCCACGAAAGGCCCGTGGGCGCGGGGGCCGCGGGCGTGCAGGAAGCGCGCCATCGCCTCCTTCCCCGATCCGCTTTCCCCGCGCAGGAATACCGGGCAATCCCGACGGGCGGCCGCCGCGGCCAGGCGCAGGCTGGCCTCCAAGGGGGATCCGGGAGCGAATATGATGGGGAGGTTGTGGAAGGGATCCTGATTGGGTACCGTGCAAGTTACCCCGGACGCGGAAAGGGCGCTCCTCGCTTCCGCGGGCGGGCGTAACCCGACTCCCTCGAGAGATGCGGAGAAAACGGAGGAAGGCTGGTCCATGCGTTCAAGCTAAAATCCCGCCTCGGCCCGGACTGTGACCCGAATCGCCGCCGGGACGTGGCGGATTTCCGGCCCGGAACTAGATTTCCTCGCCAGGATTCGCGTAATCGGCGGTTTTCATCGCTGGAAAGGTCCCATGCTAGATTTAAAGGACTCTCCGTTCTGGAAATACTTCTCCGAAGCCTCTCCCGTGCCGCAAAACCCGGCTGCCGCGCTGGCGGCCTTCACCGACCACGCGGAAATCTGCCGCACTTATTTCGCCAGCATTCCGGAAAGCAAGGCCGGTTCGCGCTATGCCCCGGAAAAATGGAGCGTCAAGCAGGTGGTCGGGCATATCGCCGACTGCAATCTCGTATTCCTATACCGCCTGGTGGCCATCGCGCGCGGGGAAAACCAGACTTTGCCCGGCTTCGACGAGGGCGTCTATATGGCGAACTCCCCTTACGAGGCCATGAGCTGGAAGGCGGTGCTGGAAAGCCATCGCGGGGTGTCGCAAGCCGCGGGCGCCCTATTGGCCGGTCTCGACGAGGCGGCGTGGTCGCGCAGCGGATGCGCCGCCGGAACCCGCCTGGCGCCCAGGGATCTGCTCGGCGTGATCATAGGCCATGAACGCCACCACATCGGGGTACTAAAGGATAGATATGGCATCCGCTGATCCCGCGGCGCCCGGCGCCCGGGTTTTCGTCTTCAACGGGGACGCGGACGGCCTCATCGGCCAACATATCCTGGGCTTGGAACTGGGCGCCCCCGATCTGCGCGTTACCGGCTGGAAGCGCGACATCCAATTGCTCGCCAAGGTGCCGCCGCTGGCCTCCGGCCGCATCCACGAATTGCACGCCCTCGACATCAGCCTGCGCCAGAACCTGGACGCGCTGGGGCCTTTGCTGGCCCAAGGTAACCTGCGTATTACCTGGTACGATCACCATGATCCGGGGGAGCCCCCCGCGCATCCCAACCTGGAATTGCATATCAACCAGGCGGCGGAAACCTGCACCGCCGTGATCGTGAACGCCGTGCACGGCCTGCGCCACCCTCTATGGGCGGCCATGGCCGCCTTCGGGGACAACCTGCCGGCCACGGCCTCGGCCTTGGCCTCTTCGGGCGGGGCTTCGGCGCATGAAGCGGCCATGCTCCGGCGGGTGGGGGTGCTGATCAACTATAACGCCTACGGGGAAAAGCCCGGCGACACGCTTTTTGAGCCGGCCCGGCTGGCTGAACGCATGGCGCCGTACCGGCAGGCCTATGATCTGTGCTGGGACCAGTCCCTTTTGGGTCCGCTGGCGGCCCAATTCGAATCCGACCGGGAAAGTTTCCAAGGCATACGCCCCGTGGTGGATCGGTCCGGCGCCGGCGCCTACCTGGTTCCGGACGAGGCTTTCGCGCGACGTTACGGGGCGACCTGGGCCAATGAACGGGCGCTGCAGGAGCCCGATCGCGCCTTGGCCGTCATCCATGCCCGCGAGGACGGGACATACATGGTCTCCATCCGCGCGCCCCGCCGTTGGGACGGCTCAGCGGTCGGTTCCTCGGCATCCGCCGCGGACCTGGCGCGGGAATTCCCCACCGGGGGCGGACGCAAATTGGCGGCCGGCATCAATGCCTTGCCTAGCGATCAATTGGAACGGTTCCTGCAGCGCTTCGATGCGTTTTTCGGAAAATGACGGTTTTCCGGGGGAAACGGATCAGCCGAGTTCGTCGAAATAGCCGCTGAGCCTATCGGACAGGGCTTCATCGATGTTGCTGCCGCTGTAATAACCGGCCTTGAGGCGCAGCTTCACCAAATCCATATGGTTTTCGAAGGAATCCCCTGAGGCCTGGCTTGCGGGTACGGCTTCGCCGGATGGTTTGCCCGGTTGAGGGCTTTCCGCCGATGCCGTTTGGGAAACGGGCATATCCGCCCGGGGCGACTGGGACGCTACCGGAGCCTCTGCCGGCGCGGAAGCGGCCTTCCGCAACAGGTCGCCGAAGGATTTGCCCGCAGCCCCGGATTTTTGGGCGGCTTTCGTACCGGCAATCGACGCGGCATTCGATGCGGCGCTTGCCGCCGAGAAACGGCGGGCTTCGGAGCCGTGCGGTTTCGGTGTGCCTTCGAGTTTCATGCTTCCCGCCCTCTCTTCCTTGAGGATATCGGTACGGCCTCGGCCGCGCTTGAGGCCTTTTTGAACCCGGCGCGCGCCGGGCGCGCGGCCCCGAATTGCGCCCGTACCTAGAGTATACCGGATAGCGGAATCGGCCTCGTATTCTTTTTTTTACTTTTGACCTGCCCCAAACCCGGCATGGCGGCGGGAATCGAGCATTTTGGGGTTATCTGGAGAATACATGGCACGCATCGTTTGCAAATTCGGCGGCTCCAGCGTCGCCGACCATAACCAATTCCTCAAGATCCGGAAGATAATCCAGGCCGATCGCAAACGCACCGTGGTCGTGCCCTCGGCGCCGGGCAAACGCAATTCCGGCGAGGCCAAACTCACCGATCTGCTTTATCTCTGCCATGACATGACCCAGAAAAACCTTTCCCTGGACGGCCCTTTCTCGCTCATCCGCGATCGGTACCTCGACATCGAAGCCAATCTCGGCCTGAACGCGGGCATGGCCCAGGCGTTGGAACGCTTCCGCGCGGAGATCGAAAAAGGCGCGAGCCGGGACTTCGTCGCTTCGCGCGGGGAATACCTGTGCGGCCTGCTGATGGCGGCCTTCCTGGGCGCCGAGTTCGTGGATCCCAAGGATACGGTGTTCTTCGACAAGACCGGACGCATCGATCTCAAGACCTACAAGGTGCTCGGCGAACGCATGTCCGATCCGGAGAAAGTGTACGTGTTGCCGGGCTTCTACGGGGCGGACGTGAAGGGGAACATCAAGACCTTCTCGCGCGGCGGCTCGGATATCTCGGGCGCCATCGCGGCGCGCGCGGTGATGGCGGAGCTCTACGAGAACTGGACCGACGTATCGGGCCTGCTGATGGCCGATCCCCGCATCGTCGAGAATCCGCATCCGCTCGATGAGGTGAGTTACCGCGAAATCCGCGAGTTGTCGTACATGGGAGCCAGCGTTTTCCACGACGAAGCCATCGCACCCGTGCGGGACGTGGGCATCCCCATCAATATCAGGAACACCAACCGGCCGGACGATCCGGGCACGCGCATCGTTTCCAAGCTGCCGCAGATCACCAAGTACGACATCGCCGGCGTGGCGGGCAAGAAGAACTTCAGCATGTTCAGCCTTGAGAAGAGCATGATGAACAAGGAGATCGGCTTCGCGCGCAAGATGCTCGGCATCTTCGAGACCAAGGGCGTCAGCATCGAGCATGTCCCTTCCAGCATCGACAGCATGAGCGTGGTGGTTTCCAACGAGGAGATCAACGACAAGACCGAGGCCATCCTGGAGGACATCCGCCGCATCCTGGAGCCGGATACGCTTGAGGTGGAGCAGGATCTCGCGCTCATCGCCGTGGTGGGAGAAGGCCTTTCCCATCAGGTGGGCCAGGCCGCGAAGGTGTTCATCGCATTGCGGGACGCCAACGTAAACGTCCGCATCATCGATCAGGGGTCTTCCGAGTTCAACATCATCATAGGCGTGGACAATGCGGATTATGAAAAGGCCATCCGCGCCCTGTACGCCGCCATGATGAAGCCGAATCCCGCCTTTAAAGACTAGGGCCGCGGCGCAGGGCCGCCCTCCGGGTGCGCGCCCCTGGCGCCCCTACCGGGGGCAGTAACCGCATTTTCCCCTTGTGTTCCGCACCCGGTCTGGATTATCCTAAACAGCATATCGTTTCGCCCCAAAATCCTCCAAACCTCGGAGGAATAAGGGCCGGAGGCCAGGCGGTCGCGGGCGCGCAATGCGTAGCGCTCGCTGCCCGAATCCATAAAAGGTTAAGTTTTATCCATGGATGAAGAGGAAAAATCCTGGGCCCTGAAGGCCGTGGAGCTGAACAACTGCCCGTTCTACACCAAGGGGGATTCGCTCCAGGTGCAGATGCCCGGCGTGTTCAGCAACCAATTGCAGATGTGTTCCATGCCCGTGGCCACCTTCATCCCCGTGGCCATGGACGGCCGCAAAGCCGATGGCCTGATCGAATCCGGGTACAAGAGCTGCTCTTGCCGTTGGAGCTTCGCCCGCATGAACAAGCTCTCCAAGCCCTCGGTGCAATTCGAAGAGGTGCTCACCGCAGAGAACCAGATGGCCATGCCGTTCCTGGATCAGATGCCCGCCACCGTGGCGCGCGCCTTCCGCGAACGCGCCAGCGCGCATACCTTCCGGGCCGGCGATATCATCCTGCAGGCCAATACCACCAGCTCGCATTTCCACGTGCTCGTCAAAGGCATGGTGCGCATCGCATCGCGCGGCGCCGACGGCCGCGTGCTGGAGCTCTCCGTGCTGCGCAAGGGCGATTGCTTCGGGGAAATGTCCATCCTCACGGGCGCGGCCACCAGCAACCAGGTGGATGCGATGGAAGAGGTGCTCACCATCGCCATCTCCAAGGAGAGCTTCCATAAGCTGGTGGCGGAGTTCCCCGTGCTCAGCATCATCCTGTACCGCATGCTGTCCAAGCGCATCAAGGCCACCAACCAGAAGCTGGCCCAGCTGCTTTCGCCGGGCCTTTCCGGCGATCTCCGTTTTTTCGCGTTCACGGACCTGGTGCAAACCGTAATGACGGCCCGCATGACCGGGACCCTACTTGTCGAACAGGGCCCGCGCCGTTGCCGCTTCGGCTTCCGCGACGGCGGCCTCATCCATGCCGGATTAGGTAACATCAATGGTACCCTGGCGGTGGACGAGGTCCTGCGCTGGGAATCCGGATCCTTCCGCTTCAATCCCGATCAGCTTCCCCCGGAAGCCAACCTGGACGGCGACACCATGGCCATCCTGCTGGAAGCCCTGCGCCGCATGGACGAATCCTCCGTACTGGAAAAGATGCCGGATCTGTTCCCGCCTGTCTGAACGGCAACCCCAAAATCCCAACTCCCCGGGTCTTCGTAGGCTCTTCATCCGCTCTTCATCGGCCCTGCATTAATCCCGCTTCGCCTTGGATCGACGCCGATGGCGGAAAATTCCACCCGTTGCGGGCCGGCTCCTGGCAAGTTTTTCCCTCTTCGGATCGCTTCCGGTAGCCCGAACCGCCCCGCATAGGCTTCCAGCGGCTTTCCGGACTCCTTCGCCCGCTGGCACGCGCTTTGCGTTAACAGACAATTGAAGAGAAACTTAAAGCAAGCTGGCAACGCCGGAAGGGAATCCCTCCGGAGCGCGCGGCGGAGTGAAGCGACCATGACACCGGAATCCACCAACAACCTCGACTTGCTGAAAAGCCGCATGGGATCAGCCTGCGCCGGTTCCTTGGAAAAGGCGGCCAAGGCGCTGGCCCCGGGCGACACGAATGGCAAGGAAGCGGACCGCAAGCGTTGGAAAGCCGCCTTGGAATTCGAAGGCATGTTCCTGAGCCAGATGTACAAGGGTATGCGCCAGACCACCATCGGCGACGACGATGAACTCACCAAGGCTTCCCCGGGACGCGAGATCTTCACCGAGATGCTGGACAATACCTATGCGACCATGAGCGCCAAGAACCCCCTTCTCAACGGCGAGCAAGGCATGCAGAACGCCGCGTCCGGCGTCTCCAACAGCCTGGCCGCCCAAATCTACCGCTCCCTGAGCCGCCAGGACGGATCCGGGTCGGGCGTCCTGCCGCCTTCCATCGCCAGGATTTCCAGGCCGGCTCCTGCCGAATCCACCGCTGTCGGCCCCGTTCCCTCCCTTTCCCATGCCGATCTCAAGCCCATCGTGGACCAGGCTGCGAGCAAGTACGGCGTTTCCGCCAACCTGATCCGGAGCGTCATCAAGGCGGAATCCAACAATCAGCCGCACGCCGTCTCCGGCGCCGGCGCCAAGGGACTGATGCAATTGATGGATACCACCGCCACCGACATGGGCGTGCGCGACGTTTTCAACGTCGAAGACAATATCCTGGGCGGCACGCGCTATCTCAAGATGCTGCTGGAACGCTTCGGAGGCGACGAGACCAAGGCCCTGGCCGCCTACAATGCGGGCCCCGGCACGGTGGAGCGCTATAACGGGGTTCCTCCCTTCCGGGAAACCAAGGCATACGTGGAAAAAATCCTCGCCTCCAAGCAGGCGCTCGACACCGCGGCCGTCGCCGCCGTCACGGCAGGGGAATAAGGAGCAATCATGGGCATCGGATATCGCGAACTTTTATTGGGCGAGGACTTCGCCGATTTGCTGGAGGACCCGGTTGCGCCCGTTCCCGCTCCCGTCGACGCCGAGGGACTGTGCGAAACCCTGATCGGCAACATGAAGGCGCAATTGGCCCTATACCGCGCTTACCTGGATCAGGCGGGCCGCCAGCGCCTGGCGCTCATCAATCGCCGCCTGGTGGAAAACCACGACGTGAACCATGAAACCGACAAACTCGTGAACGGCCTGGCTTCCCTGGAAGAGCAGCGCATAATCGTGACCGATAAGCTGGTCGGCCCGCGCAGGGCGGGGGACGCATCAGCCCCCGTCAAGTGCGAGGCCATCTATCCGCTCGTGAGCCCGGCTCGCGCGGACAGGCTCAAGGCCTGCCGCGACGAGTTGCTGGCCGCGGTCGCGGAGCTCAAGCGCGCCTTGGCCATCAACCTGGCGTTGGTCGAGAACGGCAGCAAAATAGTGCGCGCCACCGTCGGCATCATGACCAGCGTGGCCGGCCGCAGCAAGTCCGAAAACCTGAAGACCTACACGGCCAAGGGCAATGTGAGCGTGGGCAAAATGCAAATCCGCAACCTCGTGAACCGGAGCGTTTGAAATGGGACTCTTCGACGCACTCGGAATCGGGAGCCGCGGCCTGCAGGCTTCCCAGGCGGCCATCGACGTCACCGGGCAGAACA
>JBDSWM010000128.1:0-12083 GCA_039926685.1 Fibrobacteria bacterium | reverse complement strand
CCGGCCACCACGCTGGGCAGCGCGCCCTCCATGCCCGCCACCGCGATGATGACCGAAGCGCGGCGCAGGGCCGGCAATTGCGACAAGAGCCGGTGCAGGCCAGCCACCCCCACATCGTGGAGGCTGCGCACCTTGCAGCCCATGAATCGGGCGGTCAGCGCTGCCTCTTCCGCCACGGGTATGTCGCCGGTTCCGGCGCATAATACCAGGATATGCGCTTCCGCCGCTGCCGCCTCCGCCCCGGGTAACGCCGGGGTTTCTTCCATCTGGTAGGCCGCGCGGGCGGCGGCGTGGTATTCAAGGCGGGGGAAATCCGCCGCCAAAAAACGATGCACCGAGGCGGGGATGCGCGTGATCAGCACCTTGCCCGAACGGGCCAGGATGCGGGCGGCGATGGCGGCGATTTGCTGCCTGGTCTTCCCTTCGCCGAAAATGACTTCCGGGAAGCCCGTGCGGGCCTCGCGGCCATGATCCACGCGGGCGAAACCCAGGTTCTCGAACTCGCCGGTTTCCCCAAGCTGGGCGCGCAAGCGCAAAAGGTGAGCGGCCTGCTTGCGCCTGGAGCCCATTGAGAGTCCGGTGGTAGGGTAAGGGTCGATTTGCATCAGCGTAATCCGGCTTGGGAATCGGTTCTGCGGGTAAGGTAAGATCCGCGTGAACCCTTAAAATCATAGTAAAATCGGCTTTTTCCGGTCCGACGATTTGGGCTGCGTCGGTTTTTAATACAGGGGTTTTTGGGAACGGGACTAAAGCGTCCGTTCCCGCCGGAAAAACCCGATGTGCATGGGGAACTTGAGACTTACTATAGCTAAGGATTTTCCGGAGGACACCGGCAGCATGACTTTATTGGACATCCACGGTCAGCAACCGCGGCAGACGCCCGCGCTTCCGCGCGAAGCGCGCCCGGGCGAAGCGCGAAAGGCTGCGCATCCCCCCGCTCCCGGCGTTCTGGCACTGTTCGAAACCGTGCTGGACAATCCCCTTCTCCCGACCCTCGCTTTCGGCGCCCTCTTCCATCTGACGCGCTTCGCCGTCCACCTGTTCCTGAACGGCGGCCCGGCGGGATTCCTGCCCGCCGTCCCCTGGCAATACCTGGCTTGGGCGCCGGAGTTCCTGGTGCCCTACGCGGCTTTGGCTTTGATCGCTTCCGCCTACCGCAGGACCAGCGCGAGCATGCACGAGCGGATCCTGGAAGGCCTGGAACGCGGCAACGAAATCCAGAAGGTCTCCATCCTCGGCTTCGCGAAAATCTCCGAAGTGCGCGATCCGGACACGGGCGATCACATCATCCGCATGAGCCATTATTCCCGCATGCTGGCGCAGGAAATGGCCCATGTCCCCGAATACGCCGACTATATCACGCGCACTTATTGCGACGAGATTTTCATCGCGGCGCCCTTGCATGACATCGGCAAGGTCGGCATCCGCGACGACATCCTCAAGAAGCGCGGCGGACTCACGGCGGATGAGTTCGAGATCATGAAGATGCACACCATCATCGGCGGCGATTTGCTGCATGAGCTGGAGCTGAAGCTGGGTTGGCGCACCTTCTATTCGCTGAGCAAGGAAATCGCCTACCATCACCATCAGCGCTACGACGGATCCGGATACCCCAACGTGCTGGGCGCGACCAAGGCCATGTTCGTGGAGCCCGGGATCGGCAAGCCCCTCAAGGGCAAGGATATCCCGCTCTCGGCCCGCATCGTCGCCATGGCGGACGTGTATGACGCGCTGGTTTCCCGCCGCTGCTATAAGGAACCCATTCCGCATGAGCTGGCCCGCGAGATGATCGTCTCGGAGTCCGGCAAACACTTCGATCCCGATCTGGTTCAGGCCTTCCTGCGCATCGAGAAAGACTTGATCCGGGTCGCCAAGGAATTCGCCAAGTAGGATTTCCCCCGCGATTTTCTAAATTACCGCAGGTTCATTCAGGAGCTTATCCATGCATCTAGTCGTGACCGGCGGTTGTGGCTTCATAGGTTCGAATTTCATCCGCCAGGTGCTCGCTTCCCGTCCTGGCTGGCGCATTACCAACGTGGACAAGCTGACCTATGCGGGCAATCCCGCGAGCCTGGTGGACGTGGCCGGGAATCCCGCCTATAAGTTCTTCAAGAGCGATATCTGCGATCGCGCCCTGATGACGGAAATCTTCGCCTCCGCCCCGGACGCGGTGGTGCATTTCGCGGCCGAATCGCACGTGGATCGCAGCATCCTGGGGCCGGAAGTGTTCGTGCAAACCAACGTGATGGGCACGCAGGTGCTCCTGGAAGTGGCGCGCGCCGCCAATGTTGGCCGCTTCCTGCATGTCTCCACCGACGAAGTCTACGGATCCCTGGGTCCCACGGGCCTTTTCATGGAGACCACGCCGATAGCGCCCAACTCCCCCTATTCTGCCAGCAAGGCCGGATCGGACCTGCTGGTTTCGGCCTACCATCATACTTTCGGCATGGATACGCTGATCACGCGCTGTTCCAACAATTACGGCCCCTACCAGTTCCCGGAAAAGCTCATCCCACTGCTCGTCACCAACCTCATGGACGGCAAGCAAATCCCCATCTACGGCGACGGGAAGAACGTGCGCGATTGGCTGCACGTGGACGATCATTGCTCCGGCATCCTTCTGGCGCTGGAAAAAGGCAAGGCCGGAGAGGTCTACAATATCGGCGGCAACAACGAAATGCCGAACATCGATATCGCCATGAAGCTGCTCTCCCTGATGGGCAAGGATGAAACCTCGATCAAGTATGTCGAAGATCGCCTGGGCCATGATCGCCGCTACGGGATCGACGCCTCCAAGATCCGCGCGCAATTGGGCTGGCAGCCCAGGCACGATTTCGAATCCGGGATCGCGGCCACGGTGGAATGGTACAAGGCGAACGAGAAGTGGTGGCGGCCCCTTAAGAAGGGGTAGCCTCCCCCTCGCTCCGGCCTCCTCGCGCTCTGGCCGGTTTACCGGTCCACCCGCCCTGCGGTGGCCTTCGCTACCCCCTCTGCGGGGGCTCCGCCCCCGCCGCCCCCGTGCTTCCTCCGATCCGCACTTCAATCCCCGCTGCTTACTTTTGATACGATGAAAACTTCCGCCGAATTCCTTTTACAGGGTACCCTGATATTCCTACCGTTTTTTCGACTCCCAACATCCGAAATTTCGGCTAACACATATCCGAAAGCCCATTTTCAACCGAAAAATGGGCAAGCCTTAACACTGGAAAAGCCCCGCATGTCCACCGAATCCCACTCGCAAATCGCCAATTTCATCTGGGGCATTTGCAACTTGCTCCGCGGGCCGTATAAGCGGAACGAATACCGCCGCGTCATCCTCCCCCTCACCGTCCTGAAGCGCTTCGACTGCGTGTTGGCCCCGACCAAAGCGGCGGTTCTGGCAGAATACAAGCTCATCAAAGGCAAACCCCAGAACATCATCCGGCACAAGCTGCAAGCCATCACCAAGCGGGAGTTCTACAACCTCTCCAAGCTCGATTTCGCCCGCTTGCTCAACGATCCCAATGAATTGGCCCCCAATCTCAACAGCTACATCAACGCGTTTTCGCCCAATATGCGCGCCATCATGGAGCGCTTCAAGTTCGATCAGGAAATCGCAGTCATGGCCGAGAAAAACCTGCTCTTCGAAGTCATCAAGGCATTCAATGATCCCAAGATCGATCTCTCGCCGGGCAAGGTGGACAATTCCCAGATGGGGTACGTCTTCGAGGAATTGATCCGCATCGGGGCGGAGCAGAGCAATGAGGAGGCGGGAGAGCATTTCACCCCGCGAGAAGTCATCCGCCTGATGGTCAATCTGCTGCTGGACCCGGAGAAGGATCTCCGCAAAAGCCACGTGGTGAAAACCATTTATGATCCCGCCTGCGGCACGGGAGGCATGCTTTCCGTGGCCGAGAACTACATCAAGCAACTCAACGCCGATGCCGATCCCCATCTGTACGGGCAGGATTGGAACGATGGCGCCTGGGCGGTGTGCAAGGCCGACATGCTCATCAAGGGCGAGAACGCCGAGAATATCCACCTCGGCGATACCTTTACCAAGGACGCCCTGGACCGCGACGAGGCGGGCAAGAAGCTGACCTTCGACTACATGCTGGCCAATCCTCCATTCGGGGTTACCTGGAAGCAGCAGGAAAAGTTCATTACCGACGAGCATGACGATTTTGGGTTTGAGGGCCGCTTCGGCGCGGGTTTGCCGCGCGTCAACGATGGTTCCCTGCTCTTTCTCCAACACATGATCGCGAAGATGCGACCCGTCAAGCAGGGCGGCAGCCGCATCGGCATCGTGTTCAACGGTTCACCTCTATTCACCGGCGATGCGGGCAGCGGGGAATCCGAAATCCGCAAATGGATTATCGAGAACGATTGGCTGGAAGCGGTGATCGCCTTGCCTGAGCAGCTTTTCTATAACACCGGCATCTCGACCTATATCTGGATCTTGACCAATCGCAAGGAGAACCGGCGCAAAGGAAAAATCCAATTGATCGATGGGCGCAATTTCTGGGTTCCGATGAAGAAGAGCCTCGGGAACAAGCGCCGGAAAATCGGCGACCCAAATTCGAAACGCCCGGATGACAAAAACGATCCGGATCATGTCGGCGACCTGACCCGCATCTTCGCGGATTACAAGGATGGGTTGACACGCCGCTTCAAAATCGATGGGGTGGATAAGGAATTGGTGGTCAGCAAGGTTTTCGACAATGAGGCGTTCGGCTTCCACAAAATCACGGTGGAACGTCCACTGCGCCTCAACTTCCAGGCGTCCAAAGAGAGGATCTCCCTGTTGGAGGAACAATCCGGTTTCGCCTCCTTGGCCACCAGCAAATTGAAAAATGAAAAGGCCCGCTTGGCGGAAATCGAGGAAGGGCGGGCGCGGCAACAAGCCATTCGCGGATTGTTGCAGGCCTTCGGAAAATCGGGCAAGGAAAAGCTATACACCGATCGAAAAGAGTTTCTGGGCGATGTGAAGAAGTTCGCCGCCGGTCGCGATGTGGATCTTTCCCAGCCGGAACTCAAGGCCGTGCTGGCCGCCTTGGGCGAGCGCGACGAGACCGCCGAGATTTGCCGCGATAAGACCGGGGCGCCCGAGCCGGACGCGGATTTGCGCGATACCGAGACCGTGCCGCTTCAGGAGGATATCGCAGAGTATTTCAAGCGCGAGGTTTTGCCCCATGTGCCGGATGCCTGGATCGATGAAAGCAAAACCAAGGTCGGGTATGAGCTTCCGCTCAACCGGCATTTTTACCGGTATGAGCCGCCGCGTGCGTTGGGAGAGATTGAATCGGATATCAAGCGGCTTGAAAGCGAGATTTTGGATTTGCTGAAGGAAGTCACCGCGTGAAGCCACCGGCGTATTCCAAGTATAACCCGAGCGGGGTCGAGTGGCTGGGCGAGGTGCCCGCGCACTGGAGAGTTAAACGGTTAAAATATGTTTCGTCAATCAACGACGACGAAATATCGGAACTGACTGCACCTGATTACGAGATAGAATATGTTGATATCGGCAGCGTAAATCAAATCGCGGGCATTACCGATACCGAGAAAATTTTGTTCGAGAGTGCACCTTCCCGTGCGCGTAGACGTGTAAAAGACGGAGACACTATTGTCTCCACTGTTCGTACTTATCTTAAAGCAATTGCAGCAATTGAGTCTCCACCAGACAATCTGGTTGTCTCAACTGGGTTTACCGTGGTCCGCCCCAAACAGGTATTGCCAGGATACTTGGCCCACTTCCTAAAAAGCACCTATTTCGTCGAATCAATAGTTTCCCGTTCGGTGGGTGTAAGTTATCCGGCCATAAACGCGTCTGAGTTAGGGGAGATATCTCTGGCGATCCCTGAGGAGGAAGAACAGGAGATTATTTCTTCTTTTCTCGACTCTGCCACAGCCAAACTCGATTCACTCATGGACAAGAAGCGCTCCTTGATCGAAAAGCTCAAGGAAAAGCGCAGCGCCTTAATCTCCCTCACCGTGACCAAAGGACTGCCCCCGGAAGTGGCGGAAGAGTATGCGGCGAAATTTCCGGGTTTGGACGCGAAGGTATTGGCGAAAAGGAAGTTGAAGCCATCCGGGATTGATTGGTTGGGAGAAGTGCCGGAGGGGTGGGCTTTTAAAAAGCTGAAGTGGATTTATTCCGATATTGAAAGCGGAGATGGAATATCTCCTGAGGAGATTGACTCTGGTGGGTCTATTCCAGTATACGGTGGAAACGGAATTATGGGGTATACGGAGAAACATAACTCGTCGACCGAGGATATTATTGTTGGACGAGTTGGTGCAAAGTGCGGGAACGTATATCTTGTTCCGGGAAAAAAATGGATAAGTGATAACGCTTTAAAAATTGATATCACCCATCACGATAAGAAATTCTTTTCTCTAGTTCTAGAAAGCAGAAATTTAAACCAACTAGCTAACCAAAATGCGCAACCACTGATAACAGGCAGTATAGTTGGCAACCAATTTGTTACGGTACCCTCTTTTCCAGAACAGGTTGCTATCGTCAAATACCTTGAGGAAGAGACAATGAAAATCGACCGCATGATCGAAAAAGTCGAATCCGCCCTAGATAAACTCTCCGAATACCGCACCGCCCTCATCACTGCCGCCGTCACCGGAAAGATCGACGTGCGAGGCTTCAAGCCGTGACCGATTCCACCCCCACCCCCGCCGCCTTTGGCGAACTTGCTGACCTCATCCAGGTCCGCCGGGAGCGCGTGGCCCGTCTCGTTAATTCCGAGGTGGTTGATTTGTACTGGGAACTGGGGCGGCGCATCAGCGATAAAATCAAGCTTGAGGCCTGGGGCCGCGGCACGGTCAATGGCCTGGCAGACTACCTGGCTTCGCAAGCCCAAGGACTCCGGGGGTTCTCAGCCTCGAATTTATGGCGAATGCGGCAATTCTTCGAGACCTGGGAAGGGGCCCCCCAAGAACTCGCAACACTGTTGCGAGAATTGCCCTGGTCCAGCCACTTGGATATCCTGGGTAAATGTAAGACCTCGGAAGAGCGGGAGTTTTACTTACGCCTGGGGGTTCGGGAACGGTACAGTGTCCGGGAATTGAAGCGCGCCATAGAAACCGGGACTTTTGAGCGCGTACTTCTGGCCGGGGCAAAACTCGCAGCACCGATGCGAGAATTGCATCCCGGGGCGGGAGGGGTTTTCAAGGACGTGTATGCGCTGGAATTCGTAGGGGTGCCGGCGGAGCATTCCGAACAGGATTTGCGCAAAGCGCTGGTGCACCGCCTGCGCGATTTCCTTATCGAATTAGGACGCGATTTTTCCTTTGTCGGCGAGGAATATCCGGTCCAGGTCGGCAATCGCGACGGCAGCATCGACCTGCTCTTCTTCCATCGGGAGTTGCGCTGCCTGGTCGCCATCGAACTCAAGATCACGGAGTTCAAGCCGGAGCATATGGGGCAGTTGGATTTTTACCTGGAAGCTTTGGACCGCAAGGTGAAAAAGGCGGAGGAAAACCCGTCCATCGGGTTGCTGTTGTGCAAGACCAAGGATGACGAGGTGGTGGAATTCATGCTGAACCGCAGCAAATCCCCCGCCTTGGTCGCCGAATACCGGACCCGCTTGCCGGATAAAAAGCTTTTGCAAACCAAGCTGCACGAGTTCTTCGAGTTGGAAGAGCAACGCTTGTCGAAAGGCGCCGCCGATGAAAACGACTGATGAACGGGCCTTCGAAATCCATGTAGAGGAAATTCTCCTGCGAGGAGGATGGAAGACGGGCGCAATCAGCGAATGGGACAAGGCCAACGCCCTGTTCCCCGCGCGCATCCTGGCGTATATCCAAGGAACCCAGCCGGTACTGTGGGCCTCCATGGTAACCCAACATGGCGCAGGATTGGAGGCCTTGATCCTCAAGACCTTGACGCAGGAGTTGGAAACCAAGGGCATGCTGCATGTGCTGCGGCATGGTTTCAAGTTCTATGGTCGCATCTTCCGGATGGCTTCCTTTAAGCCCGCGCATGGCCTGAATTATGAAATCCTGGAGCTGTACGGAAAAAATGAACTGACCGTCACCCGGCAGGTGCCCTGGAATCCTAATCCCCAATCCCAGGGTACCCCAACACTCGACATGGTATTGTCGTTGAACGGGTTGCCTGTGGCCACCATCGAATTGAAAAACCCGCTTACGGATCAGACCTGGCGCAATGCCGTAAACCAGTACAAAACGACTCGGGATCCGCGCGCACCCTTGTTCAAATTCAAGCAGCGCGCCCTGGTCCATTTCGCCGCCGATACCGATGAAGTCCACATGACGACGCGCTTGCAGGAAGAGAAGACCTTTTTCCTGCCCTTCAACCGCGGAAGCCATCCCGGCGAGGTGAAATGCGGTGCGGGCAATCCGCAGCATGCATCGGGATATCGCACGGCTTATTTCTGGGAAGAGGTGCTGGGTTCCGAGAGCTTCCTGGAAATCCTGGGCAACTTCATGTTCCTGGAAAAGATCGATGAAGAGATCGAGGACGATGCCGGGAAAAGAAGGGTCAGCAAGGAAACTTTGATTTTTCCGCGCTACCATCAGCTCGATGCGCTTCGGAAAATATTGGCCTCAACGCGCGCCGAACGGACGGGTGGGCGATTTTTGATCCAACATTCCGCGGGAAGCGGGAAAACCAACAGCATTTCCTGGCTTTCGCACCGATTGTCCAGCTTGCATGATGCGGATGATCGGAAAATATTCGATTGTGTCATCGTGATCACCGATCGCACCGTGCTCGACAAGCAATTGCAGGATGCGATATACCAGATCGAGCATCAGCAAGGGGTGGTCAAGGCCATCGATGACGATTCCAAGCAGCTCGCCAATGCCCTGGTAGACGGCACTAAAATCGTGGTCACCACTTTACAGAAGTTCCCGTTCGTTCTACGAGGGCTCTTGCATGTCGCCGGCGCGGAAAGCCAGGAGAAGGTGACAGACGAGCAGAAAAAGGAAGCCAAGGCATGGGAGGCCCTGATCGCCTCGCGTCGATACGCGGTTATCGTGGATGAAGCCCACTCCAGCCAGACCGGGGAAGCGGCGCGGGAGATGAAGGCAATACTCGGGGACAGTGGATCGAGTGAAGATGATGAGGATTGGGAGGACCGGCTCAATCGAGTCATGGCCTCGCGCGGCGAACAATCCAACCTCAGTTTTTACGCCTTCACGGCCACACCGAAGGGCAAAACCCTGGAAATCTTCGGGCGCAAGCAAAGCTCCGGAACACCGGCTGCGTTCCATACCTATAGCATGCGCCAGGCCATCGAGGAAGGCTTTATCCTGGATACGCTCCAGCATTACACTTCATACGAGACCTATTTCAAGTTGGGCAAGGAAATCCAGGACGACCCGAAATTCGAGAAGAAGAAGGCCGCGCGCGCCTTGGTGAAGTTCGCCTTGCTGCACCCGGCCAACATCGAGCAGAAGACCGAAGTGATGGTGGAGCATTTCCGCGACAAGGTGAAAAACCTGTTGGGAGGCCGCGCCAAGGCCATGGTGGTGACTTCATCGCGATTGCACGCAGTGCGGTATAAATTGGCCTTCGAGCGGTACCTATCCGAAAAAGGGTATTCCGATATCCGGCCCTTGGTGGCCTTCAGTGGTAAGGTGAAAGATCCGGATATTACCGATAGCGAATACACGGAACCCGGAATGAACCGGGATGTGGTCACCGGGAAGCCCATCAGCGAAGCGCAACTGCCCAAGCGATTCGCCTCCCCCGATTACCAGGTGTTGCTGGTCGCGAGCAAATACCAAACCGGGTTCGATCAACCCTTGCTTTGCGCCATGTACGTCGATAAACGTCTGGACGGCGTTCAGGCGGTGCAAACCCTATCCAGGTTGAACCGCAAAATTCCCGGTAAAAGCGAACCCTTCGTTTTGGATTTCGTGAACGACAGGCAGGATATCTACAAGGCCTTCAAACCCTATTACGATGCCACCAGCCTTCAGGAAAATTCCGATCCTGCGCGGCTCGAATCGCTGAAGCATGAGTTGGAGGTATTCCAGGTTTACCATGCAAGCGAAATAGAGGCATTCGCGAAGATATTCTATCGGCCGCGTCCCCTGCAAAGCGCTTCGGATCATGCCCGCTTGCAAGTCAATTTGCAACCGGCGGTGGTTCGTTTCAAGGCCATCGAGAAGGAAGAGATTCGGGAGGATTTCCGGCAGAAGCTGAAAGCCTTTGTCAGCAATTACGCCTTCCTGACGCAAATCCTTCCTTATTCCGATCGCGAATTGGAAATGCTGTACAGCTTCGGCCGGCTATTGTTGCCGTTGCTCAGGTCCGAACGCGGGGACCTGATCCAATTCGAAGATGAGGTCAGCCTGAATTATTATCGCCTGCAACTGGCCGCCAGTGGCGAAATCCTGGTCAAAGAAGGCCCCATCGAGGGGGTTAAAAGCCCGACGGATATGGGGACTGGAAAAGCCAAAGAGAAGCAGGCGCCCCTATCGGAAATCATCAGGGTTCTGAATGAGCGGTTCGGAACGCAATTCACGGATGAAGACCGCCTCTTTTTCGAGCAGATCAAGGAGAAGGCCGTCAATAACGCGAAGGTGATCGATACGGCGCTTGCCAATCCCTTTGATAAGTTCAAACTCGGCATCAAGCAACTCATCGAAAGCCTGATGATGCAGCGCTTAGGTGAAAATGATGAAATCGTGACGCGATATATGGAAGACGGAACATTCCAAGGGGCGGCCTTCCCCATTTTGGCGAAGGAGATTTTCGATTCCATCAAGGCCAATGCGGGCCGTAAATCCATAGCGGACGTCATTGCTGCGGGAGAGGGAAGCTCCACGGAATTCAAATCTACTCTCCGCCAGAACCTGCACACAAAAGTGCCCGATGCCAAAATGGAACATGCCGCACTCAAGTCCATCGCGGCCTTTCTCAATTCACGGGAAGGGGGAACCTTGGTAATTGGGGTTGACGATTCAGGGCAGGCGCTTGGGCTTGAAGCCGACGGTTTCCCCAATGAAGACAAGCTGAATCTTCACCTAAGTAACCTCATTAGGGCTCGATTAGGTGTCGCGACTATGCTGAACGTAAATCCACACTTCGAGGGCTTTCAAGGAAAACGGGTTCTTGTTGTTGATTGTTTGTCCAGCGGGGTCCCGGTTTACCTCAAGACCGGTTCCACAGAAGAATTTTACATACGGGCAGGCGCCTCGACAGCAAGCCTCACGCCGAGTGAAATGGCCGACTACATTAAACAGAGATTCGTGGATTAATTACTTCCCGCACCCGGTATCGCAGGCGACGGCCCCGGGGTTCGCGTTGTTCGGGACTTTCGTGTGCCTTTCCACGATTGCAATCGGAGTGGGACCCCGTAACGCAAAACCGGCTTCAAATTCATGTAACCGATAAAACGCGTATTTAGCTTTGGGAGCAGCCTGATTAAACATATGTTCTAAGGCCACACGTCCCGGTAACCAACAATACTGGGGCGCGCTCCGCGAGAGACTTCCCCGCCACTACCGCCAGTGGCCTGCTCGGTCTGCTAAGGATCACGGTAAATGCCCAAATCGTCTCCGTCCGATACGGCCCTAGCGGCCGGTCCTTCCACCGTGGATTCCGCCCTTAAAACCGATAGGGTCGTCATTCCCGTCGTGGGCATCGGCGCTTCGGCCGGCGGCTTGGAAGCCTTCACCCAACTGCTGGCCAACCTCCCCGCTTCCACGGGCATGGGATTCGTCCTGATCCAGCATCTGGATCCAGGCCACGAAAGCCATTTGGCCGATATCCTGTCGCGCGTTACCTCGATGTCCGTGAGCGAGGTGGTCGACGGCCAGGTGATCCTCGCCGACAATGTTTACGTCATTCCCCCAGGGGTCACCCTCACCTTGGCACAGGGCGTCTTGCGCCTGACGCCCCGGGGAGACAAACGCGGCTTGCATCTTCCCATCGACATCTTCTTCCGCTCCATGGCCGAAGACGCTTTTGGGAAAGTCATCGGCGTGGTCCTGTCCGGAACGGGTTCCGACGGCACCCAGGGCCTGGAGGAAATCAAGGCGGCCGGGGGCATCACCTTCGCCCAGGATCCGGTATCCGCCGGCTACCAGGGAATGCCGCAAACCGCCATAGAGGCGGG
>JBDSWM010000127.1:0-8332 GCA_039926685.1 Fibrobacteria bacterium | reverse complement strand
TCGGCGGCGGCCATCTGGCTTTTCCTGCCGGAAGGGACGCAATATTTCGGGGGTTCCATCCGGGTTACCTCGGTGGGCAAGCTGTTGGCCTATGTCTGCCTGGGGCTGACCGCCACGGGCATGCTGCTGTCGGAATCCTACCTCGACAAGGTGCGCGTCAACGGCATCGACTGGCGCATGGTGGTGCTTGCGCTGGCGTTGGGCATGGTCAATCTGTGCCTGGCCAACGACCTGGCCACCCTGTTCATCGCCTACGAATTGGTGTCCATCCCGTCCTATGTGCTGGCGGGCTTCAGCCACGGGGATCCGCGCTCCAACGAAGCGGGCCTGAAGTACCTGATGCTGGGCGTGTTCACCAGCGTGCTGTTCCTGCTGGGGCTTTCCTTCATCTACGGCGCCACCGGCGAAATCCACCTGACGGCCATCCATGACAAGCTCCTGCATTTGACGGAAGCGGGCGCGACGGCGGATTTGATCCTGGCCAAGGTGGGCTTGGGCTTTCTTATGGGCGCGGTGCTTTTCAAGGTGGCCGTGGCGCCTTTCCATAACTGGCTGCCGGACGTGTACCAGGGCACCAACCTGGCTTCCCTCGCCATCATCTCCTCACCGGTCAAGGTCGCCGTGTTCGGCATGCTGGGCATGCTGCTCTGGGGCGTATTCGAACCGCTCGCGGACCTTTGGAAGCCGGTGCTCCTGATCGCCGCGGCCGTCTCCGCCGTGATGGGCAATCTGCAAGCCATCGCGCAGACCAATCTCAAGCGCCTGGTGGCCTATTCCGCCGTAGTCAACGCCGGCTTCATCCTGCTCGGCATCCTGGTCAACTCCGTCCCCATCGTGGTCTTCTACCTGGGTTCCTACGGCATCATGACCTTGGGCTCCTGGGCCGCGCTCATGGCCATGGGCAGCAAGCACGCGGACGTGGACGAACTCGCCGATCTGAACGGCATGGGCAAAACCCATCGCTGGCTGGCGCTGGGCCTGACCGTCATCCTTCTAAGCTATGCGGGCATTCCCCTCACCTCCGGCTTCGCCGCCAAGTTCGGCGTGGTATTGGAAGCCCTGAAGCCGGACGCGGCCCTGCCTCCCATGGCCTTATGGGTGGTCATCCTCTCGGTATGCGGCGGGCTGGTTTCCTTCTATTTCTATTTCCAGATCATCCGCGCCATGTGGCTGCAACCCGCCGCTACGGAATCGGTCGAACGCCGCTTGGCGGGCCCGGGATTGCGCTGGAACTACGCCTTCGTGCTGGTCCTGAGCGTGGCTGTCATCCTCTCTTTGGGGATGTTCCTGCGGCTACCCGGACTCTGATCCGGGGCGGCAGCGGCTTTTCCGGTTTAATTCCCCCGTCCGCCTTTCCCCAATTCTTTTTTCTCGTTCTTCACCTCCTTGATAACGTGGATTTGTTCTCGCAGGCTTTTGAACTCCCGCTCCAACTTCTCGATTTCCGCATCGGACAAATCCTCCAGATCCAAAAGGCTGTTGCGCGCCGGGTCCATGGCCCGGATCAACTCATCCAGCTTTAGCTGCATTACACGCGCATCGCGGTTCTGGGTGTTCTGGATCAGGAACACCATCAGGAAGGTCACTATGGTGGTGCCGGTGTTGATCACCAATTGCCAGGTATCCGAATAATGGAAGAGCGGACCGGATACGGCCCATACCAGGATGGTGAGGATGGCGAGGATGAAGGCAAAGGGGGATCCGACGGCGGTGGAAACCTTTTGCGCTTATTTATGGAATAGATCTTTCATGGCGCCACTCCTGGGTTAAAGGGAACAGGCCATTAATTAATCAATGTTCAGCCCGGAGGGTCGGATTTTTTCCGGGGTTCATCCGGGATTACCGCGAGTAAGTTGGTCTTCAAACGCCACCGGGTTGCGCCCGCGATCGGACCCGAGCGACGGTCATCAGCACCAAGCCGATAAGCACGAATTGCAAAGGCAGGCGGGCCCATAACAACCAGGGCCGGAAATCCGGAAAGAGCTCCGGATGCAAGGCCATATGGATGTTGGCCGGAAATACCAAGAACAACAGGCCCACCAATCCCCACGCGGCTAAGCGGCGCCATCGAGGGTGGAGCAAGCCTAGGCCCTGCACCGATTCCAGGATACCGCTCAAGTAAACCAATGCCAGGGGAAATGGCAGATATGGCGGCATCATTTTAAGATAGAGGGCGGGATGCATGAAATGATTGGCGCCCGCCAGCGCGAAGAAGGCGGCCAGAACATAGCCCAGGATTTTCCTCAATGTCCCGGACCCGGCCGCATCAATTCAGCCAGGGCCTGGAGCGATCAGGCCTTTTCCTTTTCGAACTGGTTTTTCAGTTCCGCGGATTTGCCGTGGCCGGTGCCCATCTTGATGAGCTCCCGGGAGAAGGCTTCGATGGCTGCCGCGTCCAGGTAGTCGATGGGGAAGAAGGCTTCGGCGGTTTGGCCCGCCTCCTCATGCAGGCCCTTGATGCGCACCCAGCATTCGCATAATCCCGTGCTGGGAACGGTTTGGAAGGAGAACTCCGCCCGGCCCATGCCGGCGCCGATGGAAAAATCCTCTTTCTCTCCCAACGATCCGGAGAAGCCCTTGATGGCCTTGCCGAAATCCAAAAGCGATTTGCTCAGGCAACTGAAGCTGGTGCTGGCCGAGTAGGAGGGACTGCGGGCCACGGCTTGCAAATAGCATTGGTCCTTGTCCTGGGATACGATGGTCAAGACGATTTTTCCCATATGCGGCTGTTACCTTGCCTGCAGGCCCTTAAGGGCCTTGCGCGCTTCCGCCAATTCGGCGGAACCGGAAATCGCCATCTCCGTGAATCCCTTTTTCCACAAGGCGGCGGGGCCTTGGATGCCGCGCGTGCTTGCGCCGGGTTTCAGGTCGGAGCGGTCGGCGGGTTTACCGAGCTTGGCCGTTTTGCCCACTTTACCCAGTTGCGCCAGGCGCAAGGAAGAGAGGACTTTGAATAGCTTGATGACTTCGTCCAATGACACATGATCTTTCTTCTTGAGGGAAAGCGACAATATACCCTGGATGCGCCGCGTCCCGATGACCATGGCGTCCGGTTCCACATTGGGCCGGATGTCGGCGATTTCGCGCCAGGTGGCCGCCAAGGCCTTGCCGCGGGCGTTGAGTACCGTTTCCCCGCCCCGCCAGGTGCCGAAAGGCTTGGCATCGTCCTTGGCCGAAAGGGTTACCCAGTACACTTCGCGCCCCAGGGAAACGGATTTTTCCCTGAGTCCCGATCGCTTCCCCTTGAGATGGGAAGGGTTGGAAGTGTCCATGGCGCTCCTCCGTCCCCACAAAATAGCACAATGTGAGGCGAATTCCCCGGCGAAAAATGGGTCCCGGACCGTCGCCGTGATCAGATCGCGTAAGCTTGTTTGAGGAAATTATGCAGCTCGTCCGCCACTTCGCCGCGCAGGGCGGAACGGCCGCGGTAAAGCGCCTTCATCTCGGTGAAGGAGACCACGGACGGGTGGATCAAGGAGCGGATAAGGGTGATGGGGACGGATACCGGGCTGCGGAGCAGGGCCACGGCTACGCGCCCGTTCACCGGTCCGGAATGGAGTTCCCGGCGCGTGGCTATTTTGCTGAGCACCAGCGACGAGCGGCTGCCTTCCACGATGGCTTCCACCATTTCCGGCGCGGAGAATACCTTGGGATTGTCCAGCAGTTTCAGGAGCACGGTGTCGCGATGAAGATTGGCCAATACCGTGGCGCGCAGGTCGGGAGCGATACGATCGGGATTGGAGCTGCGGAAGGGACGGGTGAGGTCGTCGCGGGCGATCCAGGATGAATAGGGGTTCTCCCCGAAGTTACCGAATACGAGGGTGCCTTCCCGCTCGATTTTGGCATCGGCGAGCAGCACTTCCACGGCCGGCAGGCCTCCGGCCAGGTCCAGGTGGAAATGGCCCCGGTCATAGCGCTCCAAGGCCATGCGTACCCATTCCAAGGGGCCGGCCGGGGCGCCGCGCGCCTCCATCAGCCAGCGGCACAGCGTGGTCAGGGCGATGAGATCGCGGATGGGAACGCGCTTGGCCTGTTGCAGTTCCAGCGTCTCCTTCAAGGCACCCAAGGCCGGGTTCTTGGCCAGGCATTCCTTGAGATGGGAAAAGAAGAATCCGCCCATGCCCGCTTCCAATCCCATGGGCGCTTCCTGCAAAGGGCCGAAGCCGCCGATGCGCTGGGCCATTTCATGCGCCTTATGCATGCGCTCTTCCAGAAGCTTGAGATGCGGGGAAAGCCGGGCCACGATTTCCGGATCGCCCGAGGCCGATTCCGTCTCCAGCCAGTTCTTGCGCTCGCCCATGGCGGTGACTTCGCAGCGGATAAGATATACCAGCAAGCCCAGATCCCCCGAGACCGGGATGCGGCCGGTTTGCATGACGGCGTAGGCGTCCGCCGCTTGCCGGCAATAAGGCTCGAAGTCGAGGAATTGGGACAGGGACAAGGCGGCGATCAATTCCCGCGCCAGCCCCGACTCCACCGCGTTCAACGGCGTGCGGCGCTCCACGCGCAAAAGCATGCGCTTCAAATGCCGGAATTGCAGTACATAGGCCGCGGTTTGGGAGTCGGAGGGCTGCACTTCCAGCAGGATGAACAGGAACCGTTCCATCCACACGCGCGGGAACCGGGCCTGCATGGCCTGGAGCACGACGTCTTCCAGGGGATGCCGCCCGCAAACCTGTTTGAGGAACTCGGCCAGCTTCAGGGAGCTGTCGGGGTAGTCGCGGTGGGAGTCCACCAGCGCGAACAAGGCGCCCAGCGGATACGGTAAGCTGGGCCGAAGGAACACGTCCGAGTCCGGACCGGGAATTCTGGCGCTCCCGGTATTGGTCCAGGACGCCGGTTCCCGATCCGCCTCGGGGCTTTCGGATCCGGCTGCTTTTTTATCGTGTGAGTTCTGTTTATGTGCGAGCAGGTAGTTCAATAGGCCGTCTTCCATGGGGTTATCTATCCGTTATCTTACCATTCCGGATAGTTGCGAAGACCAGAATAAAATCCATCCCCACCCCGAAAAAAGCCAATGAATAGCTATCAACAGGCTGTTGAAAAGCTTTCTCAACCTGTGGATAAAACCGATTAGACCCGTCTAAATTTGAAAGAATCGAGGGGACAAAGGGCTTGTACCCTGTGGATAACTTGGCCTGACGCGCGCCTTATCCCCACCCGGATATGGATAACTTTCTTTAGCCTCCGGATAGAGGGCGGTCCGGATCCCGGCTTCAGGCGGCCGGAAAGCGGCCTTCGAACGCCACCTCCGCCACGGATTTTCGCCCATTCGGCTTCTCCAAGGCGCGCAAGGCTTCCGGCAAGGCTTCGGCCGGACCGGGATGCCCGAGGGCGCACATGGCCTCTATGGAGTAACCGTCCGGTAACCCCACGACTTCGATTGCGGCCCCATAGTCGAAGCCGGCCATGCCATGCGCGACCAGTCCCAGTAGGGAGGCCTGTAGGGCCAGGCTCATCCAGGCCGCGCCCGCGTCGAAGGAGTGCGTGATGGAGGGTTTGCCGTTGTGATCGAAAGTGTTCTTGGAAGCCATCACGATGAGCACGCCGGCATTGGCGCACCAGATCTGGTTCTTGGGGGTGAGCATTTCGTAAAAACGCGGCCAGGCCTCGCTGGCGCGCAAGGCGTATACGAAGCGCCAGGGTTGGTTGTTGTTGCAGGATGGGGCCCAATGGGCGGCCTCGAAAAGCGTCATCAGGATTTCCTTGTCCACATGGGCGCCGCTCATGGCCCGCGACGACCAGCGATTGGGGAACAGCGGATCGACGGGATATTGGGGTTGGCGATGCGGCGCGGTTTTGAGTTTCTCGTCCATGCGGTTCTCCTTGTGATCGATGGTGGGATCAGCGTGCGGAAACGAGGGACTGCCTGCGGGCTGACGAGGCGGGCTTGTGGATAGGAATGTAGGTTTCGCAGGGGCAGCGGAGAAGGAAACCTTAAGCTGATTCAGGGGATGGTGAGCGGGCTGATATCCAATACCGCGTCGCCAACCTTATCCGTTCCGGTAAACGAGGATACTTTTACCAGGTGCAAGGCGCCGCCGGTGGACTCGACGATCAGCAAATCGCCGGGTTGGATGGTGGAACCCTGCAGCTTCACGCCGTCGGTAAAAATACGTTTGGCGCTTTCCTGGTCGGCGGGCATGGCAGCGGTTTTAACCAAATCGATGTTCTGAATCAGGGTGACGTCGTAGCTGGCGACCAAATTTATGGAGTTGGCGAGGCCCGCGGCTTTGGCGGCGACGGCATTGTCCAGATGGAAGGCGTTCCCATAGAAGAGGAAAACCAAATCGATGTCCGACTGGGATGCATTGGCCTTCGCTGACAGCCACACCGATTTGGAATCCAAATCGAGCACGGCTCCATGGACCGCCGAAGCCTGGGCTCCGACGGTAACGCGCACGATAGGGCTCAAGGGCGTGGAAGTCGCGGCTCCTGAATCGGATTCCGAGATGGAGCCGGAAATGGTGACCGCACCGGTGATTCTCGCCAATACCAGGGGAACGGCCAGGGTGGAATCCGGGAAGATGGCGACCGTCGCGGATCCGGAATAGCGCACGGTTCCCGCCGAATCGTATACGTTCGCCCGGATCGACCGCAACGTCCCGGTGGGGATGCCGCGCACTTCGCCCGTAACCGACGTTGCGCCGATGGATAAGGGGGCTGTCAGGGTGGCCATATCGCTTCCGGAAACGCTGATGTCCCCGCTTTTGGCGATGGAAGCGAACGGCGAAGCCGGATCGACGGCTACCCGAAATGAGACGGATCCCGGGCGTGCCGGCAGGCCTATAGGCGAGGCGGACTCTCCGGTCGAACAACCCGCCAGCAGGGCCAAGGCGGGGGCGGAAACCAATGCCAGGATTAAGGACGAGAGGAAGCCGGGACGGATTTTGCGCTGCATGCCATTGCTCCTGGGAAGGGAGGAATCGGAACGGGAAACGGGTTTCGCAAAGGTAGCCTAAATCCGGGAAAAAGGTTCATGCCGATTCACACTCCCTTATAGGCATCCTTCAGTTTTTTCACATCGAGTTTGACCATGTGCATCATCGCCTCCAAGGCGCGCTGTGACCCTATCTTGTCCTTTCCGTACAGGCATTCGCCCAAGGCATCCGGCACCACCTGCCAGGACAACCCGAATTTGTCGTTGAGCCATCCGCAGCGGCTGGGCTCTCCGCCTTTGAGCAATCGGTTCCAATAGAAATCGACTTCCTTCTGATCCTTGCAGGCGATGAAGAACGAGACAGCGGGAGTGAACTTGTAGTTCGGCCCTCCATTAAGCGCGTAAAAAACCTGGCCATCCAATTCGAACGTCACGCTCATGGGCGTGTTACTGATGATTTTGGACTTCTTGAAAATCTTGCAGTAGAACTTCGCCGCCTCGAGGGCGTTTCCATCGAACCAGAGAAAGGGGGTGATGCGCTTGAATTTCATATTGCCTCCGTTTGTTTCATATTACGGTTGAAAAATACCCCGCCCAGCCAACTCGCCAGGGGGCCGGTCAAGGCGACGCCCCAGGCGTACCAGGCCGGGCCCATTTCAGGTTTGCTCATGGCCATCCCCACGCCGGCCAGACCCAGCAAGCAGCCCAACCCGGTGAGGATCCTGACGGCCTTCATGCCTCGCCGCGGATCGAGCCTTGCGCTGATCCACCCGCCCAAGAACGTGAACACGAACCGATAGGCCACGGCCAGGACCCAAAGCGCCGCGGCCATGGGTTGGCCCATGGGAGGGAAGACGCCCGTACTATGCATGATTATGTCCGTGACCGTGGATAAAAAGATGACCGTGATAAGCCCTGCGAGGACGGCGAGTGTCAGTTTCATTTTTTCCTTTCGTGAGCGGCAAGCTCTTGGTTGATGTACGATCGGTAGGGCGATAACCAGAGATCCAGTTCCGCGAGGGTTTTGAATTGGGCTTTGCGGGGGCGCTTCTGCGCGTCGCGGCCTTGGACGATGAGTCCGGCTTCTTCCAGTACTTTAAGGTGCCTGGAAACCGCCGGTTGGCTCATGCGGAAAGGCCGCGCCAAGTCCATGACCGTGGTTTCGCCCGCGGTGAGCCGGGCCAGGATGGCCCGCCGGGTGGGATCGGCCAACGCCGAAAAGATATGATCCAACCGGTCACTGCTATTGATGCGGGCCCCCTGTATATAACATCATTGTTATATAATAAATTCGTTCTATTAAGCCGTCAAGCGGAAAGATATGCGCTTTTGAAAACCCTGATCTTTGCCCGGAAAACCGGCTATTTCCCAGGAATGGGCGCGAGGCCTCGGCTATTTTAGTCGGGAAAAAAGAAGGGCCCAGCGGGGCTGGGCCTTTTACCGCGGTCAGGC
>JBDSWM010000126.1:0-7172 GCA_039926685.1 Fibrobacteria bacterium | reverse complement strand
GCCTTGGCGCTGACACCGAACATCTTGGGAATGGCCAAGGCCGACAAGATGCCGATGATGACGATAACGACCATCAATTCGATAAGGGTGAATCCTTTTTGCATGGCTTTCTTCTCCTGGTTTATGCTGTTCGACTTCATTTTAAACATCCTTTTTATTATAACGTTCTACTACAACAACTCAATTAAAAATTAGCGGCATAAGAAGCTCGGCAGTTCCCATTCGACGCATGTACTACATCGGGGCTGGTTGCGGAGAAGTCCGATTCGAAAGAGTCCCCGGCGGCGCAATCGCCGAAATCAACAACAGCAAGTGCCAGAATCACGGAAGTTGTCGGCGAGGTTATTTCTTCCGTATAGGCGAACCATTTAGAGCCAAGCAGCGCCGGATCCTGGAAACCGATTTCAGCGAAGGTACCGGCTTTGCCGGATTCCTGCCCGTAGGCGCCGGAAAGAGTTTCCCAATGGGCGATTACGCCAGGTGCTTCCGCGGCTTTTGCTTTTGCGCTGACGCCGAACATCTTGGGAACGGCTAAGGCCGAAAGGATTCCGATGATCACTATCACGACCATAAGCTCGATTAAAGTGAATCCCTTTTGCACGTCAAGCCCCGTTTCCGTAGAAAGCCGAAATTGAATCCGGGCCAATCTTACGCTTTCCGACAGGGAGAGACAAGCGCAATAGGCGTACCAATCTGTTCAGCGAGCTTGCTGCCTGGAAATTGGCATGTTTGAATGGATCAGGTCCGGATTCGGTAAATATCCGACTCCTATGGTTTTGCATTCTGCGAAATCCCCCCGGATATTGCAAAAGGGTTATTGGGTCTCGAGAGTTATTTGGGACTGATTCCGATTGGGTAATCGTCAGGTATGCATCCGTCGCGTTCACTTATAAAGCATATCCATAAGCGTTTGGTTTTTCGGGGACAGCGTGCCGGACATGTACTCATCGATGATTTCCAAACCGCGCGGTTCCACTTGCGGGGTGATTGCGATTTCATTGAGTACGCGGTTTACTGCATCCATTCGCACATTATCGGGAATTTCGGAAGCCGGATATATCTTCAGGATCTTTTTCACCAATATTTCGCGCGTGATGGCATTCTCGGAATGCAACCACCTGTCCATCAGGAAAGCCAAAGCTACCTTTGGCCCCGCGCTTCTGTTGAGGAGGGTGGCGCAGAATGCGCGAATATACTGGGGGATATCTTTACGCATCGTTATTGGTTCCAGGTATTCTGCAGCCTTGGCATAGTTGGAATCCAATGCGAGTTGCGTCAACGCTCCGTATAGATGGAGCTGCCAATCGTCCGGAAACTCCCGCATTCCCCGCTGCAATAACACCATGGTCTTGGGCAGTTCGCTCTTTTCCTTCGTGAGCACCACCCCGGCGAATTCATAAGTGTAGTAGAGGTGCGGATTGAGGGTGGACACTACGTCCAACATATGCCCCAGCCATTTGTAGCTGCGGTTGGACAGGTAGGCGTCGGCGAAATACATCATGGCGTTGATCCACAGTAGATCCCCGGCGGCCTCGTCGAGATCCATCATCATCGGCTTGATCATTTTTCCGGAAGGAAGGTAGGTCAATTGGCTTTCGTTCCAATCTTTCGGCTTGGTATCGTCCGCGCTATTCACGAGCCAGATGGAGAGCAGGAAAAGGATGGGCAGAAGGACGAGTCCCATCCAGGTGCGTTCAGTCACGCGCGGCGGCGGCTTATTCGCCGCGGGCGCGTCAGAGATAGCGGATTTAGAGGCCATGCAAGCTATTCCTGAGCGCGATCGTCTTCCACCCGCGGATACCTATCCGGAGGAGGCGCGCAATATCCAGACCAGTATAATATAGGGGGACATCGGGACACAACCCTGCGGATGGAAAGACGGGGAATCAAAAAGTCAGTCAGGGAATCAGCGGCCCGCGTCTTCGCAGCAGCGGAATCCCACGAAAGGATAGCGCACGGAAGGGTAAAAGCTGAACTTGGCGTAATTGCAGGTGGCCTCGTTCCCGGCGGCCCAATTGCCGCCCGCCACCATCTGGAAATCCGCGTCCGGGGCCGGCGTCGCCGTCCATTCCCATAGATTCCCCGTCATATCGTACAATCCGTAATAGGATCGGCATACCGGAAAGCGGCCGGATCGGGACGCGGCCGTTTCCTTGGCGGGACAGCGGTTCTCATTGTATTTGCCGCCATAGGGATACTTTTCCCGATCCGGGCCCTCGCAGCCTTCGCGCCATTCCGGTTCCGTGCATAAGCGTTTGCCCACCGACTTGCAGGAGTCGACCGCTTCTTTCCAGTTCACGAAGGCGCGCGGCACGGAATCTTCGCTGTTCGGCCATTCGTACATGTCCATGCAAACCGTCTTGGCTCCGGTTAATCCTCCGTTTGAGGTTCCGTAAGCGATGGGCATGGCGTTGCCCTTGCAAGCGCCGGGATTCCTTTCGATGACATAGTCCACGCGCACCGGCGGCGCCTGGCGGTTGAGCGAGTCGATGCCGGAAATCCACAAGGTGGCGTTGCGCTTGAAAACCAAGGGCGATTCGTAGGAATTGAAATGGACGCTGTCCTCCAGGGAGTAGAGCAGCAGGCAGCCTTCGCGGCAATGCAAGGTCACGCGCACGGAATCGAAATGGCGTCCGCCCCAGGGATCGGCCCACAAATAGGGGCCGGAATCGACCGGTGCCAGCACGCGCGGAGCCGCGAGCGTATCCTTCGGCTTGGGGACCACGTTGGGACGCGGGATGGGTTTGGGGGGCGGCGCGAGGGTTTCCGGAGCGGCGGGCTCGGGCTCAGCGGGTTTGGCCGGGCCGCCTAGCGAAGGTTTGGGCGCGATGGAAGCGGGAGGAAGCGGCTCCTGCTGGCATTCATGAAAGATGAGGCCGAGCAGCAAGGTGAGGCCAAAAACCAGGTAAGGCAGCCAACGGCGGCGCTTTTTGCCTTGGTTATCCTTTCCCTTGTCTTTTCCATTATCCTCGCCTTTATTCTCTCCCTTTTCATCTCCTTTACCTTTTCCCTTAGCCATAGTGGTTAAAATAGCAATCCGAAAATTCTAATTTCCCGCCATGTTCATGGACCAGGCGGAAAGCCTTATCTCAGACTATGCCGTCTCGGAACACTTCATGTTCCTGGACCCCAAGGCCAAGGAAAACGTCGAGCCCATCCTTATGGCGTTCTTCCGCAAAGCGGCGGAAAGCGGTTTGCCAGCCTTGGACGCCCTCAAGGCCAAGGATGTGGAAGCGGTGCTTCTCAACGGAATGCCGCATCTGGACCTGCCGGCGGATCTCAAGCGCATGGTCCCGGAACAGTTGGAAGGGTTCTTCGCCTTCCTCAAGGACACGGGCCGGTTTCCGCCCGCCGGGGCCTGGCGCATGTGCGTGGAGGCCAATCGCAAGCGCTATCTGGACAGCCTGCGCCCGGACGGAACGGTGAAGGGCACCACTTTCAAAAAGCAATACACCGACGTGGGCCGCAATGACCCCTGCCCGTGCGGCAGCGGCAAGAAATTCAAGAAATGCTGCATGGAGCTGATCCAATAAACGACCGCTTTCCGCGATTTAAAGCCTATTCCCGGCGCCTCCCCGGCCCCGCAACCTTGACATAATCGGGATCCTTTCCCATCTTTATCACCCCGGAAATGGAAAACCCGATTTTCCTCTCCGCATCGCTCGCGCCCGGGTGGTGGAATTGGCAGACACGCAAGATTCAGGTTCTTGTGATCGCAAGGTCGTGGGAGTTCGACTCTCCCCTCGGGCACCAACTTCCCTCTTCAACAAATCCCCGCAAAATCCGCGCTTACAAGCCCGAAAAGGGCTCCGGTCAACGCAGCAACCCCGTGCGCTGCTTTGGGCCCTGATCCCCTGCTTTTCATTTCCCTTGAACCATAATCGTAATATTACGATATAAGATTTTACGTCTTTGAAGAAGGGGAACGGCGTTGAACGATCAGCAGCAATTCTTGGCCTGATTCTTCCGCATTTCGCCGAAGATGGCGGAGAAGGTTTCCCAGGCTTCTTCCATGGCATCCCAGTCGATGCAATAACAGGACGTCAATCCGCTGACTTCGCCCTTGATGATGCCGGCCTCGCGTAAATCCTTCAGGTGCTGGGACACGGTGGACTGCGCCAGCGGCAGCACTTCCACGATTTCCCCGCAAATGCAGGTGCCTTTTTTGGCCAATGTCCTTAAGATGGCCACCCGGGCCGGATGCGACAGGGCCTTGGCGAAGTCCGCCACCTTGCGATCCCTGCCGCTGAATTCCGTTTTCTTACTGAAGGCCATGGGGATAATATGGCAAGCCCGGGGCCAACCGTCAATCGTGGGCGATGCCGAAATTAGTGGACGCCTTTTGAGGAACTGCTACCTATTTTATATCGCAAAGGAACGGTGATTTATACCGCATGGGAATAAAAATGGGATTCATCTCCCCGGCTACCACGCATACCGGATTCAACTGGCGGGTCCGTTCTTTAGCTTCTGATTTCCTACTTGAGGATACCTGGGAGTTCCCTTACGAATTCGGCGCAGAGGACGGGGTCGATTTGCATTTGTTCCAGAAATACGCCATTGAGCCCACTATGAAGAGCCTTTATGATGGCTCCCTGACCGGAATGCTGTTCAGCGCGAGAAAGGTTTTCGGGGCTTGGTTCCGCATCGATGATAACCTGAATACTCTCCCTATTCCGGGCTGCCGGGAAACGAGCCTTCGCGACCGTTTGCAGGAAAGCGATCTCGGTAAAGACAGGCCGGAACGCGCGATGGACATCTCAACGCGGGACTATATGCATTTCAGGCCGGTGTATACCTTCGCGGACGAAACGCTCCATGAAATCTCCAATTCCACCGAGCATGCATTGATGCATTATGCCTGGTCTCCCTCAGGAGCAGGAAAGTGGAAGGTCCGCCTCGCCGTTTACGTGAAACATAGGACTGCGTTCGGTGCGTTCTACATGGGGATTATCCGGCCATTCCGCCATTATATCGTCTACCCCCATATTTTCAGGAAGTGCATGGAAAACTGGAAAGCGCGAAAAGCACCCGGATAGGGACCAAGCGCATTTTAGGGATCGGAAAACCTACCGGGCTGCTACTCCCCGATTTTCCCGGCGCTATTGATGCTCCCCGGCGATCCCGGCAGCGAGCCTGTTCCGCCATCTCCCACGCCGTTGGTGCCGGAGCCCGTGTCCATGGCGCTGCCGGTATTGGGGTCGGGAATGCTGGTTTTGGGCGTGCTGAGGTCGGGCAAAGTGGAGCCCGACGTGCTGCCGGATTTTGGCTTGCCCTTCTTGGTTTGCGCGCCATGGGCCTTCCTGCTTTTGCGGGTGGAATCCCGGTCCAGAGCGCCATGCGAAGCCGGCCCTGTACCGTTGCCCGAGTCAATGCCGGCGCCGGGGATCCTGGGGCTATAGATCGAATCCGGTCCCATGCCGGTAGCGGATTGCGAAGTGTCGACGCGGACCGAGTCCCTTTTGTTCACATGACCAGGTGCGCCGGAAGCGCCGGCCGCCTGGGAAATTCCCGCCAGGGAAATGGCCAGGATGGCGATGGATGCGGCGCGGAATCGCGCCGGCAAATGCGGATGCTTCATACCTGATTCCTTATCCTTCCGTTGTCCTTAAAGCGGACCCAAGTCGAAGAAAAAGGTTTTTAACCATCAAAGCAAGTGTTTACCGGCCCGGGAAAAGACATATGCCACGGGGATCACCAAAATCACTAAATTATGGGACTCACGAAAAGCGGGGCGGAAATGATGAGAATGTTATCGGGGATCGCGATGGCCATGTGCCTTATCGCATGCGGTTCGAACCAGGCGTTGATCGCGGAACGCGGTCGCGGAGAAGCGGAGCATCTCCAGGATTATTGCAAACGGGCCGGCTTAGCGAATGCGGAAACGCAGCGCGCGGACGCTTCCCTGGCTTCGGCCACGAAGCAACTCAAGGACGGCGATGAAGCTGCCGCCTCCGCCGCCGCCGAGCTCGCGAGCACCTTGTACCGCCTGGCATTGGCCCGCAAGGACCTGGCCGAAACGCAATCCCAGGTCGATCAGCTCAAGCAGGGACTGGCCAAGGACAAGGATCAATTGCAAACCTATCAGGAAATCCTGAGCGAAATGAAAGCCGTGAGGAAGCCATGATGGACAGCAATCGATCGCGATCGCGTTTGGGATCTTATAACGCCGCCGGTTTCGTCCTGGCATTGTCCCTGGCGATGGCATCCATGCAGGCGGCCTTCGCCGCGGCTCCGGATACCGCCGCTACGGTAGCCGCCGCGAAGAAAGCCGAGGACCCCATGGATGTCCAGCAGGCCAGGCTGGATGACGCACTCACGGCTTTGGGCGCGATTTCAACAACCGCCGCGCCCCCGGATTTGGCACCCGCCGCCCAGGTGCGCATCAAGGAAGTGCGCGGGCTGCTCAAGGAGGATGGCAAGTCCAAAGCTGCGCCCGGATGGATCCAGGCCTGCTCGCTGCTGACCGAAGCCGCCGTTATCCAGGTTCGCGCCCTGACCGCCGGCTTGGAGCGCGCGCGCTTGCAACAGGAACGCATTTCCGCCCAGGCGGAACTGATCGCCACCCAGGATGAGATCTTCAAGCTGGAGCGCGGCAACGTATCGAGCCTAAAGGCCGATCTGGAGGAACAGAAGCGCAAGGCCGCGGCCATGAAGGACGACGCGGAAAAGCGCTTCAGCGAACTGAACAGCGCGCTCATCCAGGTGTCCAAGGATGCGCGCGGCACCATCATCTCCATGTCCGATATCCTGTTCGACGTAGGCAAGGCGACGCTCACCCAGGATCTCAAGACCAACCTCGCCAAAATCGCCGGCATCCTGACCATCTACAAAGACGCCAACGTGCAGGTGGAAGGGCATACGGACAATGTGGGCGGCGAGGAATACAACCAGAAGCTTTCCGAAAAGCGCGCCGGCAACGTGAGGGAATTCCTGATCAATCCGGGCGGCATCGCGGCCGCGCGACTTACCTCCATGGGCTACGGTTTCACCAAGCCCATCGCGGACAACGCCACCAAGGAAGGCCGCCAGAAGAACCGTCGGGTGGATTTGGTGATCATGGATAAGAAGGCGGCGCCTTAGCGGTCGCGCGGGCGCTTTCAGAAATTACGGATCGGAATACATACACACATAGGAAGGATGAATATGACTGGTCGAAGGATGTTGCATGG
>JBDSWM010000125.1:0-6919 GCA_039926685.1 Fibrobacteria bacterium | reverse complement strand
GTCGCGGAGGCGAATCCGCTAAGCTTCCCCGAGGCCTGGCCCGGATCGCCCGGCAGCTTGACCGAAAGGCTTTGCAGAAAACGCATCCATTCTTCCGCATAGGCCTGGTAGTAGCGGTCCACCAGCGCCCCGTACAATTGCCTTTGATCCTGCATTTCAGGAGGCAGGGTGGCCACGGCGCCTTCGCCCAGCACCCAATCGCGCTGGTGCGGCTCCTCCGCTCCCTGCGCCAGCAAATCCATGGCGTCGTCATCGAAGGCGGCTTTGGTGTAAATGCCGCGTATCTTGGCGCTGCTTTTCAAGGCGCCATCGGCGGGCACGCCCATATCGGCGAGACCCAAGTCACGGGCGGCGTCTTCCGAACCCTCGATGGAGGCGTACAGGCCTTCGATGCTGGGGGTGCCCATCAGGCTTTGGCGCACGGCCTGCACCAGATTGGCATCGCCCCGATCCAGGGGAGCGATTTTCCGATCCAGGAAGCGTTCCGAGAAAAACGTGGCATGATCTTCCAGGCTGTTCTCATATTCGTTGGGCAGGTTCTCGATATGGTACCTGGCGTTCGCATCCTGGGCCCACAACGGAGCCAGCAGACCGGCAAGTTCGGCGGGTTTCATTTCCTTCAGATGCTTCTGGCCTTCCCCGGTCAGCATCAGGTACAGTTTCAGGTTCTCGCGCAGGTGGGCATGCTCGGAAGGGTTGTAATACTTGACGCCTACGTCCAAGGTAGCGGCCAGGTTACGCAATGACGGCTCCGCCGCCATGCGCCCCAGCTGGATGGAGTGGGCTGTGCTGGCCAGCTCCAAGGCTTCCGAGGTGTGGCGGAATCCGGGAGGCAGATGCCCGCCCCCTCCGGCCTGGATATCCCTTATCTTGGCGAGCAGCGCCGTCAGGACGCCGTATTCGGCCCGAAACTCCGCAGGGGAGCGCCAGCGCAGCCGGCCGGCGTCGGTAACGGCCTTGGAAACCTCGTTGAGATAGGAACGGCTGCCGATGAAACCGGCGAGACCGTAGCTTGCGATGGCCAGGCCGGCAAACGCCATGATGGCGGACGCGATGAGCGAACGGCGGGACAGGCTGCCCAAGCGGTAGCCGGGGATTTGCGCCAGGGATTTGTCGTTCTTGAGCACCCCTCCGAAGAGGAGGAAGGTGAACATGGAGCGGGGACGGCTGATGGGATCCGGGTTGGCGGCCGAAGCGGGTCCGCGCAATTTCGCTTTGTGATCCAGGAAGTGGGCGGCTTCCCCGCCGGTATCCTGGAAGGGATCGTTGGCGCGGGCGAAGTCCGCGGCTCCGGAAGGCATCACGCTGGTGAGGAAGAAGCCGCGGAACAGTGAGCGCTCGCGGCGCATGGTGTCCTTGAAAAGGTGCTCGACGAAGGAGGCGATGCGTTCCTGGGCGGCTCCGAATTCATTGGGGAAAAGGAAGATCTGCTTTTTGCGGCCGGGATCGGCGAGTTGCGACAGGCGTTGCGCGGTGCGACTTTCCAAGGATTCCCACAGCTTTTTGTATTCGCGCTCGAAGCGCTGCCGCGCGGAAGCCAGATTGCCCCGTAAGGCGAAGGTGGCCCCGAACACTTGATGGCTTTCCGCCTCCTGCATGTTTTCGAAGAATTCCCGGAAACCCGGCAGCAAATCCGCGTGGGTGAAAACCAGGTACACCGGCAGTTCCAGGCGCAAGGTGCCCATGGCCAAGGCGATCTTGTCGCGATAGCGGGAGGCCAATTCCGTGACGCCCGGTCCGCCATCCAGGAGTTCGCGCAAGCTCACCACCAGGAGCACGGCGTCCAACGCCCTCGGCTTCCCTTCTTTTTCCAGCTGGGTAAGCCAATATTGGAATTCGTCGTCGCCCTCTTCCCCGGTGGCGTAGCGCGTGGGCGCTTCCAGGAAAATGCCCTGGTTGGAAAACCACCATTGGGTGAAATGCTGGGTTTGCTTGGCGAGCTCGGCCGCGGAGGGAAAGCGCCGGGGAAAATGGATTCCGGAATGCTCCAGCAAGCTGGTCTTGCCCGCGCCGGGATTGCCGAATACGAGGTAGAAGCGGAAGACGTCGAGAGGGTCCTGCCCCATCTTAACCTTGCCCTTACCCGTCTGCTTCAATATGTCCAGGGCGTTCTTGGTCTCAGTCTTGAGGGCGTCCAGCCAGGGCTTGGTCGCCAGTTCCATCTCAAACGGGTTCGCTTGCGTCTGCTCTTGGCCTTTCAAGGCCTTTTTCAGACGTAGGATGCTGAGGAGCAGGGTGACCAGCGCGGCCAACAGCAGGGGCCCGGCGGCCCAGAGGAAGCGGGCACCCAGGCCCTTTACGCCCATCACGGGGAGCAGAAAGAAAAGGAGGACCGCGAGCAGGATGCCGGACAAGAGGATCCAGAATGAAGCGGATTTGAAAATCTTGCTCATGGACTGGACACCCGGTCCTGCATCCTTTCGATGGTGGCGCGGGCGGGATCGAGGGCGCCGTCGCTGGCGAACATCATAAGCACGTACAGCAATACGGATACGGCCAGGAAGATGGCGGATCCGATCACCAGGGGCCGCCCGCTTTTTTCGCGGCCTTTGGTGCCGGGGTGCACGTAGGCGGCCGGGGATACTGCTTTCGCCGGCGTTCCCTTGAGGTTCTCTATGCGCTTCAGGAGGTTGCGCACGACATTGGGCAGCACTTCCTGGCCCGTGAGACGGTAACGTCCCTGGAACCCGAGGGCCAGGGCGAAATAATACACCTCCACCGCTTCCAGGTTGCGCTTGAGATCGGGAAGCATCGCTTCCAGGCGCTTGAAGAAATTCTCGCCGGCCAGGCTGTCGTTGAAAAATGAGGTCGCCAAAGGGTCGGCGATCCAGGTTTCGCGGCAATTATTCTCGGAATTGATCACCGTCTCATCGATGAAAGCCGCCAGCGCATACTTGGCCTGTTCCACGCTTTCCGCGGCCTTTCCATGCGAAAGGCAGGTGCGTTCAAAGTCCTTGATGTAGGAAGTGAGCAGCCGCTTCAACTGTTCGGCCTTACCCAGATTGGGGGTTTCCCGGATTTTCACGCCGATGAGAAGAACGTCCGTGGCCAGGATGGCCAGGCTGGGCACTTCCTTGTCGCCCCCGTTCCCGGTTCCGAATAGGGTTTGGCCGGCGCTGGCGCCATTGCTCCCGAACATGGTCTGGACGGCGCCATCGGCCCAGTCCATCCCGTTGCCTTGGCCGAACGCGGTGCGCATGGGGGCTTGGATGGGTTGCTGTAAGACTTTCTTTTGTCCGGGTTGCATCATTAAGGCCTACCGCTCCTCTGGATAGAGTTCAAAAGGCAAAGTTCAAAGCGCAAAGCGCGAAACGGAAGAATCGGGAGACTGTCTTTCTCTTCAAATTTGAATTCTTCACTTTGAACTTTGCCTTCTCCCGGACGCAGAGCGGGTATCCACTAAAGCCGGGGAGCCTATTCCGTCGTCGCCACCAATTCCAATTTGGTGGAAGGAAGATCGGAGGGCATATGGATGGCCAAGGCTTTGGTATGGGTCACCTGATCCCAAAGTTCCCCGCTTTGCTGCAGCCGGAAATACTTGTAGCCGGCCTTGGCGGGGATGGCCTGAGGCGCGTTCGTCTCGGGCACCAAAGTGATGCCGGGCAAGGCCGCATTCACCATCATTTCCAGGCGGGCGACGGGTCCCAATTTTGTCTTGCGTTGCACGGTAGTGATGATATCCACTTCGGGAGCCTGGGCGGATACGCCCAGATAGAATTGCTTGAGCGTATTGAAATCCGCGTCCCGCATGTTCGCGGAATACTGGATGGGGCTGGTCTTGGTCAGCGGGAAAATGCGGTAGCCGGTGGGAACTGTGACTCCGAGCAGGGTATCCAGCAATTGGAATAATGGCCGGAAGCACCCCTGCAAATCCCCATGCACGTACTTCGGCATGTCCGAAGCCTTCGCGTCCTGGCCGAAACTGATGAGGCTGCCGGCGAAACCCAGCAAACGGCGGAAGAGCACTTCCGGATGCGAAAAGGGATTCTGGTGGAAATGGATGATTTCCGGAAGCGCGCCGTTGATGGCGGATAGCAGGAGATAGTTGGTGATGGCTTCGGAATTGAATTGGGCGATGCCGGTGGCCTTCTGGGCGCGCTGTCCCATCAGGTAATTGCTTTTCTGCAGGCAACTGTCCATCAGTTTTTTCAACTGCACCATCAATCCCTGCGCCGCGATGGTCCGCACCGAGGCCGGATAGTAGAGATCGCTGGGTTGGACCCGTCCTTGGCTGTCGCGCGTCAATTCCGCGATCTTGAGGGTCTGGAAACCGGTGGGGGATTCGCCGTCGAAAAGCAGCCGCACGTTGAGCCGCCCGAAAACGATTTCCTTGGTATTGCCTCCGGAATTGCCGTCGGGGACGTCGCGCCCCAATCCCAGGTAACGCGCAGGTTTACTCTCAGCGCCTTGGAATGCCAGGTTGACGTTGCCCGCCGTGAACGCGGGAACGGCCAAGTACACGCCCAGTGTTTCCCTGGCAGCGGGGAAAAAGGCTTCGAAAGGGCGCTGGTCCGGAAGCGGATCGGTGCGCGGGGAGGAAAAGTGCGTTCCATCCGGGAAGATCCCGGAAACATCGCGCAGGGCGAAGAACCCATTGTCCAGAGGATCCCTATCGATTTCCAATGAAGCCAAACCGTAATAGAAGGGGGAGAGGAATTGCAGCCTCGCGTTTACCGAGGCATCCGCGAGGAAATCGGACTGTTGCAAGTGGTGGGGGGAAAGAACCATTCCCTCCAGCCATATCACCTTATCGCTCATGGAATTTTCCTGGAAGTCGAGGTTGGGCTTGCATTTCCAGCCCGAAAATCTAGCATATTAATGCATTTTAGAAAAATCTAAATTCCGTATCGCAACGTATTGAAATGGGGTGAGGATGAACCGCCTTGGAATGAATGCATTGACTCTCTGGGCGTTTATCCTGCTAGCCGGCGCGGGTGTCGCGACCGCCACTGGATTCCTAAGCCTGGATTCCAGTCCCAGCCGCGCGGAAATCTGGTACACCAGTTCCGATTATCCCGACATGAAGTACCTGGGCGACACTCCTTTGGAAAACCGCGAACTGCCCGTGGGCCGTTATAATCTCTGGCTCATCTTGCCCAGCCATGATACCTTGGCCATTCCCGATGTGTATATCGCCGAGGGCCAGGTCACCCAGATGAACCGGGAGATCCCAACCCACTATGGCTATCTGGAAGTCGCCACCGAACCTGACAGTTCGGAAATCTGGCTGGACGGTGTCCGGATAGGACCTTCCCCTTATGTAAACAGCCTGGTGCTTCCGGGCGTTTCCCAACTCAAGGCGCTGCCGCGCGAATCCATTTTCAGGAATTCCTCCCGCAACCTATCCGTAGGCAAAGGGGACTCCATCCGGTTGGAGATCGCCGCTCCCTATCGGGACAAGGCGTTTCTCCAGAAAGGACTGTCCCTGCCTGCCTGGCGGTTCCAGTTCGAAACCGGCGTGCAATTCCGATCGAGCACCGGCAGCTATGATACCACCGGAAAAAAGATCAAATATTCCACGGATAGCCTTCCCTATCAATGGGATTTCCCGATCGAGGCGCGGCTCGGCCTGCCGCAAGGTTTCGAATTGCATTTGCAAATCCCATTTAACTCACATCACTACCCCCAGATCAGGGGCGATACCGTCTCGGTGTTTCCGGCCAATATGCAAGGGGGCATCCGCTATACCTATCGGCCGTACAATGTGGGTTTGGATCTCACTTATGGCCTGGGTTTCAAGAAAAGCACCGTTGCAATGGATCACGATTTTCTCGCTTTGACCCTGACGGGGATGGCTTCCAAGGAAAAGATCTACGGGGAGGCGCAGGCGGGATTCGAATTCCATTTTTCCTCCAAAGAGGATAACAAACTGGATCCGGGCGATCTGGCCTTCGTGCATGGCCAGGTCGGTTATTTGGTGGATCCGTTCACGCCTTATCTGGGCTTGGCGGCGATTTTCAGATTGCAGGACGATTATAACGGCAAATCCCAGCAATCCACCGGAGGCTACCAGGTCATTCCGGAACCCGGATTGATTGTGGACGTTGCGGATCTCCTGTCGCTGCAATTCGGAGTTCCCTTTACCATCGTGGGCAATCACTCGTCCTCGTATTGGGGCGTCCATCTTTCCCTGAGCCTAGGCGTTTCCATCATCTGAAGGCGCGGCGGCCTTATCGACCTTCCATGGGGAAACCGGGTCCCACCCGGATGCGGATAGTCTGGACTGGATAAGCGAGAGTTAAAAGCGGGATATTGAAAAGGGCAGGTGATTACCCGCCCTTCTTAGATGCGTTCCCTGGCGGGAAGTCCGCTCTGATTCGAAATGAAGCCGCTCCTTCGGAGCGCCGCTCCCTTGGAGCGGCAGGCCAATCAGGCTTTGGTTTCTTCCGGAGCCTTGACTTCTTCATCGGCTACATTGAAGCGGGGCTTCTTCTTCAGCTGATTGCGGCGGCCATGCTGCATATCGGATTCGTCGCGCGCGAACAATGCGTCCTCGGCGGCGGAAACGGCTGCGGGGGAATCCGGTGCCGGGATTTCCTTGTGCTCGACTTCATGGTCCACGGTGGAGGGCAGGGGACGGCGCGGGGCCAGGGCCGGGGCGCTATGGACAGGGCCTTCCGAAGCCGCAGGAGCGGGCCGGACCGCATTTTCCGCAGGCGCGCTTTCGCGTTCGGCGCCAAAGGATTCCGAGCGGCTGCGATTGCGATCGCCGCCCTCGCGTCCGCCGCTGAAATTACGTTCTCCGCCTTCGCGTCCGCCGCGTTCATGGCGATCATGCCCGCGTCCGCCGCGGTCGCGTCCGCCGAAGCGGTCACCGCGATCGCCACGGTCGTTTCGGTCGTTGCGGGGGCCGCGATCGCCGCCATTGCGGTCTAATCCGGCTTCACGGGGAGGACGATCTCCGCCTTCCGCGCGTTCC
>JBDSWM010000124.1:0-4615 GCA_039926685.1 Fibrobacteria bacterium | reverse complement strand
GGACCGGGGCATGGAGACCTACCGCAAGATGGCCGAAAGCTTCCGATCGGGTAACCTGACCGATACCGACCCGATCTTGGAAAGCGCGGCCAAAGGCGACTTCCTGGAAAACATCGCCGCCTGAAATCGGCAGTTGGAAGCCACGCCCTGAAGCACCGCCCATAGTCAGGGCCGCATGGTCGCGGTAGGCGAGGGTTCTCCTTGCACCGCGGCCACGACCATCGGCCGCAATCCGCGCGCCCGTCCATCCCAGCTCCAGGTCGGATCCAGGGCCGCTCCCATATATTCCAGCACCATGGGCGCCATATCCACCTGGCTGATGCCCGCCAGCGACTCCCCATGCGCGGCGCCATCGCCGGACACGATGAAAGGGATGCGTCTGCACACGGGAATATCCTCGCCGTGATGGCGCCAGACGCCGCCATGATCGGTGACGACCAGGATCAGCCATTCCTCCTGTGCGCGGGACGGCCTGCGGGCGAGGGCGTCCAGCACGCGGCCTACGCGATCGTCCGTGCGGCGGATGGCGTACAGATAAAAAGGCGAATACGGCGAGAAGGCATAGGTATGCCCGTAATGATCGGGATTGTCGAAATGCAGGAACATCACATCCGGATCGCCCTTGCTCAGCAAATCCGAAGCTTGCGCGGCCACGGTTTCGTCGTCTTCCGGGGAGAGGAGGACATCCGTCGCTCCTGAAGGCCCGGCCAGCACGTCGTTGATGGGTTTCCAATTCACTATCGAGGCCGTGCGGAGATGGGGCCGCAAGGCCTTGAGCCGGCGGAAGAAATGCGGATAGGCTTGCCCTTCGTAGGCCGCCTCCATGCCGCCATTGCCGAGAACCCCGTGCTTGCCATGCCAGACTCCCGTCAAAAGGCTGCTCCATCCCGGACCGCTGCTGGTGATGCTGTCCGACCAGGCGTCCAGGGCGAAGGATCCCTCTTGCATCAAGGCTTTGATGCGGGGAGCCCGCGCCGCCATCAAAGCGTCGGACCGCAGCCCGTCAATCCCTATGATCAGGACCTTGCGCACCGGGTTGGCCGCGGATATGGAAGCCGAAACCGGCAGGGGCGGCTGAGCCTGCGCGAATATGGGGCCTGAAAAAGCCGAGGCAAGAAGCAAGCCCAGGTTGCGGATCGATTGGCGGATGGGATTCATTGGCTTTCCTTTATGATCGATCTTGATCGATCCCTGTCGATCACCTGCATCACCCTTAAATAAACATGATTATAAGGCAGCTGGTGTTTCGATTCGGTTCCCATTGGTTTCCCCGCGGTTACCGATCGCAACGGAATCTGAAACATGAGCGGTTTAAGCAGACGGGAAAGCCGCCGGGAAAGCAGCCGGGAAAGCAGCCGGGATCCCGGCCTTTTGACGAGCGTCAATTAAGGATATAAATTGTCCTTAATAACTTTTTCTCCGATAGGAGCGCTCCATGGCCAAGCGAATCGATTATGCGCAGTATTCCGCGGACACCTTCAAGAGCCTGGTGGCGCTGGATAAAACCCTGGCGGGATCGCCCCTGGGCCTCGACCTCATCGACCTGATCAAGATCCGCGCATCGCAGCTGAACGGCTGCCTCTATTGCGTGGACATGCATACCAAGGAAGCCAGGCTGCGGGGACAACGGGAATTGAAAATACACCATCTCGCCTTCTGGCGCGAGTCGGAATTGTTCACCGCCCGGGAGAAGGCCGCCTTGGAATGGACGGAGGGACTCACCCGCATCGGCGCCCATGGCGTGGAGACGGAGGATTTCCAGGAAGCGCGGGCCGTGTTTTCCGAAAAGGAATTGTCCGACCTTACCTACGTGATCGGATCCATCAACTTCTGGAACCGCATCGGCGTGGCCTTCCGGCCCGTGCCCGGCAGCAAGGACTCCATGCTCGGCCTGGACAAAGCGGGTCTGTAGATGCAACTCGGCAATCAAGTGGAATGGGTCTTGCATTGCTGCTCCATCCTCGCATCCATGCCGGCGGAGTCGCATGTTTCCACCAAGGATTTGGCCGAGTTCCACGGCGTGCCCAAGGAATATCTCTCCAAGGCCCTGCAATCGCTGGCGCAGGCGGGCTTGGTAGCGTCGACTTTGGGTCCCTCGGGAGGCTATCGGCTCAACCGCCCGCCCAAGGACATTTCCTTCCTGGACATAGTGGAGGCGGTGGAAGGCCGTCGCTCCACTTTCCAATGCACGGAAATCCGCAGGAACAATCCCTGCCGTAAAAAGGATCAACGGGACAAGGGCGTATGCGCCATCGCCGGGGTGATGCATAAGGCGGACGAGGCCTGGCGCAAGGAACTGCGGGCCATGAACCTGGAGATGCTGGGAAAGCGGGTGGCCGCGGACGTGGATCCGGCCCTGCTGGAGAAAGGCGTGCGCTGGTTTTCCTCGCCCTAGCTAAACTGGCCTACTTTAATGGGGGCGCCATATTGTGATGGCGGTCCCAGCCGGCTTAGGTATCTTTCCAGGGAAGAATGCCCATGGATCTGCGCGCCCACATAGAAGCCATCAGCCCCCTTACCGATGCGGAATGGGAGTTCGTATCCCGGCATTTCACGTCCAGGAAATTCCGCAAGCATCAATATCTGGTCCAGCAAGGCGATCCCGTGCCCTATGATTTCTGGGTGGCCGCGGGCATGGTGAAGGCTTATGTCCTGGATGAGAACGGCAAGGAGCATATCCTCCAGTTCGCCATGGAGGATTGGTGGTGCACGGATTACAATGCCTATCAAACGCAGACCAAGGCTTCCATATTCATCGATTGCCTGGAGAATTGCGAAGTGCTGTGCCTGGCTCTCAAGGACCGCGAGAAAATCTGCAAGAAGGTCCAGGCCATGGAGCGTTTCTTCCGGATCAAGTCCAATCTGGGATACATCGCTTTGCAGAAACGGATCATCTCCTTGCTGCAGGATCCGGCGGAAACCCGCTTCCGGAAATTGCTCAAGCAATATCCCCGCCTGGCGCAAAGGGTGCCTAAGAAGCATCTCGCCGCCTATCTCGGCGTCACGCGCGAGACCCTGAGCCGCCAGAAGGCGTGAAGGCGTGAGCGGGAGTGATCTACCTCACTTCAAATCGGTGATTTTTATCCTCGCTGCGGGATCGTGCGCGGCGTATCTTCAGAAGACCTTTCACAAGACAATTACCGGGAGAAGCCTACATGAATCCGATCCTCGTCCTATTCGTATTGAGCAGCCACGACATCAAAGGCAGCACGGGCAAGCCCACGGGCTGGTATCTGTCCGAAGCGGCGCACCCCTGGAAGGTGCTGCATGACAAAGGCGTGCAAATCGATTTCATGAGCCCCAAAGGCGGCGAGCCTCCGGTAGACGGTTTCGATCTGAAGGATCCCGTCAATGCCGAGTTCTGGGGCAACGCGGAGGTGCAGGCCAGATTGAAAAATACCCTTACCCCTGACAAGGTCGATGCCAAGGCTGCCAAAGCCTACGCGGCCATCCATTTCGTAGGCGGGCACGGCGCCATGTGGGATTTCCCCGAGAATGCCGCCATCGCCCGCATCGCCGCCGCCATCTATGAAAACCACGGAGCCGTTTCCGCGGTATGCCACGGCCCCGCGGGCCTGGTGAACGTGAAGCTCTCGGATGGCGGCTATCTGGTACGCGGGAAAAAAGTGGCGGCGTTCACCAACGAGGAGGAGAAAGCCGTGGGCTTGACGGAAGTGGTGCCTTTCCTGCTGGCGGACAAATTGACCGAGCGGGGCGCGCATCATGTGCCCGCTCCCAACTGGACCGACAATGTCCAGGTGGACGGCCGCCTGGTAACCGGCCAGAATCCGCAATCGGCCGGCACGGTGGGCCTGAAATTGTGGGAGCTTTTGCGGCCTTGAGGCCTTGAGGCGCGTTCGATTAAATTGAATGGGCATGCGCCCATTCAACCTGCCCGAGGACATTTTCGCGGATAAGAAAAGCCAGGCGGACGAGTTGATATTCCATGCCTATGCCGCGCCCGCGGGGGAGTTCGAAGGACGCAGCGTTCTGAACAAGAATGCCGTGAGCCTGGTGATCAGCGGGGAAAAGACGATCCATTTCGCGGAAAAGAAGGTGGACATCAAGGCGGATGAATTCCATTTCCTTTCCAGCGGCAATTGCCTGGTCTCGATGCGATTATCGGCGAAAACCCGGTTCCGGAGCATCCTGATTTTCTTCAGCAACGCCACGCTCTCGGGCTTCCACGCCAAGTACAGGGACCGGATCGCCGCGTTGGCCGGCGCTTCCAAGGCCGATCAGCCTTATCTCGCATTCAAGAAGGACGCGTTCATCAACGGATTCATCGCCTCCCTGGAGGGGATGCTCGGTGGCGGCGGCGGCATTAGTCCGGCCATGAAAAAAGTGAAATTCGAGGAATTGATGCTGTACCTGCTGGAGAGGCATCCGCAGCGTTTCCTGTCCTTCCAGTGTTCGAAAAGCGCGCTCCCGGAGGATATGGCCATCCGGCGAGCGGTGGAAAACAACCTCACCACCAATATCGGCCTGGAGGAAATCGCCTTCCTGGCCAATGTCAGCTTATCCACTTTCAAGCGGCGCTTCGCGAAAATCTACGGCGCGCCGCCCAATAAATGGATCCTGCAAAAAAGGATGGAGACGGCGCGCGACCTGCTTT
>JBDSWM010000123.1:0-16518 GCA_039926685.1 Fibrobacteria bacterium | reverse complement strand
ATTGGGGCATAAAGTCAAAATGGGTTCGCGCACGGCGGGAAACGAGAAGGCGGTGGCCTGGGCGCAATCCGCCGGCCCGGACGCCTCCCACGGCACCTTCGCGGAGGCTGCCGCTTTCGGAGACATGGCGTTCAATTGCACCGCTGGAACGGCATCCCTGTCGGCGCTCACCTTGGCCGGCGTGGATAATCTCAACGGCAAAATCGTCATTGACATATCCAACCCGTTGGATTTCTCCAAAGGCATGCCTCCCACCCTGTCCGTGTCCAATACCGACTCGGTGGGCGAGCAGCTCCAGAAAGCCTTCCCCGGCGCCAAGGTGGTCAAGACCCTGAACACCACCAATGCCTACCTGATGGTGGATCCGTCCCGGCTGGCGGGCGGCGATCACACCATGTTCATGTGCGGCAACGATGCGGAAGCGAAAGCCAAGGTGACCGATCTGCTGAAGAACGGGTTCGGTTGGAAGGACGTGCTGGATCTGGGCGACATTTCCGCCGCGCGCGGCCAGGAGATGATCCTGCCCATTTGGCTGCGGTTGTGGGGGGCGCTCAAGACCCCGAATTTCAATTTCAAGATAGCGCGCTGAATGCGCCCGTAGCAGCCAGGTAACGGGAGTCGCCAGGCCGCGGCTGTTCCCCCTACTTCTGGTATTTCCAGAGGCGGTGCTTGCCTTCCGCCATCCATTCCAGGGCCGTGGCCAAGCGGCTTTCCCGCGTGGCTTCGGTTTTCGCCTCCGTTACCCAGTCCACGTATTCCCGCTTCTGGCTGGGGCTGAACGCCTTATAGGTGGCGGCCGCGGCCTTGTCGCGCTTGAGCGCGGCCAGGAAATAGGCCGGTTCGGACACGGGGGGTTTCGCTTTGGCGTTCTTGCCGCGCGTGGGCGATTTCACGCCCTCATCGTTCAACCGCATGGCAGTCTTGACGTAGGCGATCATGGCCTTATCGGAAGGCAAATCCTTAAGCGAGGTGAGCTTGCCGAATTGGCCCATGCCCTTGTCCGGATCTCCTCGGGGCGCGACACCGGTTTTGGGGGCCACCACCAGCGAGCTTTTCCAAAAACCGAATACGGCATGGGCCTTGAAATGCGCCATGTGGCAGAGGATCCCGCCGCGATAGAGGAAAAAGGGCATGCCCCATTTGACGGTCTCTTCCACGTCCGGGCAGGCCTGGTGCACCAGTTTGCGGAGATGGGTGAGAATGGGTTTGGCGAAATCCGCGGACTTGGCGATGGCGGCATCGATGCGGGGATCTTTTCTGCCCATCTCAGTTCCCGGTTATTTCAGGGTGTTTTTCTTGATCTTGAAATGGAGCCCGTTCTCCATGTAAAGCACGCCTTCCTTGACGGGAAGGTAGCCGGCGGGGAAATGCTCCTTGAACGAATCGGCCAGGAACCATACCGTATCCTGCGCGTAACGATAGCCTCCCTGCGCCTTGAGGTTCTCCTTAACCACCGCGAAGCCGTACTCGGCGTGCCCGTCACCATAAAGGCGGATGAATTCGCTGCCCACGGGAGCCATGCGCTCGGCTTCGAGCACCGGGGAGCCTTTGCAGCCGAGGAGGCAGCCGACCAGGCACCAGGCGAGGCAAGCCAGCAACGCCGCATGGAAAGGACCCGGAAGGGCGATGAACCCGCGAGCAGGGTGTCGCGGCCCGTCAAACATCGACTTTGTAGGCGAGCGCAAGCTCGTCCCCGGTTTTGCCGCGGATGCCCCAGCAATGGCGGGGCGTTTCCGTGACGGTGATTTCGATATCAGGCGCGGAAAGGCCCAGCGAGGCCTGCGCATCGGCCATGATCCTCTTCACCAGCGCTTTGACGGCCTCTTGCGAACGCCCGGCGAACATGCTGATCTCGATGATGGTATAGGCCGGGCTGCGGTCCGCGGGATAGAGGAAATCCTCCGGCTCCAGGGGCAGGAAGCGCTGGAATTTCTTTTCGGGAGGCAAAGCCAGGGTGTCCACCAAGGCGGCGTGGATGAGGGCCGACCAGCGATCGCGATTGGCGGACAGTGCGGTACGCAGGCCGTATACCTTAACCTGCGCCATCGCGGTCCGGGCCTTTCTCTTCCATCTTGGCTTCCATCTGCACGGTGATGCCGTTCTTTTTCATCATGTCGTACAAGGTAGGCCGGGTGAGGCCCGTGACCTTGGCGGCCAGGCTGATGTTCCCTTTCGCCTGCTTGAGGGCGTTGAGCAGGAAGTTGCGATCGAACATCTGGCGGGCTTCCCGGTAGGACAGCACGGTGAAGGAGGTTTCCGAAAGCTGCAAATCCTCGTTCTCGATGATCTGGCCCGTGCAGGTGATGGAGGCGCGGTTGAGCTTGTTCTCCAGTTCCCGCACGTTGCCGGGCCAGCTGTAGTTCTGGAGCATCTGCTCCGCGCGCTTGCTGAGCTTGAGCCGGGGCTGGCCGAACTTGGCGCGGTTGGCCTCGATGATGGCGGCGGCGATGAGGGGGATGTCGTCCTTGCGATCCCGCAGGGGGGGCAGGTTGATCTCGAACTCGCTGAGGCGGTAGTAGAGATCGGTCCGCATGGCGGTATTGTCTTTTTCGGACAGGTTGGTCTTGTTGGTGGCGGCGATGATGCGGACGTTGAGGGAACGGAAGGTGGTCTCCCCCACGCGCTGGAGCTTCTGATCCTGTAGGAAACGGAGCAGCTTGACCTGCAACCCCATGGGCATGTCGCCGATTTCGTCCAGGAACAATGTGCCCTTGTGGGCGGATTCGATCAGGCCCATCTTGTCCGTGTTCGCGCCCGTGAAAGCGCCCTTCACGTAGCCGAACAGCTCCGATTCCATCAGGGTGGCGGGTATGGATCCGCAATTGATGGGCACGAAGATCTCGTTGCTGCGGTGGCTGTGGTAATGGATGGCCCGGGCGCACAGCTCCTTGCCGGTGCCGCTTTCCCCCCCCAAGAGCACGTTCACATCCGTCTTGGCCAGCTTGCGGATATGCTCGAAAATCTTTCGCATGGGCTCGCTGCGGCCGATCATCAGGTTGTCGGCCTCGCTGGGCAGGCCGGGCGCGGATTTTTCCGCAGGGGGCTTCTCCAGGCTGCTCATGCGGGAGGCGCGCGCCAGGATCACCTTCAGCTCCTCGATGTCCACCGGCTTCTGGAGATAGTCGAAGGCCCCGCGTTCCACCGCGCGGCTGCCCAAATCGGCGCTCATGTTGGAGGTGATCACCACGATCTTTGCCATGCGATCCAGGTTCAGCACCGCGTCGATGATTTCCATGCCGCGCTCGGGCTTGTTTTCCAGGCCCATGTCGAGGCAGATGACGCCCGGGCGCTGGCGGCGCAGGATCTCCATGCACCCTTCCAGGGTTTCCGCTTCCAATACCTCGAAATCGGAATTGAGGGCCCATTTCATCTGCTCGCGCAGGCCCAGGTTGTCTTCGATCAAAAGCAGTTTGATCATGCGGTCTTCCTGAAAATCAAAAGGTAATGGTTGCGACGCCGGAGGGCCCGAAGGCCTTGGGTGAAGTATAGCTTTTTGACCGGCTCCGCGCGGATGGCCCGGGCCCGATGGGCGGACATCAATCCGGCGCCGCCTTGGGACGGGCGAGCAGGATGCAGAACTCCGTTCCCTTCCCGGGCTCGGAATGGCAGAGGATGCGCCCCCCCATCTTTTCGACCAGGGTTTTGCACTGGTAAAGCCCTATGCCAACCCCTTTTTCCTTCGTAGTGGCGAACGGCTCGAACAGGCGCCGGCGCACGAAATCCGGATCCATGCCCGATCCGCTGTCCTCGACCAGGACATAGCCGCCATAGCCCGAGAAGAACCGCTCCCCGCCGCCGAAAAGCGTACGTAACTTGGGCGGTACGGAAGCGGAAAGGGGCCCGTAGGAAATCCCGAGCTTTCCCTGCCCGCCCATGGCCTCCAGGGCGTTGGTGACGAGGTTCTTCACGACGAAGAACAGGGCCTTCCGATCGATGGCGACGGCGGAATCACCCTCGCTCCGCAGCGTGAACTCCAGGCCGGACAGCGATGGCAGCGCGGAATCGGAGGCCACCTCTTCCAGCACCGGACCCAGGGGATGCTCCTCCGGCTCCAGCTCCTCTTGCTTGGGGATCACCGCCAGGCGGTCGATCAGGCTTTGCAGGCTTCCGGCGCAGCTTTTCACCGAATTAAGCATGCTGGCCTGGAAGGACGGATTGCCCAGGTTCTTTTCGGCGTTGCGCAGCAAAAGGCTCAAGGTGGCGATCTGGTTCTTGATATCGTGGATGATGAAGGCGGACACATGGTGGAAGGACTCGAATTGCTTTTGCGCGATGCGTTCCTTCTGCATGCGGTTCTTGAAAAGGACGTCGCCTATGGAGTTGGTGAAGACGGCGATGAGATCGAGATCCTCCCCGTCGAAAGGGCGGATGCGGCCGCCCTGGAGGGCCAGGATGGCGGCCAAGCGCCCGCTCACCTGGATCGGGAACAAAGCGTCGAAGCCCAGTTGCGCCACCAATTCGTCCTGGGCCGCGGTCTTCCTGCTTTCCTCCCCGCCGGAATCGGTGGCGAGCAAATCGACGGGCGCGCCCTCCCTGGCCAGCAAACGCGCCAAGGCGCTGTCCCCGTTGATGGTCAGTCCGCGGCGGGTGGCCTCTTCCTTGTTCTCATGCTGGTAGAAATTCCCGTCCTGCCAGTTGAGGATGAAGAAATAGGCGTCGTTAACGGTCACGGAATACTTCATGTTCTCGACCAGCCCGGTCAGGGCCCCGTCCACGTCGGCGCCGGACATGACCGACTCATGCAGGCGGAAGAACTGGTCCTGGTAGTCGTATTTGCGCGTGAAGATCTGTTCGTTAACCCAGCGGGTGACCTGCCGCCGCATGGTCCCGGAGCCGAGCACCAGCACCGCCAGGAAGCAGAGGGAGAAGATGAGCAGGAAGCGCTCGAAATAGCTGAAATCGATGCGCAGCCAGCGGAAGGCGAAGATGGTGAGGGTCACGCCCAGGAAGGCCGATCCGGTCAGGAAAACGGTGGCGGAGGAATAGACCGTGTCCCGGGGCACGGTGATGCGCTCGGAGCCCAACCGGTAGCGCAGGAACCCGGCCAGGATGACGGGATAGCCCACCGCATAGATGACGGAAGAAGCCTCCGGAAAATGGTCCGGCAAGGTGCGGTAGATGAGCACCTTGGCGAAATAGACGATGTGGAAGATGGCAAGGCTGCCCAAGCCGATGAATCCCAGACGGGCTATGCGGCGCTGGTAATCCTGGGCATAGCGATAGGTGCTCTCGAGCACGTACAAGGTGTATACCGATACCAGCACGCGCAATGCGGGCACGAACATTGAGGCACCCTCGAAGGCCGGCGCCAGGGTTGTTTCGGCCCAGGACATCCCCGCCTTGCCGGAGAAACCGAGCAGGGCCAGGCCCAAACCGGACCCGGCCAGAACGCCGAGAAACAGGCCGTCCCGCCAACCCCGCCTTTTTCCATGCGGTTCGCTGCCGCTGCCGCGCAGGAATTGCCTGGTCAGCTCCAGGATCCCCAGGGAAATGAGGATGCCCAAAGCCTGCAGGATGCGCGCATAGCGGAACAGGGCCGGAGTCGAATCCGAGAATACGGAAAGGTAGGCGATCCACAGGTAGGTCGCGAACAGGGCGCTTAAGCCCAGCAGGGTCCAGCTCAGCGATTTGCGGTAGGATTTGAATTGGACCAGGAAGCCCAATACCAGGTTGAGAGCGGTGCCGACGAGGAGGAAGCCCACGATCAGCATCGGGAGCTAGTTTCCGCCTTGGTTGCCGGGAGTCGGTTGCACTTCGTAGTAATAGGAATATTTCCGGTAGCGGCTTCGGTGGAAAACCGTGTCCCGTACGCCGTTGAGGATGACGGCGACCTGCACGTTCCTATCCTGCAGGGAGGCCACCGCTTCGCGGGCCTCGAAGGCCGACGTTTCCCCCGATCGGCATACGAAGATCACGCCGTCGGTCGCCTCGGCCAGGGAGAGGGGCTCGGGAGTGATCATCACCGGGGGCGTATCGATGATGACGACATCGAATTGCTCCCGCACCATTTTGATGAATTCCTTGAAGCGATCGGAGCTGACCAGTTCCCCCGCGTTGGCGTTGGGGAGCTTGCGCGGGGCGAGCACCAGGTTGTTCTGGAAGGTGAGCCGGAAAGCGGAGGCGGACGTTTCCAGGAATTGCGTGAGGCTCATGTCCTCCTGGTTCAGCAGTTCGTCTATGCCTATGGGCACGTCCAGATTGAAAATCTTATGCATGCGCCCCATGCGGAAGTCCGCGTCCACCAGCAGGGTGCGCTTGCCCTTGCGCGCGAAGGTCATGGCCAGGTTGCTGGCGCAGGTCGATTTCCCCTCGTGCGGATGGCACGAGGTGACCATCAGGCAGTATTTCCCGGGATGGGCGGTGGTGCGGAAGGTGTTCTCCGCCTCTTCGCGGATGATGCGGAAAGCCTCCACGTCCTGGAGCGTATACCCCTTGCCATGGTAGAGCAGCAACGGGTCCACTTCCTTTTTCATGAAGGCGGGATCGATGTCCCCCCCATCCCGATCCTTGGCTTCGGCCTTGCCGGCGGGCGTCAGGGAACGTTGGCTGACGGCGCCCAGGAACCTCAAGCCGAGGATGTTCTCCACGTCTTGCCGGGTCCAAATCTTGACGAAGATGATCGGCAGGATGAGGAAAATGGCCGGCACGATCACCATCAGGAGCAGGACCGCCAAGGCGGCGATGACCAGCCGGGTCTCAAAGGAAGGCGGCTCGTAAACGGCCGGGCGGGCCTGGTCCACCACCGTCACCTTGAAGAATTCGGATCCGGTCACCAGCTTGGCGCGGTTGTAGCTTTCCTGCAGGCTGCCGTAGATCTGCTCATTGTTCTTGTTGACCGCATTCATGCGCTCCAGTTCCAATTGCACCTTCACGGCCACGTTGCCGCCCGAAGGGGCGGAGCTGGCGAATTTGATTTTCGCGTCCGACAGATCCTTTTCCATCCGGCGCATCACGGAAGCCACGGTTTCATCCAATTGGCGGTAAAGCTCTTCCTTCTCCTCTTCCGCTGCCAGGATTTTGGGATGCTCCGGCCCCAAGGTGGCCCGGTACGTGACCTGGCGGGCGTTGATTTCCGCCAGGCCGGATTTCAGGATGTTGGCCTTGGCCTCGCCGGACTCGGATAGGACCTGCAACAATTCCGTGGCCCAGAAAAAACGCTTGTCCCCGGTGGCGGCCGGATCCTTGGCCGCCATGATGCCTTGCAGCCGGGTGCGCCTTTGCTGCACGGTCTCGATGGTCTGCCGGGCTTCGAGATAGGCCAGATTGTCCCCCGGGGTGCCTCCGGCCGGGCGCATCAGCTCCGGATGCTGGGCGTAATATTGGGAAAGCTCATCCTGGCTCTTGGTCAGCTTCTGCTTCGCCAATTCCAGATCCTTTTCCATCTGCACCAGGATGCCCACGTCCTGGACATCCGTGGTCCCGTAATACACGGAGAGGAACTCCTCGCGTAGGGTGTTGGCAACATCCGCCACCAGGAAAGGATCCTTGTCCTTTATGGAGACCGCGAAATTGGAGCTGCCGAGCATTTTGGTGGCGAGGCTTTCCTTAAGGGAGGCGATGGTGCTTTCCAGCTTTTCGAATTTCATTTCCACCACGCGCCCCTTGGCGGTGGCGAGGAAGGTGGGCTCGAACTGCAGTTCCAGCCCGTGCACGCTGATCCGGTTTTCCACCGGCCGGCCGCTGAAAATCGGGTACTCGGCGGAGGAGCCTCTCGGCATGAAGAAGACGTCGATCTTCCTGCCTTCGGCGAATTTGAGGGTGTATTTGCCGACGCCCAGCGATTCGCTGTAGTCGATGGCCTTCAGGAAGCCCGACCGGAACTGCTCCGGGGTCAGTATGTGCAGGCGCAAATGCAGCTTCTTGATGGTGGAGGAAAGCACCTGGTAGCTTTCCATGATGCTCATGATGCTTTCACCCTCGGTGATGGCGACGTCGCGCATCACGTTGTTTTGCGCTCCCACCACGGCGGGAAAGCGCAGTACCGTGCTGGCGGTGTAGGATCGCGGCAGATCGAATATGGAAAGCACGATACCGGTCGGGATGGCCAGCACCAGCCAAAGGGTCAGGATGACCCATTTCTTGAGCCAGAGGAAATGGAACAGGCTGGTGATGGAGGGAACCGGACGTCGCGAGAGCGGACTGGAGTCGTGCTCCGACTCCCCGTCCTGTTCCTCTTTGGGTTTTTTCGTCGGAGTCTTCATTTAACGGGATGATAAGATAATTTATTAACTTACACAACTGTTGCCGCACCCATCCTTGATGGAACAGTTGGCCCCACGGAAATGAACAAACCATGAAAAAGTTTCGGCTTTTGCTTTTCATTCCCGTGCTTTTCCTCGCCGCCCCCCTTATCCACCGCATTCTTCCCGAACAGCGTTACTCCCGGCACCTGGAAAACGCGCGCCGGTTGTCCGCGGAGAACAATCTGGCCGCCGCGGAAGGCGAATACGAAAAGGCCTACCGCGCCAAGGGTGGCTACACCCCTTACGTTTCCCTGGAAGTGGTGGATCTCCTGGCCCGCAAAAGCCTGCAAAGCCGGAACCCCAAAGAGGCGCTCGCCTTCGCCGCCGCCTACGTCCGGGCCCATCCCGGCGATCTGAAGGGCCGGATGTTCCTGGCGGAACTGGCTTTCCATCTAGGGGACGCGGTAGCGGCCGTAGCCTCCCTGAACGCCGCGCTGGCGGCTTCGCCTGGTGATTTCCCCGCGCGCCTGCTCTTGGCCCGGGTCCGGAGCTGGCAAGGCCGATCGGATCTGGCCGAAGAGCAATTCGGCGCCCTTTTCCGCGCCCATCCGGATTCCGTGGACGCACTCCTCCCCCTGGCCGGGAAACTGCTGATCCAGGGGAGGGTGGCGGAGAGCCGGGCCTTCCTGCGCCAAGTGCTGGCGGGCGATCCGAAGCGGGATTCGGTCAGATTCATGCTCATCGACAGTTATGTGCGGGAGCGGAATCCCGATAGCGCCAGGGAGCTGGTGGACCGCTGGCCGGGACGCCCCGATCCGGACCGGGCCGCGGAGATAGCCGTGCGCAAAGCCCGTATCGCTGCCTTGCCGGATAGCTTCGCGGAAGCGAAGGCCCTGCTGCTTCCCTTCGTCAAGCCCCGCATCGGAAACGCGCAGGCCATGGCCGCCCTCGCCGTCATCCATGCCTCCATGGGGGAATACGATTCCGCCGCCGCCGTTTATGAAAACCTGACCGAGCTGGATCCCGATTCCAAAGCCTTGACCGAGCGGCTGCGCACCTTGTTGTTCCTCAAGAACCAGAATCCGGCCCGGGCGCTGGAAGCGGCCAAACAGGCCCAGGTGGAGAGCAAAAGCGATGTCATGCTCGGCCTGACGCTGGCGGCGTACCTGGCCATAGGCCAGGAGAACAAGGCGGCGGATCTGATCCAGGCGCAGCCGGAATCCGTCCGGGCCCGCCTCAGCGCGGAAATTTCCCAATGGGTCCCGGACAAAGTATATCTGGGTCAATGGGCCCTGGCGGAATACTTCCGGGCGGTCCAGGAGGGAAGCCGGGCCCTGCGGGCCAGCGATGAACTCCGGCGCGCCTGGCCCGACAATGCGCTGGCGAACCGCTTGTACGCGGCGAACTTGGCCGCCTCCCGTGCAAACACCGCGGCCGGCGGGGCCGTCGGGAAGACCGGCGCGGGAACGGCCGGGGGGACTGTCGGTAAGGCAGGCACGGGGAAGGCCGGTGCCAGGCCGGCGCATGCCGGGGTCAGATGAATAATACCGCCAACCAGGTGTATAATGGGAGTTCTGAAGTCCGAGAAACGCGAACCACCCCCAGGCGGCGATGATCCCATGCAACCCCATTCCCTGAAACAACCCCACTTGGCTCATGTGGTGCTCGGCCTCCCTTTCGGCGGCACGGAAATCCTGGTGGAACGCATGCTCCGCACTCCCCCCGCGGGATACGCCGTGTCCTGCCTATGCCTGGACAGCATAGGCGAAGTAGGGGAACGCCTCCGCAAGGACGGCATCAAAGTCACCTTGCTCAACCGCAAGCCCGGTTTCGATTTCGGCCTGCCGCGCCGCCTCGCGCGCCAAACCGCCTTGGACGGCATCGACGTTATCCATTGCCACCAATACACCCCGTTTTTCTACGGGGCCCTGGCGCGCCTTTTCCGTCCCCGGCTGAAAGTGATCTTCACCGAGCATGGCCGCTTCCATCCCGATACGCCTTCGCCCAAACGGCGCATCTTCAATGCGCTCATGCAAGGCCGGGCTGATTCCATCACCGCCGTCTCCCCGGCCGTCAAGCAAGCGCTCATCGACGTGGAGGGCTTCGCGCCGGACCGGATTGAAGTCGTGTACAACGGCATTTCCTTTCCCGCGGCCAAGGAGGATCGGGCCGCCTTGCGCGCCAGGCTGGGCCTGGATCCGCACGCCTTCCATTTCATCCTGTGCAGCCGCTTCGATCCCATCAAATGGATCCCCGGACTGCTGGAAGCGCTGCGCAAGGCCATCGATGCGCATCCCTCCCTGCGACTGGTGCTGGTCGGCGACGGCGTGGAGAAGGAAGCCATACTGGCCAAGCGCAAAGCCCTGGGATTGGAACAGGCCGTGATCATGCCGGGATTCCAACGCAACGTATCGGACTGGCTCCGGGCCAGCGACGCTTTCGTGTTGTGCAGCCTGAACGAAGGGACCAGCGTCAGCCTCATCGAAGCCATGGCGGCGGGCCTGCCCGCGGTGGCGACGCGCGTGGGCGGGAATCCTTATGTGGTGGAGGCCGGCGAAACGGGGCTGCTGGTGCCGGCTTCGGATCCGGCGGCGCTGGCGGAAGGCCTGCTGGCCTTGGCCTCGGCGCCTGATCGCGCCCGGGAAATGGGCGCCAAAGCCCGCATCCGCTACGAGGCGCGCTTCCTGCCGGCCCGCATGGATGCGACCTATGCGGCCATGTACGAGCGCGCGCTGGGGCCGGCCTGATGCGAGCGTTCCTGAAAGGCGTTCTCCTCGGGATGGCCCTTATCCCGGTCTTTCCGATGTGGATCCTCTACCGCCTGGAATCCTTGCTGCTGGGGACGGATAAGGCGTTCTATGGTTGGTCCCAGCTCATGAGCCTTTTCCCGGGCCTGCCCGGGAATTACCTGCGCTTCGCCTTCTACAAGCTCTCCTTGGCGGAATTGGGGAAGGACGCTTGCATCTGCTTCGGCGCCACCTTGGTGCATCCGGGCATCCGCATCGGCAAGGGAGCCTATATCGGGCCGTATTGCAACCTGGGCTTGTGCTCCATCGAGGACGACGTGCTACTGGGCACGGGCGTGCATGTGATGAGCGGCATGGGGCAGCATGGCAGCGCGGATCTGGAGACTCCCATCCGCGAACAGCGGGGCGTCCTTCTGCAAGTGCGCGTGGGGGCGGATGCGTGGGTGGGTAATAAAGCCGTCATCGGCGCGGACGTGGGGCGGAAATGCATCGTCGGCGCGGCCGCGGTGGTGGTGAAGCCCCTGCCGGAGTTCGCCATCGCCGCCGGCAACCCCGCCAGGATCATCCGCATGCGCACTCCCAACGAAGCCCGCGGGACGGGAACCAAGGCCCTGGAAGAGTCGGGTGATGACGGCGCCTGAACCCTTTTCGCTGGATATACGCCTGCAAGGAGGCGATTTCCGCGCCGGGCCCCAGCCGGTGCGCATGGGCATATCCTTGCCCCAAGGACGCGTGCGGGATGCCGCGAACCTGCGCCTGATCTGCCCGGAAGCGGCGGAGGGGGAAACCTTGCGGGACCTGGAAACCCTGGCCCGCTGGCCGGACGGCAGCGTCAAATGGGCCTTGCTGCGGTTCCAGGCCGCCTCAGGCGCCATGAACCGGCCCCGGGCCTACCGGCTGATCGAGGCGGCGGATGATCCCGGTGGTATTGGAGGCGGGAGTGCCGGCGGACCGAACCCCGGCGAAACCCTCACGCTACGTCACACGGCGGATACCTTGGAGGTGGACACGGGCCGCGCCCGCTTCGCCGTCGACAAGGCCTGGCTCTACCCGCTCCGGCGGGCGGAATGCGGCGGGACCGAAATGCTGGCCTATCCCGGCGTCCCGGAGCTGATGATCGACGCGGAAGGCAATCCGCTCCGGTTCGAGATCCAATCCCTGGAAGTGGAGCATGCGGGCCGGGCCCAGGCCGATGTGTTCCTGGCGGGGGATCTGGTAAGCGCCTCGGGATCGGTATTCTGCCGAGGGGAATGCCGCCTGTTCTTCTTCGCCGGCACGGCCCTGGTCAAAATGGAGTTCGCGCTCTGGAATCCCCGGCCGGCCCGCCACCCCGGCGGCCTTTGGGATCTGGGCGATGGCGGCTCGGTTTTCTTCCGGCGCTGCGGCTTCGCGTTCCCGCTGGATCCGGCCTTGCGGGGAACCTTCGCGGCCAGCCTCGATCCCGCCGACGGGGAATCGGAGGCGGGCCCAGGCCCCGTATCCGTGCATCAAAGCGGTCCCGGCGGCGAGGCCTGGCGGAGCCTGGCGCTGGTGGACCGGCACAACCAGCCCACTCCCCGCTTCCAGGGTTATCGCTTCAGCCGCCCGGAGAATGGGAAAGAGGGCGCCGAAGGCCGCGATCCCTCCGGGGTCCGCGAAGGCAAAAGGGCCAATCCGGCCCTGGTTTTCCGTTCCGGAAGCGCCGCCGGCAAGACCCAAGCCGTTTCCATCGCCTTGGCCATGGAATCCTTCTGGCAAACCTTCCCCAACCGGCTGGGGGCGGAAGCGCATGGGTTCACGGCCGAGCCCTTTCCCGCCGCCGAAGCGGCTGAATTCGAATTGCAAGGCGGCGAGATGGCGGCCAGCACGCTATGGCTCGACTTCGCCGCCCCCGGCGACGCGTCCGCGGCGCTGGCCTGCGCCCGCAACCCGGCGGTCCCGTACTTGGACGCGGCCGCCTACGCCGCCTCCGGCTGCTTTCCATACCTGTCCTCCCCGCCGCTCGGCGAAGACGCCTTCTGGAATTCCCTGGGCAGCGGGTTCCTGGAGGGCCCAGGCGGCATCCAGTCGCTGCGGGAACGCTTCGTCGAATTCGGATGGAGGAATTACGGCGAGATTCCGGCCGATCATGAGCGCGAACATTATCAGGGCTCACGGGAATTCGTGTCGCATTACAACAACCAGTACGATTGGATCCTGGCCGCCCTGCTCCAGTTCGCTGGCAACGGCGATACGCGCTGGTTCACCCTGGCCGCGGAGCTGGGCGCGCATGTGATGCACGTGGATCTATACCGAACCGACGGGGACAAATCCGCCTATAATGGCGGCTACTTCTGGCACACGGCGCATTACATGCATACGGGCACGTCCACGCATCGCAGCTATTCCCGCTTGGCCGCCGAGAACGGAGCGCTTCCCTCCGGTTTCGGCGGCGGCCCTTCCAACGAGCACAATTACACCACCGGGCTGCTGCTGTACTATTACCTGAGCGGGGATAGGCGCGCGCGGCGCTGCCTGCTGCAATTGGCCAAGTGGGTGGAGGGGATGCAGGACGGTTCCAGAACCGTGTTCCGCTTCCTCAGCGCCAATCCCACCGGCTTCGCCACCGCTACGCGCGAGCTCGCCTACCAGGGACCCGGCCGCGGGGGGGGCTATTCCATCAACGCCTGCCTGGATGCCGCCGCCTTGACGGGGGAAAAGCGCTGGCTGGATCTGGCGGAACGCTACCTGCGCATCTGCCTGGGCCCGGGTGACGATCCCGACGCGCTGGAACTCATGGATCGGGAGCGCCGCTGGTCCTACGTGGTCTTTCTGCAATCGCTGGGGAAATTCCTGGACCTCAAGCTGGAGCGCGGCGAAAGGGACGCCGGTTTCGATCATGCCCTGGCCAGCCTGCTCAAGCTCGCCGATTGGATGGCGGAGAAGGAATACCCCTATCTCGACAAGCCGCAGGAATTGGAGTTTCCGACCTCGACCTGGGCCGCGCAGGACCTACGCAAGGTGTGCGTGTTCCTGTTCGCCGCCAAGTACGGGCCCGCGGAAAGGGAAACCCTGTACCGATCCAAGGCTGACTTGTTCCTGGCGGCCGCTCGCAGGCAATTGGAGGGCTTCGACGATCGCGGCTCGGTCCGCAATCTGGTGCTGATCCTGATCACGGTGCCCATGCACGCCAAGGCCACGGCTGCCGCGGATGCGGCGTGGAACCTCGGTCTCAAGGCGAAAGCGGTCCCCATGGTACCGGGGGAGCGCTTTGTGCCGCAGAAGATCGAAGCCATGGCGCGCGCGCGTAAAATCGTTAAGACATTCGGATTGGCGGCCATTCCCATCGGCCTGAAGCTGCTGGCCGCGCGCTTCGGCAAGCCCAAGGCCGGGGCTTAGGAGCGAACGGGCGCGGCCGGGTTTTCCGCCCAGAGGGCGAAGACGAACGCGGCCCATAGGAAACCGACCTTGCCGTTTTCCCCCGCCTGGAAACGCCTCCACACATCCCGCAGCTTGCCGAGATCCAGATGCTCCCGTAGCACCGAATCCGGCGCGAATACGGCCGATTCGAATTCGGCCTTCCACCCCGCGCGCAGGTACGATTCCAATGGAAACGAAAATCCCGTCTTCGGCTGATCGGCCAGACCGGGGGCGATACGTCGGCGGGCCACCTCCCGCAAGGGACGTTTGCACTCGCCGCCTTTGATTTTCAAGGAGCCGGGCAGCGTGAACGCGAAGGACACCAGATCCTGGTCCAGCAACGGGGAGCGCAGCTCAATTGAGTTGGCCATGCTCATGCGGTCGGCCTTCACAAGCACGTCTTCGCACATGTACAAGCGGGTGTCCACGTAGAGCATGCGCGTCAAATCGTCGCGGCCGGCGGCCCTGGCGTAGAGGGAAAGGACCAGGTCGCGGGCCGCATCCCGATGCTTAGCCAGGGACCCGCCCAACAGACCGGCCTCGCCGGCCCACAGGCATTGATCCAGATAGAACGCCTCGCCCGGGCCTACGGCCAGATTACGCATGGGGACGCGCAGGCGGCCCAGTCCGGGCAGCATCCCGGCCAATCCTCCCATGGAAGCGGCCAGCGGCCCCAGCAGGGGACCGGGAACCATGCTCCGGATTTTCTGTTCCCGCAGGTGGGGGAGGTAACGGAAAGAATACCCCCCGAAGGGCTCGTCGCCGCCGTCGCCCGTGAGCACCACCGTGACCCGCTTGCGCGCTTCGCGGCAGACCAGATAGGTGGGGATGATGGATGGGTCGGCGAGGGGTTCGCCCAGGTAGGGCATGAGCGACGCCGGCTGGACGTCGCCGTCCGGGGCGATGCGGATTTCCTCGTGGACGGAATGGTAGTGGGCGGCGGCGGCGGCGGCCAGTTCGCGCTCGTCCCGGACGCCGTGCAAGGCGGTGCGTTCGCCGAAGCCGGCGCAATAGGTCTTGACCGGTTCCTTGGACGCGCGGGCCATGGTGGAAACCACCAGGTTGCTGTCGATGCCGCCGGACAGGAACGCGCCCAGTGGTACTTCGCTGACCAGGCGTCGGGATACGGCCATGTCGAGCAGGCCCTCCAGGCGTTCCACTGCCGCGGCCTCGTCCATGGAGGCATCCTCGTTCCCCAGGGCGATGTCCCAATAGGTCCAGGTCTCGAAACCCTTGGGCGAATGGGAAAAGGCCTCGCCGGAAGCGAGTTTACGCGCGCCTGAAAGGATGCAGTACGGGGCCGGAACGTAACCCAAGGAGAAATACAACGACATCGCCTCGGCCGAGATCGGCCCGCAATCAACGCCGGACGCGCGCAAGGCGTTCAGATCGCTGGCGAAATACAGAGTATCGCCCGCGAGGCGGTAATACAGGGGTTTCTTGCCGATGGGATCCCGGGCGCCGAACAGGACCTTCGCGCGGCGATCATGGACGGCGAAGGCGAACATGCCGCGCAGGCGGCCCAGCAGCTCGCGACCCCACGCCTTATAGCCCTCCAACAGGATCTCGGTGTCGCTGCGGGTGCGGAAGACATGCCCCAGTCCTTCCAGCTCACGCCGCAGTTCCGCGAAGTTATATATCTCGCCGTTGAACACCACGGCGTAGTTCCCGCAACCGCTGATCATGGGCTGCTGGCCCGAGGAAAGGTCGATGATGCTGAGCCGGCGATGGCCGAGGACGAGGCCGTCATCCTCGTGGAAACCGCCCTGATCCGGGCCCCGGTGGAGCATGGCTCCGTTCATGCGCTCGCAGGCGGATTTGGCGTCCGGGCCCAGGGGTCCGCGCGGATTGAAGATTCCACTGATGCCGCACATGCTCCGGCTACCCCTTGGTTTCTTCGCGCACCGGCAAGCGGGGCGTCTCGCCTTCCGCGGTGCGCGGTCCCACGATGAGGCGATTGAGGATCTCCACATTGCTTTCCCAGGTGCAATGTTCGCGCACGAAGGCCTGAGCTTTCTCCGCCTTCTGTCGCAGGGCGGCGGGATCTCCGAGCACCCGGAGCACCGCCTCGGCGAATCCCGCCGGTTCGCGCGGCTCCACGAATAGCGTATGGCGCGCCCCCTCGGGCAGGCCCTTGGCGGCGACCGGAGTGGTGAGCACGGGAGCGCCGGCGGCCATGGCTTCCAGGATCTTGTTCTGGATGCCGCGCG
>JBDSWM010000122.1:0-7443 GCA_039926685.1 Fibrobacteria bacterium | reverse complement strand
GCCGAAGCCTTGGCCGTATTCGAACGGCACGGGGATGCCATCGGCCTTGTCGTCACGGATGTGCTGATGCCCAACCTGGGCGGGATGGGATTGGCGCGGCGGATCCGCGCCCTCAGTCCCAAAACCCCCATCCTTTTCATGTCGGGTTATTCGGAAAACGCCCTGGCCGACCAGGGTTTGGAGGATGGGATGGGAATGTTCTTGCAAAAGCCCTTCACCATTTCCGAATTCCTGAAGAAGGTGCGGGAATCCGTGGAGAAGCGGAACCGGGCGGCGGCGTCGGGCGCCGCTTAGCCAAGTCAGGCGTGGGCGGCTTCGTCCGCCAACAGGAAATTCTCCGCGTCCAAAGCGGCCATGCATCCGGTCCCGGCCGAGGTCACCGCCTGGCGGTATTTCTTGTCCTGCACGTCCCCGGCCGCGAAAACCCCGCGCACGTTGGTACGGGTGGAGCCCGGTTCGGTCAGTATATAGCCTTGTTCGTCGGTCTTGATCTGGCCGCCCAGGAACTCGGTGTTGGGCGTGTGCCCGATCGCGTAGAACAAGCCTTTGGCATCCAGATAGCTGTCCTTGCCGGTCTTGACGTTCTGCAACTTGACGCGTTCCAGGGAATCCTTGCCTTCCGCATCCAGCAATACGGTATCCCAGACCATTTCCAGCTTGGAATTCTTGAAGGCGCGCTGCTGCATGGCCTTGCTGGCGCGCAAGGAGTCGCGCCGATGGACCAGATACACTTTGGAGGCGAACTTGGTGAGATGGGTCGCTTCCTCCACAGCGGTATCGCCTCCGCCCACCACCACCAACGGCTGGTTGCGGAACAGCGGCAAGGCCCCGTCGCATACGGCGCAGGCGGAAATGCCGCGCTGCCAGAGCGATTCCTCGCCCGGCACATGCATGCGCTTGGCGGTGGCTCCCGTGGCGATGATGACGGTCTTGGCCTCGATCATCTCATCCTCCGTCCACAGCTTGAAGGGCCGATGGCTGAAGTCCACCTTCACCACGGTCTCAGTGCGGATGCGGGCGCCGCAATGGACGGATTGCTCGCGCATCTTGTTCATCAGTTCGGTGCCATCGATGCCGATGAAGCCGGGATAGTTCTCCACTTCCGTGGTGGTGGTCAATTGCCCGCCCGCCGCCACCCCACCGGCCATAAAGCCTTCGAACATGAGCGGTTTCAGATTGGCGCGCGCGGCGTAGATGGCGGCGGTATGCCCGGCCGGCCCCGACCCGATAATGACGACTTGTTCCATGGATTCACTCCTGTTTGACCCTGAAATTTACAAAAGTTCGAACCTTTTGACCTTTTCCCCTCCGCCGTTTACATTGGTTCGGTGAGCAAAACCCAAATCGAAAACGTGGAAATCCACCTCGCCAACCCGGTGGAACTGAGCGTGGAATGGATCGGCCAGGAAGAACCGCTGACCCAATTACTGGCCTGCTGGCTGTCCGTGAATCCCGGCGATCAGCCCTTGTGCCCGCGCCTGGTGGGGCATCCCGGACTGGGCAAGACCACCCTGGGCATAGCGGCGGCCCGCAAACGCGGCCAGGCCGTATACGTGCTGCAATGCACCGCGGACACCCGCCCGGAGGATCTCATCATCACCCCCGTGCTGGGCGAAAAGGGCAATATCAAGTACCAGGCTTCGGCGCTGGTCTCGGCCATGATCACCGGCGGGGCCGTGATCCTCGACGAGGGCAATCGCATGTCGGAGAAATCCTGGGCCTCCCTGGCGCCTTTGCTGGATGACCGCCGATCGGTGGATTCCCTGGTGGCCGGCGTCAATATCAAGGCGCACCCGGATTTCCGCTGCGTGGTGACCATGAATGAGGACGACTCCACCTTCGAAATCCCGGACTATATCATGTCGCGCATCCAGCCCGCCATCGAGCTGCCCTTTCCCAAAGCGGAAGAGGAACTGCGCATCCTGCGCTACAATCTCCCCAGCGCGCCCGAAGATCTGCTGCGCATCTGCGTCGGCTTCCTGCAGCAGGCGCACGGCCTGGATCTCCCTTACTCCATCCGCGACGGCTTGAACGCCATCCGCTATTGCCGGAAGCTGAACGAGCTGCAGCCCGCCGCATGGGAAGCCTTGTTCACCAAAGCCATCATGCAAATCCTGGGCGAGGAGGCGCTGGACATGGAAGGCCTGGCGGAACGCCGCCGCCGGGAGGGCCGCCTTCCCAACATGCAATTGGGGGATTTTTTCTTCGACGAAGACAACCCGTTGAACCCCGATAAGGACTGACCTTTGCGGTCGCATATCGGGGAGAACTCAAAATGCAAAATGAAAAAGGCGAAATGCAAATTGAAGAGGGCGGCTCGGCAGTGAGCGGCCGAACAACGGTCGCGAACGCTTTTCCATCGAAATGGCCGAGACAGGTATTTCGGCAGAGCGTTCAACGCCGCTTCCAAGGGCCGAAAGGCAATTCCCCAGTCACATGACCACCATCCCTCTCTCTCCCCGCGTCGCAGCCTTTCCCGTCCGCCACGGCAAGGCCCCTTTCGCGATGGAGTTGCGCAAGCTGCTGTGGAACCGGCGTTTCGACGCTGTGGCTTTCGCATTGCCCTCGGGTCTTCGCCAGGCCGCAATGGAAGGCGTCGAAGCCTTGCCTTCCATCCGTTCCCTTGTCATCCGCGTGGACGGGGCCGTGCGGGCCTATTTCCCATTCGATCCCTGTGACGCCTATGTGGAGGCGCTGCGACAGGCGTCCCAGCGCAGGCTGCCGGTGGAGTTCCTGGAAGACGATTCGCTATTGGAAGCCCCTTGGATCCAGTCACTCCCCGATGCCTACCTGCTCAAAGGCATCGGCTTGGAAAAATACCGCGAAGTGGCGGAAAGGATCCTCGCCTCGCAAGGCGTCGACGATAGGTTGGAGCATCGCGCCTATCTGGCGCTGGCCGGCCTGCGGCGCCTGGAGAAGCGCCATGGCAGCATCCTCTTCCTATGCGATTTCGCTTTGCTGGGGAAATTGCGCGAGTTTTTCCAGGAAGGCTCCATCGCGGGATTGCTGGCGGAAACGGAACAACGGAGCGCCGGGACCGATGGCGGGGGGAACCTGGACATTCGTTCCTATCCGGTGAAACCGGGTCTGGCCTATTTCGCGTTGGGAGAGCTTCCCTTTTACGCCGGCGAAATGGAGAAGGAACGCGGCAACCCTCTCGCAGAGCCCATGGACTATCTCGATCTGGTCAAAAGGATCTTCATCGAGACCCGCAGCCAATTCCTGACCGATCCGGGCGAAGCCGGGGCCATCTCCATCAAGAAAGTGCAGTCCGCCTTGATCTTCCTGCGCAACTTGGCCGTGCAGCAGGGCCGGCTCACCCCGGATTTGCTGGACATCGTAAACGCGTCCAAGGGCGTTTTCGGGAACGCCTTCGCCGCCAAGGTGCTGGAGGCGTCGCGTTACTATCCCTTCTTCGATCCCGCCGAGGCGGGAGAGGACCAGCTGGAAATCGGCAGGGAATCCATCCGCGAACCGGGAGGGGAAGAGCCCGTCGCCGCCTTCAACCTCCTGGAGGACGAACCCAAGGTGTGGAAGACCATCAGCCTGAAGAAGGAGCCGGACCGGGAGAAACAGCAACGTTACCGTTACGCGTGGGATCCCAGGGGGATGTGCTCGCATACGCCCGAGGATGAGCGCATCGAAGGCTTCAACCGCGCCATCCGCCGCCGCTCGCAGGATTTCGATCTGCAAGGCTTCGCGCGCACGGAAAAGCTCACGTCCTCGCTCAAGGACGGCATCGATATCCGCGAAACGTTGCGGAATTGGACTTCGGGCGGCATCTATGTCCGGGAAATCCCGCCCGCCAAAGGCCGCGTGGATACCGTCGTCATCCTCTTCGATCAGGATCACGACGAACGCTATCCCTCCCGGGCCACCTGGTACGCCGAGCACGAGGAAGAATCCACCCTCACTTTTTTCGCCACCGATCCCCTGGGTAAAATGATCGGCCCGGGGATCGCGGAGTCCGAATACGGCGGCCTGAGCCTGTTGTTCCCGCCCCGTCCCGTGCGCAACGTGTTCGACATGACCGCGCAGGAATTGGGGCTGGAGAACCTGGCTGAGCAATTGCTGTACGGGGCCCTCCTGAACAGCGAAGAGAAATCGGTGGCCGTCGTCAGCGATCGCAAGCCCGGCATGCGCATGAAGCGGCTGGCGGCCGGATTCAGGAAACGGCTGGTGTGGGTGCCCACGGCTTCCTTCAGTTCGGAAACCCTGCGTCGTTTGCGGAAGTTCCATATCCTCAACGGAAAGCATGTGCGGGCCTGGGCCGCCCGCTTCATTCCCGAATAAGCGCGCTACCGGCAGGTATCGGCTAAGCGCGAAATAGGCGTCCGAGAGACCAAACTCCCCTAACAACGCGGATCCGCTCCATAAACCTGCCGTTTTACTTGAACTTCCCCTTCAAGTCCCGGCCCTCCGGCGCCGATAATCAAGCTTGGGGGCCTTGATGGATATAAGCAGTCTCAGTTCCAGCCAATCCGCAACCACCGCAGCCAATTCGGCTTCCGTGACCGCGACTTCGCTTTCCCAATACAAGGCCGAGCAGGGCAGCCAATTGCTCGCCTTGTTGCCCACCCCTGCTTCGTCTCCGGGTTTAGGGCTGAACCTGGACATATATTCTGCCATTTCATCGCAAGCGCATGGCCTGCTGTCCGGAGGACGAACGGCGCTGCAGATAGCCAACATTTCCCTGGGTATTGATATGAAGGCCGCCGATCCCGCCACCGGAACGGATAGCGGTGGCCAGGCTGATGGCGTCGCTGATGGAGGCGCCTCCGGCAAGGATGGTGAAAACGCCGGCGCCGGATCCGCGACCACCGGCACGCGCGGCAATGCAGCGTTGGATGCCATCCTGAAAGCGGACGGCTTCGTCGTGCCGAAAGCGGATCCATACGTCGTGCAAACGGATTTTTTCCGTTCCGGCGTGGGCGGAAATCTGAACTCCCTGGGCTGAGCCCGCGGGCCCGGATCGCGGCCTGCGAAATCCCGCCCAATCCTTTTGACTATTTTTCCAAGGAGCCGGGAGTCCCCCCGCGCCATTTTCCGGATGCTGCCAGTGGCCGAATCGCCCCCCTTCCTTTCCCCCCCTTCCACCAGCCCGGCGGAGCAGCCCATCGTCCTCAGCTTTTCCGGATCGGATCCCAGCGGAGGCGCCGGCCTGGAGGCGGATTTGAAAACGTTCCAGCGCCACGGGGTGTACGGGATGGCCGTACCCACCTTGCTCACCGTGCAGAATACCACCGGCGTCCGCAAAGTCAAAACCCTGGAGCCGGATTTCTTCGAGGAGCAGGTCGATTTCCTCCTCCAGGATCTCTTCCCCGCCGTCATCAAAATCGGCGCCATCGGGGATCGGCGCATGTTGCAGGCGCTTATTCGCGTGTTGTCCCGGCAGCAAATGGATGGGGTGAAGGTGGTGGTGGACACGGTGCTTAGTTCCACTTCCGGCGCGGCCTTATTCGATATGCGCGGTCTCGCCGATTTCATCGATAGGCTGCTGCCGCGGGCCCATATCATCACCCCCAACGTGCTTGAATTCGATCTGCTTTCCGGCAAACCCACCACGGAGGCCAACGCGGCCGCGCATCTGCTAGCCTTCGGGCGCGATAAGCCCTACGCCATCCTGCTCAAGGGCGGGCATTTTCCCGGGGACCCGGTGGATTTCCTGTATCATCAGCGGAACGTAAGGACCTTCCCCGCACAGCGCATAGATACGCCGCATACACATGGCACGGGATGCACCTTGGCATCCGCCATCGCCGCCAATCTGGCGCTCGGGTGGGAAGTCGGCGAAGCGGTGGCCCGGGCCCGCGCCTACGTGCGCGAAGCCATCCGGACCAATCCGGGCCTGGGCAGCGGACGGGGACCCCTGAATTTCAACGCGGCTGTTTGACGGCGCCGTACAAGGCGGCGTGCCAGGAATCCTTCAGCGGTTTCGAGAAAATTCCGGGAACCAAATCCTCCAACCGGGTCAAGGTGGTATCGAAAACCTCCGTCTCGGGAGAGATGGCGCCTTCGGCCGCCAGGGCCTTGAACTCCAGGCGGTTGACGGATTCCACCCGGCCGTCCCGGCCCCGGTAAAAAATGCGGCTGGAATCGAGCAGACGCACGTCCAGCTCCTTCTCCAGCGCTTTGATCTCGCCTACCATGGAGTCGATGCTGCACCCCGACACTTCCGCGCCGTCCGGATCCCGCAAGACCACCAGGAAGCGGTTTTCCAGGATCCGCCAACGCCCGGCCACCGGCGCGCCATGGGAATTCCATTGCGAAAAGAAACGCGTCAGCCTCTGTTCCAAAACGGGTTCGCCATCGGCCAAGGGGCGCGAACTCCCGAACACCCAACATCTGGTTTCAACGGCATTTTGCATGGGCAGTCCCTATCGGAGTGAAAGTGATGAGCGGTGAAAATAGCAATTGTGCCCGCTTGTCTTTTTCCGCTCAAAGCCGCAAACCCATTTGCCGACCCGGTCATATGGAAGGAAAGTTCCGGGAGTGAGACCAAAAACCACGCCCCGTAAGCGGAATTCTGCCTATTTTAGGGACGGGACATAGCGGGGGAGGTTAACGGATCGGAAATCCGTGACCGGCTTTCGGACTGGGGATAGGCTTCCGCCGAGATATGGTTTCACTTAAGGGCAACAAGCTTGGTCTTCTTTCGCGCAGCGGATTGCTGTCGTTGGCTTTCCTGGTATCATCCTCCCTGGCCCAACTCGGCTTGGTCGCCGCGCCGGTGCTGGTGCCCACGGGCGCCACAAATTTCACGGGTACCATCCAAGTTACCTTCAAGAGCGTCAGCCAGGGATTCATCTACTACACCCTGAACGGCTCCAATCCCACCAACCGCAGCGAACTATACCAGGGCAATGCCATCACCCTGAGCAAAACCACCACCGTAAAGGCGGTGCATTATTCGGGCCTGTTCGTGAGCGAGGTGGTGACGGGAGAATACGTCCAGGCCAAGGTCGCCACGCCCACGGCGTCCTACGGAGGCAGCCTCAGCTTCTACCCGGAATTGACCTGCAGCCTTTCCGTAGCCAAAAGCGGCGCCAACACGAGCATACGTTACACCACCGACGGCAGCGCCCCCGGCCCCGCCAGCCCCCTGTACGCCGCGCCCTTCAAGATCTTGAAAACCGCTTCCGTCAGGGCTTATGCCCTGGCATCCGGATACGCGGATAGCGATCCGATGCGGGTGGACTTCACCTTGCTGGTTCCCGCAGCCACCCCCATAGCCAGCCCCAAATCCGGCAGCTTCGCCACCAGCAGCTTGACCATTAAATTCAGCTCGGACACCAAGAGCCCGTATTACCGCTATATCGTGGGATCGCCGCAAAAGCCCATGGACAGCGCCACCGTCCTTTCCGGCGATTCCATCCGCATCCTGGGGTCGAGCATCGGGGATACCACGGTCCTTCGCTTTCAGGCCTTGAAAACCGGGCTGGC
>JBDSWM010000121.1:0-15488 GCA_039926685.1 Fibrobacteria bacterium | reverse complement strand
GCCTTTGACCGCTGGCCGCGGGCATGAACGGTATGCGGAATTCCAGATGCAGGTGGAATGTCCCGAATGTGGCCTTGGTGATGGCGCCGGAGGCGGCGGATGCGCCCTCGGGTTTGAATAGCTTGCGGGCGTCCATGCCGGCCGTCCCATCCTTCCAGGCGGATACATCCTTGCCGTCGAAAAGCACAGCGGCGCCGGAAGGGGGAGCGGCGCCTTCGGTGGGGCTGGTACGCAGGATCTTGGCCAGTGTAAAGTCCTGATCCTGATCGGTTTTGCCGGTGAACAGGGTTCCTTGCGCCGCCACGCTGCCGGAAAATCCGCTTCCGCTGACAACGGCCGGACCGCCACCCGTTGCCGTGCCCGCGGCTTCGAACCTGTCACTACCGTTCCAACCCTCTCCCGGCAATCCCCCTGGGAGGAAAACCGCCGTGAAACGGCCTGAGCCCAGCGCGATGACTTGCGCTCCCATCGGGCTTCCGTCGGTAATGGTGCCCAGGTATTCGCCTTGGATTTTGAAATCGGGTCCCGCGGTATCCGGCTCAAGGGCGATTTGCGCTCGGGCTGCACCCATTAAGGCCATGCTGAGAGCGATCAACTTTGCCCATTTCAAGGCCGCTTCGGACCGCGAACGGGCCGCTTCGGACCGCCGGGCCGGCTTCGCAGGCTGGCGAAGCAAGTAGACGGTCAAGAACATGAAAAACTCCTCGGTGGCTCTGGGCCCAGGCGACCTGGACCACTCGCTATGCAATTTAACCATAAAACCGAACTCGTGTCCGGACAGGGCAGCCTTGGGGCTTTTCGGAAGTTTATTCCGATTTGCGCCTCGTAAACCTTTAGCTTAAGAAATCGATTTTAATGCCTTAAAAAACAAGGACTTATGTAAAATACTCATGGTTTATGCCTGCGCCAGTTGAAATGGACGTTGGGCCAGAAATGGATAATATCCGTAAGTCCGTCCTTGTCCGCGACTTTGAGCAAATCCTGAAGAGCATGGGTGAGGCTCAGGGCTTTATCATACAATTCCCTTTGCACCAGGAATCGGCTGGCGCCTTTTGAAGTGTCCTGACATGCGATGGCTATCTCTTCCAAGCTTTTCATGATGGCAGTGGCTTGCGCGGTCAGGATGACTAGCCGGGCCAGGGTACGATTGGCGCGCAATACCAAAGTATCGCTTTGCGCCTGCAAGTCGCGTCCGAACCCGTTGACATGATCGGTCGCGCTTGCCAGTTGATCCAGTCGCGCGCTCGCCTGGGTTTGCAAGGTTTCCAGATCGCGGGTGAAAGCTCCGAACTCTTCCAGCACGGGATAGACCTTACTATTGAGCAATTGTTGGATGGAGAGGGCGGTATCGCTCCCCATCTCCAGGCGTGAACTCAATTTCTTATACTCCACCACGGTCAGGAGAAGATCCTCGACCTTATGGATGGTTTCCGCCACGCCGGTGCTGAATTCGCCGAGCTGGATTTGATCTGGATCGATGGGTTCCCGGGATGTCCCCGGCACCAGGATGATCATGCGCGCGCCGAACAAGCTGTAGTTGTAATTGATGAAATGCGACCCCTGGGTGATGGGGGTGCGATGGAAGAACTCCAGCACGGCGACGGAGCGGCCGCTATCGGTTTCGATGCCGTCCACCCGGCCAACCTGCACCCCTTGCAGCTTGATCGGATCGTCTTCCATCAAAGTGCCGATGGCGGGAAAGGCGACCTTGACGCGGTTGTGCGGGAAGAGCAGGCCTTCGCGCAGCATGGATACTACCCAGAGCATGCCCGCGAGCAGGGCCAAGGCCACCGAATATCCTGCCAGCCGGTTATATCGTTCCATATCGGGTCGATCGCAATTTAAGTGATAACGCTGCCCGCGCCAACCTGGCGCGGCCGTGTCAACCTGGCGCGGCCGTGCCAACCTGGCGCGGCCATGCCAACCGAGCGCGGCCGCCGCGATTTCCCCGCCGCCCGTCCAGGCGCTCTCAGGCACGGCAGGCTATGATACGAATATTGCAGACCCGGAGGCAGCGGAAGCGCATCGGCCCGCGAGGAAGCCTTTCCCAAGGGGTCAGTTTCTACCTTTCCGGCATGCTTTCCGTGTCCGCTCCCGCAGGTTTTCCCGCTCAGTCCCGAATTTGCGCCGCCGCCTCCCGGGTGGGCCTGGCCTTGCTCGGGCTGGCATTGCTGGCATGCGATGGGCGGCGCCCCGTCCGCGAATCCCCCCTGCCGGATTCCCAGTTCGGTATGCCCTTGGAGCGTTTCGAGCCTCCCGAGGCGCTGGAGCATATCGGCGAATGGTACCCGCATGACTGGCGCTTGCTTTTATTCCGGGCCCTGACGGATTCTTCCCGGACGGGACGGATCTCGGCCTTGCTCGGCGCGGATAGCATTCATCCCGGCGAGCCCTTGATCGCGTATGAGCTGAGCGTAGCCTACCTGGAAAGCGATTCCGCCCCGGAGGCCAGGCTGGCCCGTCCCTGGCTCGACAAGGCCCTGGCGGCGGATCCGTATAACGGGGTGCTGCAGGTGATGGACGCCTATTTGCTCTTGCAGGAAAACCGGCTGGGGCGGGCACGGGCCTTGTTCCTCGATCCCCGGCGCTTGCCTCGCGGCGATTTTTATTATCCGCGCCTGGAAGAGGCGCTGCTGGGATTGCTCAGCCATAGCCGAGCTTTGAATCCCTACACCCTAACGGAAGCGGTGGAACTCTATCGCCGCATGCCGTTCCCGCCATTCGAGAAATGGATCGATATCCTGTATTCGGTGTTCCTGTCCCCGCTGCAAGAGCATCCCTACGATATCCGCGAGCGCGGTCGGGAGGCGGCCAGGGGCTTGTTCCGGTTGGGGCGGCAATTGCGGGTGCAAGCTTATTCCGGTCCCAAGATCCTCTCCAACGGCTATGAACAGCAATCGCTGGGGTTCATGTTTCAGCTCAAGTCGGCGGAATTCCTCACCTTGTTCTACCGTACCTTCGAGGATACCGGCGGTGCCACGGGGGCCTTCCAGGACGTGGTGGATGCTCAGCGGGAATACGAGGCCTTCATGGCCTCCGAGCCTTGGAAGGACGCCTCCGTCGTCGGCTATCTGGATCGATGGAGCGAATTGATCAAGGCCCAACCCGGAATGACCGTGGCGGAAGCGGTAGGTCGGGCGCGCGCCTGGCCGCTTTGGAGGAAAACCCTCGCGCTGCGCTACCCTGAACGAGACGACGGGTAACCCGCCTTAGGCCGCCTTGCGGTTGAACAGTAGCACCGAAAAGCCGAACACGGTGAACCCAATGGTAAGCATGGCCAAAGCTTCGCGCCATAGCTCTGCGAATCCCGAGCCTTTCAGGAACATCTCCCGCAGCACATGCATGAACCAGCGCACGGGATTCCCCAAGGTCACGATTTGCACCCAATGGGGCATATTCTCCACGGGCAGGAAGAAACCGGAAAGCAGCATGAAGAAAAGCAGGAAGAACCATATGATGAACAACGCCTGCTGCTGCGTGCGCGCCACCGTGGAAGTGAAGATGCCGATGCCCAGAGAGGAGAGCATGTAAATGCCCGTGAACGCGATCAAGGCCAGGTAATTGCCGCGAAAGGGTACATGGAACCAGACTTGCGCGATGGCCAGGGCGAACATCAGCTCCGCGACGCCGATGAAGAAGAAGGGGACGGCCTTTCCCACCACCACGTGGATGGGGTTCAAGGGCGTGACCATCAATTGTTCCAGGGTTCCGGTTTCCTTTTCCCTTACGATGGAGAACCCCGTCAGCAGGGCCGTGACCATGGTGACCAGGATGACCGCGATCCCCGGTACCATGTACCAGGTGGATTTGAGCAGCGGGTTGAAGAGGACGCTGGCGTCGGTGGTCACGGGGATGAGCTGGTCCAATCGGATGCCGGCCGCTTCCAGGCGAGTCCCCAGTTTGCGCATGGCCCATTGGTTGAGTACCGCGGAAAGGTAGCCGCGCGCCACTCCGGCCGAGTTCGCGTCCTGCCCATCCACCCATAGCTGGAGCATGGCTCCGGCGCTCTTTCCGGCACCGGCCGATCCCGATCCCAAAGACGCCGATCCCGCCGTGCCGGGGTTGAGGTGGGTGGCGGATTCCAGCTGCCGGCTGAAATCCGCGGGGATGATGATCCCGAGCTTCACTTTGCCGAGATCCAGGTTTTCCCGCAATTCCTCTTCCGAATCCACGTTCCCCTGGAAAGCGAAAAGCGCGTTGTTGGCCACGGCCTGGATCAGCGAACGGCTTTCCGGTCCGCCATCGTGATCGACGACGGCCACAGGGGTATGCTTCACTTCCGTGGTCAAGGCGTACCCGAGCACGATCATCTGCACCATGGGCATCATGATCATGAGCCTCAGGCTGGTCCGGTCCCGTTTCAGCTGCTGGAATTCCTTAATGATTATGACGCGGAACAGGTTCATAGCTTAACCTTGAATTTGTTGATGGCGATGGCCATCAGCGCCAAACCTTCGCAGGAAAGGATGAGCAACGGTTTCCACAGCTCCCTCAGGCCGACCCCCTTGAGGATGATCCCGCGCACGATCTCGAGGAAATAGGTGGCGGGGATGATATGGGAAATGACCTGCAATTGGAGCGGCATGCTGGCCACGGGGAAAATGAATCCGGACAGGAGCACGGTGGGCATCATGGTCGCTCCCAGCGCGGCGAACATGGCATGCTGCTGGCGCTTGACCAAAGTGCTGATGAGCAGGCCGATGCTGAGGGCCGTGAATATGTAAGCCAGGCTGCAAGCACCCAACAGCCAGGCGCTGCCGGCGATCCGGACCCCGAAAGCCAGGCGTCCCACGGCCATGACCAGCAGACCGTCCACGGCCGCCAGGAACAGGTAGGGTATGATTTTCCCGACGATGATTTCCAAGGGGTGCAGGGGGGAAACCAGCAATTGGCCCATGGTCCCCAATTCCTTTTCGCGCGCGATGGCGACGGATGTCAAGAGCGCGGAAATCATCAGGAGGATGATCGCCATCAACCCGGGCACGAAGAACAAGGCGCTGCTTTGCTCGGGGTTGTAAAGCACCAAGGTGCGCAAGTCCAGGACCTTGGGCTGCTTGACCCCCAGCACTTCCACGGTGGCCCCTAACAGCAAGGGTTCTGAAGCGTTGCGGATGATGGTGCCCAGATTCGGATCGGATCCGTCGATGAGCACCTGGATTTTGGCGCCGCCCGGCCGGCGCAAATCGCGGGCGAAACCGGGCGGGAAACGGAAGAGGACCTTGATATTGTGAAGCCTGAAAAGCTCAGCGGGATCGGCTGCCGAGGCCACCACGCCCTTTACGGAGAAAAGCTGGCTGGCGTCGATCTTGTCCGCAACGGCCCTGGTTTCGGGAGCGGGGGAGGGCATCTCGACGAGCACGGGGATTTCCTTCGCATCGGCATTGAGAGCGTAGCCGTACAGGAACATCATCATCACCGGCATCACCAGCACCACCACCAGGGTCTGCCAGTCGCGGAAGATATGCCGCATCTCCTTGAGGGCGATGGTGCGGAGGCGGATGCGGGACATCATGCCGCGGCCCCGGCTGGTTTGCGTTCCACCAGTTTCAGGAACAGTTCGTGGATGCTGGCGCAACCGCTTTCCCGCTTCAGCTCCCGCGGCGTGCCCATGGCCGCGACCCGGCCGTCGATCATGATGGATAAGCGATGGCAATACTCCACTTCGTCCATGTAATGGGAGGTGATGAAGATGGTCGTACCCCCTTCGGAAAGGCGGTGGATCAGATCCCAGAAATTGCGCCGGCTCACCGGGTCCACCGAGCCGGTGGGTTCGTCCAGGAATAGGATTTCCGGCCGATGCAGGTTGGCGCACGCCAGGCTCAAGCGCTGCTGCCACCCCCAGGGCAACGAGCCGGTTACCCGCTTGAGCAGCGAATCCAGGCCCAGGAAGGCGGCCATCTCCTTCAGCCTTTCCTCCAATTCGCGATTGCCGAGGCCGTACAAGCGCCCATAGAGGCGCAGGTTCTCCTGTACGCTCAGGTCCGGGTAGAGCGAGAATTTCTGTGACATGTACCCGATGCGCGTGCGGATTTTGGCGCTTTCCTTGATAATGTCGAATCCGGCGACGGTGCCGCTGCCGGAAGTGGGGATGAGCAGCCCGCAAAGCATGCGGATGGCCGTGGTCTTGCCCGCGCCATTGGCCCCTAGGAAGCCGAATACTTCGCCCTTCGCCACGGATACGTCGATATGATCCACGGCCGTGAAAGCGCCGAAGCTCTTGGTAAGTTGCCGGGTGCGGATGGAAAAGTCCATCAGGGACCTTTTCCCGGGACAGCCGTAACGGCCGGGCCGGCCGGGGCTGCGAGGCTTTGGCTGGGCGGCATGTGCATTTTGCCCGAGAGCAAGGCGAAGAAGCAATCCTCCAGCGCCGGTTGGATGGCAGTTACCGTATGCGCTTGCGGCACGCTCGCCTGCATACGGCGGAATCGATCTTGCGCCTTCGCCTTATCCTCGTTATCACCTGACCCGGCGGCCGATGCTTGAGCGCCCGCTGCTTCAGCGGCATGCAATGAACCGCCGGAAGGATAAATGAGCGCGAAACCCGCGGGCGGTTCCTTATCCCCCGGATAATTCAGGGTGGAGACGCGGGCGTCCGGGGCCGCTTCCACTTTGAACAAACGGAACGGGTAGGCCGCGATTAATTGGGCAGGGGAACCTTGCGCCAGGATTCCGCCTTCATGCAGCAGCACCAGGGAATCGCATAACCCCGCTTCATCCATGTAAGGCGTGGAAACCACCAATGTGATTCCGTCCGCGCGCAGGGATTTGAGCATGGTCCAGAAATCGCGGCGCGCCACCGGGTCCACGCCCACCGTGGGTTCGTCCAGCAAAAGCAGCTTGGGATGGTGGATCAAGGTGCAGGCCAGGGCCAGCTTCTGCTTCATGCCTCCCGAAAGCAGCCCGGCGCGGCGGTTCCGGAAAGGTTCCAGGCCGGCGAATGCGAGGAGATGATCCATCCGCTCTGATTTCGCCTTTCCCGTTATCCCGAAAATATCGGCGAAGAATTCCAGGTTCTCGTCCACGGAGAGATCCTGGTACAGGGAAAAACGCTGCGGCATATACCCGATATCCTCCCGGATGGCGGGGAATTCCTTGGCCAGATCGCGCCCCAAGGCCCTTACGCTGCCGGAATCGGGATCGGAAAGCGTGGCCAGGATGCTCATCAGGGTGGACTTGCCCGCGCCGTCCGCGCCGATCACGCCGAATAGGCAGGGATCGGGAATCTCCATGGTTATACCCCGGAGGGCGCGCTCTCCGGCATGATCTTTGGCGAGCGCCGTTATCTGAACTGCCGGTTCCATCAGGCGCTCCCGCGCGCTCTTCCATTTTTCATTTTGATTTTTTCATTTTTCATTTTGAGTTCTCTCTTGTCATCTACTTCCAGACTTCCACCGGAAGCCCCCGCTTCAGCATCCCGTCCTTGTTGGCCGCCAGCGCGCGCACCCGGAAGACCAGCTCATTACGGCTTTCCCGGGTCTGGATGTTCTTGGGGGAGAACTCCGCCTCATGACCGATCCAGCTGATGGCGGCGGGCAGGAAAATGCCATGCTTGTCCCCGGCGGGGGAGTCGAGCCGCAAGCGCACAGGCTGACCGTACTTGATGCCGGACAGCCAGGTTTCCGGGACGAAGAAATCCACGCGTAAGGTATCTTCCTGACCGATCTCGAATACCGGTTGGCCCGGGGCCGCCACTTCTTCCGGGTTCTTGTAACGCGTGAGAATACGCCCGGAGGCGGGCGCGACCAGATAGCAGCGATGCAATTGCTCGCGGATTTGCGCCATGCGCGCTTCGATGCCTTGCTGCTTGCCCGCCAGGCTTTGCAGCATATCCTGGCCGGCCGCGAGCTTGAGACGGGCGGCATCCAGGGCGGCTGAAAGCTTGTCTTCCTGCTGAGGCGGTAGGGAGCCTTCCTTGACCAGCGGGGCGATGCGGGCATAGTCGCGTTCCAGGCCGCGGATTTCCGCCTGCGCGGCTTTGATCTCATTGGCCTTGGAACGGGTGCCCGCCTTCAATTCCGTCAAGCCCGCCGCTGCCTCTTGCAATTGAAGGAAAAGAGGGACGCTGTCGGTCACGGCCACCAAATCCCCCGCGGCCACATCCTGGCCCTCTTGCTTATACAGCCCCACCAGCTTGCCCTGGACCATGGCGGATACCTGGTAGGTCTGCGCCTCGACCACGGCCGATCCGATGAAATCGGGATCGGTGCGTCCCGAGCAAGCGGTTAAAACCGCCATCGCGGCCATGGCCACCATGGCGACCGATCCCGTACCATTCATGTTATCTTGCATGTTTCCCTGCATCTTACCCTGTGCGTTCTCCATCAGAATCGAAGCTCCTTTCCGGAGGCGTATTCCCATTGCAACAGGGCGAGCCGCTGCATGGTCCTGGCCTGTTCCATCATCATTTCGGCCCTAGCCTGGTTGTTCGCGGCTTCCAGCCAGTCCAATTCGGTGGCTACCCCGGCCTGGAATTGCCGTTTGATATCCGCCGCGGCCGCTTCCGCCGCGTCCCGGGACGCCTTGGCGGCCTCGAATTGAGCCGACCAGCGCGAAAATTGCAGCTTGGACGTGAGCATGGCCTTGTTCCATTCATGATCCAGTTTGCGTTTCTGTTCCTGCAATTCCCGAGCCTGGACATCCAGCTGCCTGCGTTGGGCGCCGTTCTTAGCGCCATCGAAAAGGTTCCATCTCAGTTGCAAGCCAAGGAGACCGTACGGCATGTATGCGTCGCCCGCCAAATCCAAGCCGGGGTTGGCATAACGGAAACCCGCCAGTCCGTACAGTTGCGGAAGCCGTTGCCCGAGCAATGCCCGGCTGCCGGAGCGGGCTTGCGCGATGGACTGATCCAGCGCTTCCATTTCCGGGCGCCGGGTCTGCGCGGTATCCGTGCGCGACCAGTCCGGTTCCGGCAATGCCGAGGTATCGCGGGCCAGCACGTCGGGTGACGCGGGGAAGTTGCCTTCCCGCCCGCCCAGGAAGTCCAGTACCTCATAGGCCAGGGAATCGCGCGTATTCTGAGAGGTCAGCAAATCCACTTCGGAAGCCTTGGCCCGGGCTTCCATCGTGAGGGCGCGGCTGCGCACGGCGGTTCCCGCGCGCACGAAATCCCGCAATTGCTTTTCCAGCTCCTGCGAATAATGCAGGACTTTCTCCTGATAGGCGGCTTGTGATCCGGCCAATTGCCAGGCATAGTAAAGTCCCGCCAAGCGCATGGACATCTGGTTGCGGGTTCCCCGCCATTGGGCTTCCTTGGCTTTCACGCCCGCGCGCTTGGCGTCCAGGTTGCGGCTGCGCGCGAATCCGGTGAACAAGGCGTAACTTGCGTCCACGCCCAGTTCCATCTTGTCATGATCCCCTATGGCACGATCGATATTCGCGCCGCCGAGATTCAGCTTCAAATGACTGACTTCGGTGGTATAGGAGTAGTTGCCCAAGGCATCCAAGGATGGCAACCAGGCGGCCTTGGCCTCGGACAATTGTTCCTGGGAGCGTTCGATTTCCAGCCGTTGGATGGAAAGGTCGGGGTTGTCCTGGAACAGGATTTCCTGGGCCTGGTGCAGGGATAGCGCATGCCCGGGCAGCGCGGCGGCAGCCAAGAGCAGGAAATGTTTCGCGCGGGGGGGAAGCATGTTTACCTCTTGATCCGGATGCCGTTGAGCAAGGTATCGATGATTGAATGGATGCGCTCCTCCAGGAACGATCCGCCGAAATCGGATTTGACCCCGAAGGCGGTGCCCAATTTCTGGATCATAGGCATGAGCAGGAAGGTGGTCACGGTCATGCCCATCATGTTCATGAAGAAGTGGATGGGGGATACGGGTTTGATGGCGCCGGCCTTGGCTTCGGCCATGAGCATGCCGGCGATAGAAGCCGGCACATCCTGGAAGCGCTTCAGGATGGGAGGCAAGGTTTCCCGGAAGGCGCCGCCGCCGCTGGCCATTTCCCGGAACATGAACAGGGGAAAATCGGGATTGGCCGCGAGTGTATACACGAAGGTGGTCACGAAGGTCCTGAGGAGCGGTTCCAACCCATCGGCCTGGCGGCGGTTCCGGAATTCCTCCGCCACCCGTCCCCAAACGGTTTGCAGCGTATCCTCGAGCACTTTCTGATACAGCCGTTCTTTGCTGCGGTAATAGTAATGGAGCAGCGCCTTGTTCACGCCCGCCTGCGTGGCCACGGCCTGCATACGCGCGCCTTCCAGGCCTTTGGAAATGAATTCCTTGCGGGCCGCCACCAAAATGCGCTTTTCGGTTTCCCCAGCGGCGAAGGCGGTTGCTTCCCCACGGCCCTCGGTAGCCGGTGCCGCCAGGGCCTTCGGTTTCCGGGGGACGGCCTTGGGGTGGGGAATTGGGCCGACCGGCTTTTTTTTCCTTCCGGATAAACTATTTGGTTTAACCATGTGGTTAAGATAAACCGAGGCGTGCCGTTTGGCAAGGGGAAAAGTTCCGCCGGGTACGGCAGGCGATGGAAGGCGGGTTTTCTTTCATTCGTGCCCGTGAATCCGGTAAAATCAACGGATTCAGTCCCCGCCGAGGACAAAGGCGGTGAAATCGGCTATTTTTAGTTTCACCATATGCAGACAATATCTTCGCCCAACCAATCCTCCCCTGCCTCCCCGCTTTTATACACCGCCGATCGCTTCGCGCCGAGACGCCGCCATACCTTGAAAGTACGCGTGGGTAACCGGTGGATCGGAGGCGACGAGCCCATCCTGGTGCAGTCCATGACCACCACCAACACCAAGGACATCGACGCCACCGTATTTCAGACTTTGGAACTGGCCAAGGCGGGTTGCGAACTGGTGCGCATCACCACGCCTACCCAGAAGGATTCGGAGTGCCTGCAGGAGATCATGCGCAAGGTGCGCGCCGCCGGTTGCGACGTGCCCGTTTCCGCGGACATCCATTTCCAGCCGCGCGCGGCCATGGAGGCGGTCAAATGGGTGGAAAAGGTGCGCATCAATCCCGGCAACTTCGTGGATTCCAAATCCGCCATCCCGCGCGATTATGACGACGCCAGCTTCGCTTCCGGCGTGCAAAAGGTGTACGACGCCTTCGCGCCCCTGGTGCGCGCGGCCAAGGATCGCGGCGTCTGCCTGCGCATCGGGACCAATCACGGATCGCTTTCCGATCGCATCATGTGGAAGTACGGGGATACCATCGAAGGCATGGTCGAGTCCGCTTTGGAATACCTGCGCGTATGCGAGGCGGAGGATTTCGATCAGATAGTGTTCAGCATGAAATCATCCAATCCGCGCGTGGTGGTGCAGGCCTACCGGCTATTGGCCGCCCGGCTCGACAAGGATCACAAGCCTTATCCTTTCCACGTAGGCGTGACCGAGGCGGGGGATGGCGAGGACGGCCGCCTGAAATCCTCCGTCGGCATCGGGGCATTGCTGCTGGACGGCATTGGCGATACCATCCGCGTTTCCCTGACCGAGGACCCCGAGCATGAAATCCCCGTGGCCATGGCGCTGGTGAAGCTATGCGACCTGGCGCGGATGGAGGCCTGCCCGGCATTGCCCGAGGCCCTGGACTTCTATGCTTTCCATCGCCGCGAGGTTCCCCACCTGCATCTGGGCGGACTGGCCGTGGGAGCGCGCGAGAAAATCGCCGTGGGCACCCCGGATCCCGCCTCCGAAGCCCTGCCCAAAGGCGAACGACGCATCGAATGGGCCGGTACGCACGATTCCCATGCCATCCGTCCCGAATTCCCCACCGTATGGGAACCGCGCTCGGTGGATTTCGCCATCACGACCAAGCATGCGTTGGTGGCTTTGACCAGTTCGCGCCTACTGGCCGGCCTCAGCGATTTGCCCGGAAACCTGGAGATCCAGGTGCAGGATCCGGGCCATCTGGATCGCCTGCCCGCCGATGTCCTGAACCTGCCGCACCTGTTCTGGTCTTGCACCACGGCGGCATCCGGCCCTGGCCCGGCTTCCGGGACGCCCGGCGCGAATCCCGTCGCCCATTACCGCTATCTGGCCGCCTGGCTGGCCGGCAAGGGACGTCCCGACCCCATCATCCTACGGGGTAACAGCGATGGTACCCCGGAGGGGAATATGCTGCTGGCCGCACGCTTCGGAAGCTTGCTGGTGGACGGTATCGGCGATTTAGTGCATGTCTCGGGCCCGGCAGGCGCCAAGGCCTGCATGCATCTGGGCTATGACATCCTCCAGGCCGCGGGCGTGCGCCGCACCAAGCCCGAATACGTGGCCTGCCCCAGTTGCGGTAGGACGCTTTTCGATCTGCAAAGCACCACCCAGAAAATCCGCCAGAGCACGGCGCATCTCAAGAACATCTCCATCGCCATCATGGGCTGCATCGTGAACGGCCCGGGCGAAATGGCGGACGCCGATTTCGGCTACGTGGGCGGGGCTCCCAACAAGGTCAACCTGTACGTGGGCCGGGACGTGGTCAAGAAGAACATCCCCGAGCTGGAAGCGCCGGAAGCCCTGGTCAACCTGATCAAGGAACATGGGCGTTGGTCGGAACCGGAAGCCTGAGGCTCAGTCCTTCCCGCCGTGCCGATGCCTCCTTCCTTATGCGTAGTCCTGGTCGCTCCCGAGCAAGCCGCCAATGTCGGATTCGCGGCCCGCAGCTTGGCTTGCTACGGCCTTGACGATCTCCGCATCGTAGGCAGTCCGGGCATCGCTTCGGACGGCGCCGCCCGCAAAACCGGCAAAGCCGTCCTGGATCTTCTGGAAAAGGCGCGCTATTTCCCTTCCCTGGGCGCAGCGTTGGCGGATTGCGGCGCTGCCTACGGGTTCACCCGCCGAGTTCGCGATCCATCCCAGCGCATCGAGGATTTGCGACCGGTAGCGGACGGCTGGAACCGCACTTCGGCCCGCTTGGAGGGGCTAGCGCCTGCGGCCCTGGTTTTTGGGCGCGAGTCGCAGGGGCTGTTCCGCGAGGAGACCTTGCTGATCACCCATCTGGTGCGCATTCCCCTGGCTTCGGAAACCCTGAGCCTAAACCTGTCCCATGCCGTGGCCATCGGCCTGTACGCTTTTCTGGGAGTCGCCCCGGAAACGGAAACGTTACCAACCCCATCCGTCCCTGTCTCGGCATCTCCCGCGGAGGACGCGGATCTGCCGACGCGCGGGGAAACCGCCCACGTCCTGGACAACATGCTCATCGCCTTGGAGGCGGGGGGCTTTTTCAAAGGCGGCAAGCAGGAGGCCCAGAAGGAGTATGTGCGCCTGTTGTGGCAGCGCATGGCTCCCAATCGCAGAGAGTTCGATTTCCTGGCGGGATTGCTGCGCGCGCTCAAAGCCACGCCCTGAACATGCGGACTGTTCCGCATGGCGGGACTGTCCGCATTTCCTAACTTACCCATATGCATCATCTGGAAAGTGCCGGTATACGCGTCTCCATACTGGACCCGGTGGCCGATCGCAAGCATATCGGATCGCGTTATTGCGCCGGCGGTTATATCTGGCAGGTGACGGATAACTCCAAGGGACCCTTGCTGGCCGGGCCGCAATTCCCACATCCAGAACCTCCGGTTTTCGACGGGCAGGGGATGCCGGAAGCCTTCGAGATAGCCTTGGGCGCCGCCGATGCCAAGGTAGGCGAGGCCGTGTACGTGATCGGGGTGGGGAAGGTGAAGCGGGAAAGCGCCGTGAAGCCTTTCCATGTCCGGGACAATCCCACCATACTCGATCTGGCTTCCTGGAAAACCGTCCAGGCCGGGGCCATGCTGACCATGACTTCTCGGCAGGCGTTCCGCGATTGGGATCTGCAATTGGAAAAGCGCATCGTGCTCAAGGGGCGCATTGTGGTGTCCACCACCTCCATCAAGAATCTGGGCAAGGCCGATGCGCCCATCCGCTGGTTCGCGCATCCTTTCTTTCCGCATGCGGGCTTCGCCTGCGGGCAGCTGTCGGTGGATTGCGCTTTTCCGGCCTATGTACCGGTGGCGGGCGGCTTTCGCTTCAATGCGTCCGGGGGCATCGAGCGCAACCCGGAGCATGATTGGAAAGCCGGCTGCTTCCAATTGCTGAACCTGCCCTTCGGCGCGCCGGCGGACATAACGGTGAGGCACCCGGGTCTGGGCCAGGTGAAGGTGGAATGCAAGTTCCCGGTGGCGTGGATGCCGCTCTGGGCCAATGCCAATACATTCTCCTTCGAACCGTATTATCATACCGTCCTGCATCCGGGAAACCATACGGAGTGGTCCATCCGCTACGGATTCTGATCCGCTAGCCGAGGCCGAGAAGGGAAAACCGGTCCGATGCCAGCGGTGAAATCGCCCGGATTGATCCTGAAGAAAATCCCGTTTTCTGATACCAGCCTCATCCTCAAGGTATTCACGCGCGAGTCCGGGCTCATCACCTTGATCGCCAAGGGAGCCAAACGCCCCAAGTCCAAATACCATGGCTTGCTGGATTTCTTCACGCTGGATCAATTCATCTACCCCGAGAAATCCAAATCCGAGATCCATACCTTGCTGGACGCCGGCCTGATCCGGGATTTTCCGCGCCTTAAGGCGGATCCCGCGCGCCAGTCCCTGGGTCACGTGTTCATGGAATTGTACCTCAAGTACGTGGCCGAGCCGGCCCAGTCGCATCCCCATTATGAGATGCTGGTGGAGAGGTTGGAGCAGGTCGAGGAGGCGGGAGACGAGTTCTTCGATCCGGTGCTGCATCTGTGCGATTTCCTGCTGGGACTATGCGCCGTTTCCGGCTTCAGCCCGCAATTCTCCGCATGCGTGCAATGCGGGCGCCCCGCCCGGGGATTCCGCATCCGCATGGATCCGGATTTGGGCGGTCCCGTCTGCTCCGCCTGCGCCGGCGCGGGAGCCGGGGGCATGGCCTTTCCCGGGCGCCTGTTGCATTGGTTGGAGCGGGTGCAGGAAGCGGGCGTGCGCGCGGGCCGCTTGCCGCGCGAAGACGAATCGCTGGCGGAAACCTTCCTCCTCGCCTTCCTGGGGAAGCATGCCGGCGGTGCGCGCCCCATGAAAACCCTGGACTTTTACCATGAAATGCTGGGAAGCAAATGAAAACCCGACTGGCGCCCACGCCCAGCGGATTCCTGCATGCGGGCAATGCCTGGTCGTTCGTGCTGACCTGGTTATTGGCCCGCAGCCAAGGGGGAACCGTCCGGCTCCGCATCGACGATTTGGACACGGCCAGGTTCCGGGACGGGTATGGCGAGGATATTTTCGCCTCCCTGCGATGGCTAGGCCTGGATTGGGATACCGGCCCGCGCACGGTGGCGGAAGTGAAGGGGATTTACAGCCAGCAATCGCGGCTGGGGAAATATCGCGCCGCCTTGGAAGCCCTGGCCGGCAGGGAAGAGGCGGGCGGGCCCTTGATCTACGCTTGCGCGTGCAGCCGGGAGCAGGTCAAACGCGCGGCCGGCGCATCCGGCCGCCCCGGCGTGTATCCCGGCACCTGCCGGGACAAGGCAATCGCCTGGCGGGAAAACTTCGGGCATCCGCATCCGGCCCTGGACAATCACCCTTTGCGCGCGCGCGTCCCCAGT
>JBDSWM010000120.1:0-11327 GCA_039926685.1 Fibrobacteria bacterium | reverse complement strand
TGGCCATCTTCGGCGGGTACCTGGTGGTGAAGGTGCTATCGCTTTTCGTTTCCGACTTCTCCGAAGTGCAATTGTCGCTCTCCTTGTTCATGGAGCGCATCCTGGCCTCCATGGGCATCATCGACGGCGTGCTCGGCATCGTCAAGCCCGTGTTCTTCGGCGTGCTGGTTTCCACCATCGCCTGCTACCACGGCATCAACGTCTCCAACGATATCCGGGAAGTGCCGAAGGCCACCACCAAAGGCGTGGTGAATTCCTTCGTATGCATCACCCTTTTCGACACCCTGTTCGCCTTGCCGTTCCTGGCCAAGCTGGGGTTCCTATGAGCGGCGTGATCGCCTCCGTGCACAACCTGCGTTTCAGCTACCCCGGCCAGGAAGCCGTGTTGCGGGGCGTGAATTTCCATGTGCTGCCGGGGCAAATCCTGGTGATTTGCGGCCTGTCCGGGCAGGGCAAAAGCACCCTGCTGCGCTTGTTGATCGGCCTGGAAAAACCCGACGCCGGTATGATCCGGCTGCTGGGGCGGGATATCGCCACCTTGAACGAAATGGAATTCAACGAATTGAAGCGGGATGTCGGATTCGTGTTCCAGAGTTCCGCGCTCATCTCCACCAAGACCATTTTCGAAAACGTCGCTCTCCCGCTGCTCTACCATAACATCGGCGATGAGGACGAAATCCGTTCCCGGGTGGACAATGCCTTGGAGATGCTCCTCATCAAGGACTTCCAGCACCAATACCCGTCTTCGGTAAGCTTAGGGATACTCAAGCGCGCCGCCGTGGCCCGCGCCATGATCATGCGGCCCAAGCTCATCCTCATGGACGAGCCTACCGCCGGCCTGGACCGCATCAGCCGCGGCGTTCTGCTGGCCCTGATAGCCAATATCCGCCGCATCAACCACGTTTCCATGATCCTGGTGACGCATGATTTGCTCGCCGCCCGCGAACTGGGTGGGGAAATCGGGGTGCTCAAGGAAGGCGAACTGCTGCAGCCCATGAATTTCGAGCAATTGAAGAATTGCCAGGATTCCTTCGTCGAGTTCCTGTTCCGGCAATTGGAGCAGGAGGCGTCCATGACCTCGGAGCGGCCCGCATGAAGTTCGAATTCCACCGGCATCGCAATCTCCTGGCGGGATTCTTCGTGGCCACGGCGGTGATCACCTTCGTGGTTTCCCTGGTCCTTCTGTTCCACAAAAAGGGCGTGTTCGCGTTGCAGTACACGCTGAGCGCCGTATTCGAGAACGGCGTGGGACTCCGCCCGGGCGCGGACGTGCTCTTCAACGGCGTCAAAATCGGCCGCGTGCAATCAGTCAATCTTCTGGGCCACGGCGGCATCGACGCCTCGTCCGGAAAGGTGGTCCTGGATCTCGTCGTCGATCGCAAGTACCAGGATTTCATCACCAGCCGATCGGTGGCTTTCGCGTTGCGCGACAAGAACCTGGTTTCCGATCGCGTGGTGAACATCGAGACCCTGGGCCTGGGCGGTACCGTCCTCAAGGGCGGGGATACCTTGATGGTGTCCAATTCCCGCGACATCGAATCCGTCCTCAGCGGACTGACCCAGTTGATGGGCAAGATGGATCAGTTGATCAACAGCATCGATGAGATCGTGGTGAAGGCCAAGGATCCCCGCACCACCGTGGGCGCCATGCTGGGATCGCGCGATTTGTACGACCGGTTATTGGCGAGCGTGAACCATGTGGACACGGCGGTGGGGGAGGGCCGGGTGGTGATGGGCCGCGTCGCTTTGCTCACCGACACCTTGCACGTGGCCCTGGGCAGCATCCTGGCCAAGGCGGATTCGACCTCGGGCAGGATGGTGCGCACGGCGGAACAGGCCGAAAAGCTGAGCGTGCACGCCAACGTGCTCGCGGACCAGGGCGAAACCCTCCTGCGCCGCATGGATCAGATCATGCTGCAAGGATCGGGCAAGATCGAACAGGCAGGCGACCTGATGGACGCGGTATCGGGCTTGTGGTTCATCAAAGGGAAGCTGGCCAAGAAAGGCGACTATCCTGTGCTGATGAATGAGGCTGGACCGTGAGACGGGGAAGAGAATTCAAAGTGCAAAGTTCAAAGTGCAAAGTTCAAATTTTTAAGAGCAATGCCAGGATGGGCGGCTCGGGCAAACGGCGGGGCGGGCATGCGCCGCTTCCACGGGGCTACCGCGTCTTTGCTTTCATTTTGACTTTTGCACTTGGCACTTTGACTTTTGCACTCCCGCGCGTCGCGCGGGCGGACGATTCCCCCAAGTACGCCGAACGCGGCCTCTCCGCCTACTATGCCGGCAAATACGATCTCGCGCGCATGTTCTTCTCCAAAGCCTTGCAGGACGCCGTGCTGAAGGGCAAGGACGAATGGATCGCCAAGGCCACTTTCAACCTGGTGGATCTGGAAATGGAAGCCGGAAATGAAATGGAAGCGAGCCGGCTGCTGGAGGGAGTCGCCGTCCGCGATCGTGGCGTGAGATCCCTGTGGTTATGGAAACGCTCGCAACTGGCCTTCCTGCAGCGCCAATATCCCTCCTCGATGGCCTTGGTCGATTCCGCCCTGGATCTGGCCAAAGGCGATGCGGCCCGGCAAACCTCCATGGGCCTGGATCGGATGCGTTACCTGATACAGTCGCGTGAGATCGCGGCCTGGGCCTCGCAATACCAATCCTTCCGCAAGACGGTGGGGCGGGAGCGGTGCGCGCCTTTGGATGCAATGGCCGCCATGGCCCGCAAGGACTTCGCGGCCGCAGATACCTTATGGCGCGAGGCCATGGGATACTATCGCAATCAAGGCCGCCTTGCCAAGATGGCCGGTTGCCTGAATCAATCAGCCATCTGCCTGTTTTCCCGGGGCCTCCGGGTGGAAGCGGTGGAGACCAATGCCCGCGCCGTGGCCGTCTTCACCGAGCTGGGCCTGGAAATCCCCGGGCTGAAGGCGCAAGCGCTCCGGCTGCTGCTGCTGGACGATAACCGGGAACTTGCCAAACTGCGCCAGGATATGGATCTTGTCGGACAGCGTTTTAGCGGTTTCGACCTGCAGGGGATCCTGGATGAATATTCGCAAAATATGCGCGGCTCTCGCCCTGGCCTGGGGAACTAGCGGGGCGGCCAACCTCCAGACCCAAGATCTCCTCTTTTTCTCCACCCACAAATTTCCCACCCAGATCGTGGGCGATTCCAAGAACGCCTTCATCCTCACCGAAGGCGGCGTGCTCATGTACGATTATCGCCGTTCCGCGTGGGTGGACAATCTGGTGGCGGGCAACCAGATCAAATCCATCCGCTATTCCCAGATGCGCTCCAAGCTCTATCTCTTGCTCACCGGCGGCCGCACCCTGGAATACAACCCCGTGTTCCGACGCTTCACCGATGCCACTTTGGAAGAGTACCAGGCCGCCGGCGATGCAGGCTCCGACGCCGATGTGACGGGCTTGACCCTGGATGGGAACAATTTCTCCCTGGGCGACGCCATCCGCGACAAATACATGCGCCGGGCCCCCATCACGGCGGCCAAAGTGTTCGACTATGACAATCTCTGGGTCCTGACAGCCGGGTTGGGGCCTTTTTACGGCTCCTCGCGCCGGAAATCCGCCTCGGCCTTCTGGTTCGGACTGGATTATCCGGCCACCAGCGTGATCTATCCGGAAGGCAACAACCTGTGGTTCGGATCCTGCCGGAGCGATTATCCCGCCACGGAATCCACGACCGGTGTCGCCTCCCAAAGCAACGGCGCCCTGGTAAAGGCCAAGTCTGATCTCAGCGGTTGGAAAACCTATCCTGCCCAGCTGGAATCCGGCTTCGGCGACGGCTGCGTGCGGGACGTGGCAGTTTGGCGCAATTATGTATGGCTGGCCACCAACAAGGGATTGGTCCGCCATGATCCGGCCAACGGCCAATTCCGCAATTACAACCACCTGATGGGAAGCACCGATGTGCGCGTCAGCTCCCTGCATGTGCATGAGAACCAGCTTTACATAGGCACCGAGCGCGGCGTCGGTTATTTGGAGGATCCCGACAAGGAGGATATCAAAACCGTCGGCGGCGAATTGCCCATACAGGGCGGCGTGCAAATCAACGAGATCACCTCGAAGGATCATGACCTGTGGGCGGCCACCCGCTTGGGCTTGTGGGTTTTCCAAAAAGGCGCGTGGAAAACGCTCAATGCCGTTTCCGGCAAGGATATCCCGGAAGCGACCTTGGTGAATGTGCCTTCCATGGCCTATCACGACTCCTCCATGTATTGGGTCTACGAAAACCGGGTGATGGTCAAGCCGCGCAGACAACCGCAGCGCGTGCTTCTGGAGCGCGATCATCCCTTCAAGATCCGTTTCGAAGGGGATATGCTCTATGTGGCCTTCACCACCGGCATCACCGCCTACGATACCCGCAGAGGACTATGGACGGATTTCCGCTTGGAAGACGGCATTCCGGGCACCCGGGTCCTGAGCCTGGCCCTTTCCGAAGGCCGTCTTTGGATGGGCACCGACGCCGGCGTGGAACGCATCAATTTGCGTCCGTATCTGCCTTAAACCCGGCGCCGCAAAAAGTCAAAACCAAAAAGCAAAATCCTCTAGCCGTAACCGGGCGCGATTCCGGTCGTTACTTACCCGTGCCGTTGGATTGGAGACCCCCTCGCCTGAATTCGATGCAGCGCTTCCGCCTTTTCCTATTTCTTACCTTTTCCCCTCTTTACGCCCTTCGCGCCCACACTGTACCCTGTGATCATGCCCGCCGCCGGCTCGATTCGATCCGGCAGGGAAGAGGATTCGCCCCGTGAAGCGCAAGTATAAATTTCCGGTTTCCCAGCAAGCCAACCTGTTGGGTTTGGAGTGGCAAAAGCTCTGCACGTTCGGCCTGTCACAGCCCGAACGGTTCGAAGAGAAGAAGCATCGGGCCGTATTTTTGGGACCCTTGGAAAGTCGCGGTTACCATTGGTCTTATCCGGCCAATGATTATCCGTCCACCTTCGGCCGTTTCATGGCCTATTTCCTCCAAGAGGTGCCCCAGCCCGACGGCAGCATTTACGAAATCTACATGAAGGAAACCGAGTTCCCGACCCAGTTGGAAGAGGTACTCGCCTTGCGTCTGGGAGAGGCCGAAACCGCCCTGGTGGAATTCATGGGCATGCATGAGGATCGCGTGCGTTTCTACGGACGCGATCTGGGCAACGGCAAGGAAATCCTTTACAGCCCGAACGATTACCTGGCATGGTGGACCTCGCCGCTCAAACCGTCCAAGGACGGCTGCTTCATGCAAGTGCATCGCGCTCCGCTCCGATCCATCAACGTGAACGTGGCCGAGGCGGTGCTGCTCACGGCGCCGACCTATTATACCGGCAACGAATTGCGCGCCCGCAGCCTCACCTGCATCCGCCTGTGCCCCAACGGGCTTTCCGCCTATACCTTGGAGAAGAAGATCTGGGCGCATGCGCATTGGATGGACTTCTGCGTGGATATGCCCATTCCCAGCGAGAATTACCTGCAAGCCCTGGTACGTTGGGAGGAATATCTCGATAAGGAACTGGAAGATTCCTGGTCCTTCCCCGCCTTGCTCCACGATTGGGATCTGAGCGGCAGCCTGCTTTCCCGCATGGTGCAGGATCTGTCCGGCGCCACCATCGCCATTCCGGAGCTGGAATGGGTGATCGAAAGCATCTGGAACGAACAGCCGCGCGTAAGCCTGTGGGGGAAGACGCCGCGGCAAACGGGCAGGAATCTTTGCACCCAAGCCATGCTGGATGAAATCGTCCGGGCCATCAAGCTGAAGGGCAAAGCGAACCTTCTACCTCGCCATGTGCTGATGGCGCGCGCCATCGAAATGCCGGAACCGGCGCGCTAGAAGCGCGTTCGCCCGCTAAGAGCCCTGCGCGTTTTCGTCGGAATAAAAAAAGCTGCGGGCCTTTCGGGACCCGCAGCTTTTCTTTTGCGCAACCGCGGTTACCGCCCAGAGCCGGATTCCCGGCAGCCAGGCTAAGGCTCCGCGGAAATCAGAATGCCAGGGCGCCGCCCAATTCCATGGTCAGGCTGTTGCCGTCCACGGCGGAAGGCATGGTGCTGAGGAAGTGGTATTTGAAATTAGCGAAAATGGCGATGGGGATGATGGGGGCCTTGGCCTTGGCGCCCACCTCGAGATGGAAACCCACGCCGCTTTTCAGCCCTTCATCCTTGATGGCGTCCACGAGGACGGCGGATATATCATCGGTCGTTTGCACGGCGGTGCCTTTGGCCTTGGCGTCCGCCACCGCTTTCTTGGCGAACTTGGCATTGAGGATTTCCGTGGCCAATACATGCGTCAATCCGGCGCCGGCGTAGATCTTGACGATGCTCACCACCGGCGGCAGCTTCAGGAAAGGGTACAGTACGGTGACATCGGTCATGATGCGGGCGAAACCGGGTTTGTCCAGAACCGGCACGCCGAGATCGAATTTCAGGTCATGGGGGGTGCCGTCCGGTTCCACCAGGCTGACGTCGTACATCCCGTATTGGAAATTGCTGCCGGCTTCGATATCGACGAAGGGCAAAGCGTCGATCCACAGCTTTACTCCGAAACCGTTCAGTCCCGATACCGATCCCTGCTTGATGGAGATGCTGTCGGTCCCATCGGAGGCGATGTTCTCGTTGCTGCTCTTTACTTCCAGCCCGAGCGCGGGTGCCCATTGGGCGCCTATCCCGAAAATGGCATGCGAGTTGACCACTGCGGTCGCGGCCAGGGCCAGCGATTTAATCAAAATATGCTTCATGATTCCTCCGGGAAAGATGGGTCGCCGATGCCGATAGAATAAGTAAAACGGAAGGCCTTTGCAATGAAATGCAACGAAATCCGCAGGCGCGGGGAGAGTCTCAACCCTGCCGCAGGGAAATGAAGGCCGCCATCCGTCCGGAGGCCTGCCCATCGCGGCGATACGAGAAGTAACGTTCCGGTTCCGTCAGCGTGGAGCCTCCCATATCCCGGATGCGATCGGAGCCGATGCCGCATGCCAGAGCCTGGGCGCGGTTGTCCGCCGGCATATCAAAATAACATTTCCCCTCGCGGCGGATCAAGAATGCCGAATCCAATTGCTCCGCCACCTCGGGCCCCACTTCCAGGGAGTCGCGCCGAAGGCAGGGGCCGAATGCGACCAGGACGCTTCCCGCGCGGATGCCCCCGGAATCCAACAGGCTGCGCAGGGATTTCCCCAGTATGCCCGCGCGGGTTCCGCGCCATCCAGCATGCACGGCGGCCATGGTTCCCGTTTCGGGATCGAATATCAGCGCGGTAAGGCAGTCGGCCATGGTCACGGCCAAAACCAGGGAATCCGATCGCGCGCAAAGCGCGTCCGCGTTTTCCGGTTCCCTTTTCCGCAAGCCGGATTCCGGCATCGGTGCTCCCGATCCCGATTGGCCGGGTGCGATGGGCGGCAATCCATCCGCATCGATCATGGTTGTTCCATGCGCCATGCACGGCAGCACCAGTGTTTTGCCCGCCAAGCCTTCCGCCTCCAGGACGGAAAGCCAGTTCCGGGCCACGCGATCCGGGTCGTCCCCGCTGCGGAAACCCAGATTCATGTCAGCGTAGGCGGCAGCAACGGCAAGGCGCGGGTTCGTCTCGTCCCCAGCCTCCGCATCGGAGGCGTACGATCGGCCCCGCATATAACGCGTCGTGAAAGCGGCGCTGACCCGGCCGGCCCATTCGGGAAAAGGATGCAGGAGGAAAGGGAACGTATCCTTCACAGGTCAAGGATAACAAGGGTGGCGTCGTCCGCCAATTCGCCGGTGGCCTGGGTGGAACCGCCCAGGTATTCGGATCGCATGCGCATCAGCGAGTCGATCAAGGCCGAGGGATGTTCCGAGCCGAATCCCAGCGCCAACTCCTTCAACGGTTCCACGCCGAACATTTTCCCGTTGGTGCCATGGGCTTCCGTGATCCCATCCGTGAACAGGAAGATGCGCGCCTCAGCCGCCAACTCGAGGCTGGCATTGCTGAGGAAGGTGGTGGCGAACATGCCCAGCACCAGGCCCTGCGAAGGCATCTCCACCAGGTTCGCCTCGGTGGGCGCCATCGCCGGATCCTGGAGGGCCAATTGCGCCACATGGCCGGCATTGCAATAAGTAAGGCGCCGGGATTTCTTATCGAATACGGCGTAAAAGGCGGTGACGAATTGGGCCGCCCCCAATTGCTGGGTCATGAATGTGGCGTTGATCTTGTTGAGCACTTCGCAGGGGGAGACGTCGGGGACGGAGGCCCCCTCCTGGCTGGAGAAGGTGCGCAGCAGAACCTTGAACATGGACATGACCAGTGCCGCCCCGATGCCGTGCCCGGAAACGTCCGCCACCACCATGCCCAGGTTGCCGCTCGGCAATTCGAAGCAATCGTAATAATCCCCTCCCACCATGCCGGCGGGGATGTACTTGGAGGCGATGCGGCGAAGCAGATGATCGGGGAAGGAAGTGGGCAACAGGTTGTTCTGTATGACGCGCGCCCGATCCAGATCCTTTTCGATATGCTTCTGGGCTTTGCTCAAGGCCGCATAAGCCTCGTTCAGCTTGGCGTTGATCTGCTTCAATTCGGTATTCGCCGCCGCCAGCTCCTTCTGGGCCCGCCAGGTTTCGATCATCAGGCCGGCTTGCTGGGCCAGGCTGGACAGATGGGAAATGGTCTGACCTGTGAGTTCCGGGCCTGGCGGTGTGGTATCCAGCCACAAGGCGCCGATGGGCAGGATGCAGGAGGGCATTTCCGGGGAAGTTTCCCCGCTGCGCGTAGTCAGCGGCATGATCAAATAGCTCTCAGCTCCGGTAAAGCTGAAGGGGTCGTCCCCCGCCAGGCTTTCAACAAGCAGATGGCGATGGGTGCTCAAAGCGGCGTGAACCGTGCCCATGGAGGGAGAGACGTGGATCTTGTCCACGCACTCTTGCGAGAGACCCAGGCTGTGGGTGGGGTAAAGGTATGCGTGTCCGTCCTTAAGCCCGAGCAGGGCCATGTTATGCACGCCGGTGAGTTCGGTGATTCCCAGCAAGAAAGCGTCCATGGCCTGATCCAGGGTCGCGGCTGAATGCATCACGCGCGTCACTTCCTGGACCAGGGAACTGAGCACCAATTCCCGGGATAAAAGATCCTGGTTCTGGTTGTCTTCGGTTTCTAGCGGATCGAAAGGCATTTACGTGGATTTCCCTTGGTTGGCGGCCGAACCTGGCGGCCGGTCCGATTATACCACAAGCGCGGTAGCAAGGCCAAAGCCCGGTTGACCGGGTAGGGGGCGTTAGCTAAGTTTATTGCCGTTTTAAAGGGGCGAATCCGCCTCATCACTAGCGATACCATGAGGCCCGGATGAATCTGTCAAAACAAACGCCAGCCGCCCAACCTTCCGAGCAGGAATCCGGCGTAGTCGATTGGCTCATGGATGAATTCTGGCCCCGTTATGGCAAGCAAACCGCTTACGTTTTGCTCGCAATCGCCCTACTGGTGGCGGCATTCGTCTGGTACAACAATGATCGCACCGAGCAGCAAGGCAAGGAAAACAAGGAATTGGGTCCGGCCTTCGTGTACTACAGCGAGGACAAGTTGGATTCCGCGGAAGCGTTTCTCGTTCCCTTCGTAAAAACCAGCCACTCCCGCCTGGTTCAGGACAAGGCCAATCTCATGCTCGGCCAAATCCTGTATTCCAAGGGTAAATACGATGACGCTATCCGGGCTTTCAGCGCCGTCGACCTGAACAATACCAAAACCCCCCTGATTTCTTCCGGGGCCATGCATGGTTTGGCTTCATGCTATATCCAGAACAAGAGCTACCCCCTGGCCGCGGAAACCCTGGAAAAATTCGTTTCCACCTTCGGCCGCCGCTCCTCCAGCCCCAACGAAAGGGTGGCAGGCAAGGAAGTGGTGGACTTGAGCCCTTCGGTGCCGAATGCGCTCTGGAAGCTGACCTTGGTTTATCGCGAATTGAAGAATCCGGAAAAGGAAAAGGCCACGGCGCAAAAGCTGATCGCCATTTATCCCGAATCCCGCGAGGCCTTCGACGCGACCCGGTTGCTGCCTCAGATCCCCTGAAGGCACTGCTTCGCAGAAGTCCTGGGCTAGGGGTTAGGGTAAACCTTCCCTAATCCGCAGCCCCTAACTCCTTACCCCTTCTTCCATCCCTACTGCCACTTTCTGGCATCCCCGAAACGTATATTTTCCTGCATGTCCATCTTCCGCCTTGAATCGCCATTCGAGCCCGCCGGGGATCAACCCGCCGCCATAGAGCAATTGACCGCCGGTTTCCTGGCCGGGGAAAAGTTCCAGACCTTGATGGGGGTGACCGGTTCCGGCAAAACCTTCACCATGGCGAATATCATCCAGGAGCTGTCCAAGCCCACCTTGATCATCTCCCATAACAAGACTTTGGCGGCCCAGCTGTACCAGGAGTTCAAGTCCTTCTTCCCCAAGAATGCGGTGGAATACTTCGTCAGTTACTATGACTATTACCAGCCGGAGGCCTATGTGCCGTCCAGCGATACCTTCATCGAAAAGGATTCCAGCCAGAACGATGAAATAGACAAGCTGCGGCTGAGGGCCACCATGTCTCTCATGTCGCGCAAGGACGTGGTAGTCGTCTCGTCCGTGTCCTGCATTTACGGTTTGGGAACCCCTACCGAATACCGTAAGATGATGGTTGAGGTGAAGGTGGGTGAAACCTTGGAGCGCAATGACTTGCTGCGCAAGTTCGTCGATATCTATTACGGCCGCAACGATTTCGATTTCCGCCGCGGCACCTTCCGCGTGCGCGGGGACGTGGTCGAGGTGCATCCCGCGTATGACGACTTCGCCTACCGCTTCGAGTTTTTCGGGGACGAGGTGGAGAAGATTAGGCGTATCAACCTGCTCACGGGCGAGGAAGAGGCCCAATTGGATTCCGTGCTCATCTATCCGGCGCGCCATTATGTGACCAGCGAGCAAGGCATGGACCGGGTGTTGCGCGACATCCGCCATGAATTGGACGAGACGCTCAAGAAGTTCACCGCCGAGAACAAGCTGTTGGAAGCCCAAAGGCTCAGCCAGCGCACCATGTATGATATCGAAATGCTCAAGGAAGTGGGGCATTGCCCGGGCGTGGAAAACTATTCCCGCATCCTGGAAAACCGCGCAGTGGGCACGCCGCCATCCACCTTGATGGATTTTTTCGGGGACGATTACCTGCTCATCCTGGATGAGTCGCATGTGACGGTCCCGCAAATCGGGGCCATGTACAACGGCGATCGCTCCCGCAAGGAGAACCTGGTCAATTACGGCTTCCGCTTGCCTTGCGCGCTGGACAACCGGCCGCTCAAGTTCGCGGAGTTCGAGGGCAAGATACCCCAGACCCTTTTCGTATCAGCCACCC
>JBDSWM010000119.1:0-21087 GCA_039926685.1 Fibrobacteria bacterium | reverse complement strand
GATCGATCGCGCGCGGTTCGGCACTGATCAGGCGAGTGTTCGCGCCGAGCTCGGGCGCGTCACCGCCGACGTGCTCGTCGTCGGCGTGCCCGGTAATCGTTGGTCGTGCCGGTTTTCCCGTAGGCGGGCAAAGGCAGTTCCGGACCTCCCTTGTCCCCCGCGCCGGAGGAGCGCATGGGGATCTTGAGCTCGCGGCCGATTTGCTGTCCCGTACCGCCCTTGATCACGGAAGCCAGGATGGCTTCGATGCCGAAACGGGTGCGCTCGGTTATCACGCGCTCCCGATCCAGGTAGTCCTCGAAAATGACAGTGCCGTCGTGCAGGCATATCTTTTCGATGAAAAGCTGCGGATCCCCGAACTTGGTCTTATAGACATACCCGTCTTTGAGCGCTTGGTAGGCGTTTACGGCCTCGCCCAAGGTGATCACGTTGACGCCCAAAGGATAGGAGATGACGGGATCCAAGGGCGAAGTGAGGCCCAGCTTGCGGCTGAACTTGACGATATACCTCAAGGCGGCCAAGGCCCGGAAATCCTGCGAAGCATACAGGTTTTCCTTGCTATAGCCAGGAGGCGCCTCGCCGCCGCGGGCATCCAGCTTGGCGACCAGGCGCTTCAAGGTCCCAATCCCGACTTCGCCTTCCACCAACAGGGAATCGCCCGCCAACCAGGTGTCCGGCTCGGCTATCGGCGTCCAGGAACTGTCCGGCCGGCCGGAAAAAACGCCCACGGCGCCTCCGTTGTTGCGGCGGGCCACGGTGAAATGCTGTCCCCCGCTGGCGCGGCTCTCCCAGGCGCGCGCCTCCAGGCTGTAGGCCAGGAAGTTGCGGCCCAGGATCCTGTAGCGCAGCAGGTCCTCTTTGTCCGAGGAGTTGTCGTATTTCTGCTGTTCTTTGCCGTAGCCTATGCCGTAGGGCAGCGTCTTCAAAGCTTCGGCCTCGCCGACCTTGCCCTCGAAGGTGAGGTCGATGGCCAGATCGCCCGTTTCCTTCTGGTACAGCAATTCGCGGGCGCGATCCTGGTTCAACACCAGGCCCAAGGTGTCGCGCACGTAGATTTCGAACTCGCCTTGCATGTTGAAATTCTCGGGAGCGAAGCCGGTTTCGCGGCCTATTTCCCAGAAGCGCGCGAAAGGGGTCTTGTCGAAAAGGTGGTAGAGCAGGTAGATGCTGGCGATGTTCTCCGACCTGCGGCCGGCCCAGGCCATGCTGACGGTATCCTCCGGGGCATGATCCGGCTTGGGGAAATAGAAAACGTTGCCCATATGGAAGAGCTGGCGGTAGTTTAGCAAGGCGTCCAGGGGTTTCCATCCCAACTCCAGCGCGGCGGCGTAAACCAGCGGTTTGAAGCCGGAACCGAATTGGCGGCGCGCCTGGTTCACGCGATCATAGCCCGTATTCTCGAAGCCTCCGACATTGGCCAGCACCCTTCCGTCCCGCAGGATTTCCGCGCCGCCTTGTATTTCCGGGCGTTGTGCGATCTCCAGTTCCGGGGCCAGCTCCGCCACCAGCTTGCCGTCGCCCGCCGATCCTCCGGGCTGGAATCTGTACGGCACGGAGCAGAGTACGGTTTGCCCCCGTTGGAAATGCTTGCGAAGGATGTCGGCCCGCACCGCCGGAGCGGGCAGTTCGGCGGCTCCGTTCTCATGCAGGTTCCAATTGCGCATGAACCGCTCCAGGGCCGCCGTGGAGATCTCCGCCCGCGCGGAGCCGAATCCCACCTCGATGGGTTGCAGGCGCCCATCCTTATTGGGCAAGGGGGAAGCCAGGATCCTGCCGGTATAAAAGCCTCCCGGCGCGAAGGAGCTCACCAGGCTTTCCTGGGAATCCTTGGGGGGATGGTATCCGCGCAGGATGAGATCCAGGCGCGCCAGATTGGAATAGGTGGCGTATTCGGTGGCCCTTTGGATGTTGGCGTCCAGGGCGGTGTAGATTTGCAGCCCGTCCGTCATGAAATCCCTGACGTCGTATTTGTCCAGCACCGCCTGCATGGACGAGGATTCCAGCAGCCTCTTGACCTTGACCATGTTGGTCGACAGCGAGAAGCGGAAAGCGCCGCGCCGGAATTCCAGTTTCTGGTGGGAGGCCTCGGCGTACTTCTCCTTGGTGATCTTCCCGTCCCGGTACATTTGCTTGAGCACGTAACCCACCCGGTACTGGGCGCGGCGCAAGGCCGTTTCCTTCTTTTCCTGGGTTTCCTGGATGAAGGGGTTGTATTGATTGGGGCCTTTCACCGATCCGGCGATGAACGCGCATTCCAGCAGATTGAGGTTGGCCAGATCCTTGTTGAAGAAATAGCGGGCGGCGATGCGCACCCCGTGGCCGTTGCCGGACACGTAGAACTGGTTCAGGTAGAACTCCAGGATCTCCTGCTTGGTGAAGTTCTTCTCCAGGCGGAAGGCGTTGATCAGCTCGTTGAACTTGCCGACGAAGGTGCGCGGGCGCTTGAACAGGTTCTTGGCCGTTTGCTGGGTCAGGGTGCTTCCCCCGCGGCGGATGCTCATGGACTTGAGATTGTCGAACATGGCATAGGCCATGGCCTTGGGATCCACTCCGTGATGCTCCCAATAATTATTATCCTCCGCCGCCACCAGGGCTTCCACGATGGGTTTGGGGATGGAATCGAAAGGCACGTAGTCCCGGTGCTTGCCTTCGAAAAAGGTTCCCACCTTGGTCTTGCCGTCCGAGAAATAGACCGTGCTTTCCTTGGACAGGATTTGCATGATCCCATCGCGCGTAAAGACGTTTCCGGGATTCTGGCGCACCTCGAAGGCGAATACGCCCAGCCCCCCCAGCGCGAAAACGGACCCGGTCAGGACCAAGCCCAATAATACCCATTTCAATCTGGTCGGAATGCTCATGCGTTGCCCTGGAATAGTAGTTTAACTATTATTTCCGGCTTCCAAGTATGGCCCAGATTGGCTTCCGGGTTTTCCCTAGCGGGGAAGCTCCGGACCCATGGAGAGGTGGCCGAGTGGCTTAAGGCGACGGTTTGCTAAATCGTTGTACTGTTACAGGTACCGGGGGTTCGAATCCCCCCTTCTCCGCCATACTTGGGTAATTTTGCTGCAGCTTTCCGGATCGGTTGCCGAAATGCAGAGTCACCCTTCCCAGCATCGGAATCCATAATGGCTTCGCCTCCCCGCGCCCGCGTCCGTTTCGCTCCCAGCCCCACCGGTTATCTGCATGTCGGCGGCGCCCGCACGGCGCTGTTCAACTGGCTCTTCGCCAAGCATATCGGCGGCGACTTCCTGCTCCGCATCGAGGACACCGATCAGACCCGGTACGATGAGAAGGCCTTGGTGGAGCTGATCGCCGATCTCAAATGGCTCGGCCTCAATTGGGTGGAGGGTCCCGAGGTCGGCGGCCCCCATGCCCCTTACTTCCAATCCCAGCGGCTGCCGCTTTACCAAGAGCATGCCCGCAAGCTTATCGATGGCGGCCATGCCTACCCCTGCTTCTGCACCACCGAGCGCCTGGACGAACTGCGCGAAACCCAGAAGCGGAACAACCTGCCCACCAGCTACGATCGCCTATGCCGCAATATCCCCGCCGAGAACGCCAGGCAGCGCGTGGCCGCGGGCGAGAAGCACACCGTGCGCCTCAAGGTGCCTTTCCACGGGGACACCGTCTTCAAGGATTTCCTGCGCGGGACCATCACCTACCAGAACCGCATCCTGGACGATCTGGTCCTGCTCAAGACGGACTTGTTCCCCACCTACCATCTGGCCAATGTCGTGGACGATCATTTCATGGAAATCACCCATGTGTTGCGCGGCGACGAATGGATCCCCAGCACGCCGCGGCACGTGCTCCTGTACCAGGCCTTCGGCTGGGAGCCCCCCACATTCGTGCATTTGCCGGTAATCCTGGGTCCGGACGGCGGCAAGCTCAGCAAGCGCAAAGGCGCCGCGTCCGTCGGGGACTATCGCAATCTCGGCTATTTGCCGGAAACGCTGATCAACTTCCTCTCCCTGCTCGGCTGGAATCCCGGTGGCGATGAGGAATACATGGAACGGGATCGGCTGGTCGAGGTATTCTCGCTGGAGAAAATCAATCCCAAGAGCGCCGTGTTCGACGAAAAGAAGCTCGAATGGCTCAACGGACAGTATTTCCTGCGGCGCGATGTGGACTATTTCCTCCCCCTGGTCAAACCGCTGTGGGTGGCCGCGGGCGTGGACGGGAACGCCTTCCCGGAAAGCTATTTCCGCACCGCCATCGGCCTGCTCAAGGATCGCTCCAAGCGCCTGCCGGATTTCGTCACCTACGGCATGTACTTCTTCCGCGAGCCGGAAACCTATGATGAGAAGGCCGCCAAGAAATACTTCGTCCCCGCAGGACCCGGAGGTCCCGGAGCCGACACCCTGCTGCAGAATCTGCACGATAGCATAGCCGCCGAGGCCGAGTTCCAAACCGCCAACCTGGAAGCCCTTTACAAGGCCATGGCGGAGAAATTGGCCGTCAAAGGCGGCGACCTTATCCATCCCACCCGGCTGGCCATCTCCGGCATCCCCTTCGGACCGGGATTGTTCGAGCTCATGGTGGCCCTTGGCAAGGAAACCGTGCTGCGCCGCCTGCGCGTGGCCGCCCAAGCCGTGCGCGACGGGCAAGTGCGGACCGCCGTAACGGCGTGAACCCCCAAGGAGATGAAGATGTCCCCGGAAGCATCCTCTCCCAAACCTCCTAAAAACGCCCAGCCGCCCCAGGGCGGCCCCATCCTGCGCATGCAGATCCGCAAAGCCCGGGGCGACGATTTTAAAGCCAGGGGTGAGGATCGTAAATCCAAAGGCGAAGATCCCGGTCCCAAGGTCGGAAAAACCGCCGGCGCCGGAGCCGTGCACGATGCCCGCCTACCGCCCCTCAACAACAAGACCGCCAAGATCCACCGGCTGGTAAAACTGCTCCAGGACCATGCCGAAGGTTTGGGCATCCGCCACATTTCCGATTTGCTCGGGGTGGACGAACGCACCGTCAAACGCTATCTCTCCGACCTGCGCCGCCTCAAGTTCGAGCTCATCCAGGATCGCAAAGGCGGCGGCCGCAAGTCCTTATACCGCATCCCAGCCACGGGCACCCCGCCCACGCATTTCCTTCCGGCCCTGAAGAAAATCCGCGGTGAATTGCATGCGGGCGGCAACCCCAAGTATACGGCCCTCATCAACCAGTTGATGCGGTATCTGGAGGATCGGGATGCCGTTCAGCGCGGGGGCTCGCCTGTCGGCGAGGAATCCCCCGCCAATGCGGAAGCCTATTATATCGATCATGGCCCTTTCGCCGAAGCCGACCCCTCCCCGGGCATCCTGAAAATCCTGGAAGCGTCCATTGCCGGCCGCACGGCGGTCAAACTGGCCTACTCGGGTTATGCTCCCGAGGCTGGCGAGTTCCTGTTCTTCCCGTATGCGCTTTGCCTGCGCGTCGGCACCCTGTACCTCATCGGACGCCAAGGCGGCAATCGGGGGCCCTTCAAAAGCCTTTCCGTCAAGCGCATCAAACGCGGCATAGCCACCCAGGAGCGTTTTACGCGGGACGCTTTCGATCCGGCGGAATATTACAAGTACACATTCGGCCAATGGGCCAGGCAATTGGATGAAAGCCCGGAAACCGTTCTGCTCGCCCTGCGCGCGCCCTGGCTGGAAAAGTACCTCTCGGAAAGCCATTTCCATCCGCCCGGGAAAATCCTCAAGAAGGGTAAGGACACCCACTTCGAGGTCAAGATCGTCGTCAAGCCGGATTTCGTGAACTGGGTGCTCTCGCTAGCGCCCGATCTGATCCCATTGAAACCGGAAAGCCTCCGCAAAGAAGTGTTGCAGCGGCTGCAAAAAGCGCGGGATGAAATGGAAGGCTAAGCGATGGTCCTGACCACCCGGCAGGGATTCCACTAACCTTGCAGGGTCCCCGCTACCCAGCTCCGCAGCAAACCTACTATGTCTTCCGAGGTCGGGCTGCGAGCGTTACGCACGTACCAGCCGGAAGCGCCTACCCCGCAATACAAGGCGTCCACCACCGGCAAATCCGCCATGATGCCGCCGCAGAATCCGCCGTTGAAATGATCTCCCGCGCCGGTGGACAGCTTGGGGCTGGCGCAAAACGGCCCTTCGATGCCGGCCGAATCCTTGCCGAGGGCGGCGCCGGCATACTTGATGGCGTGCACAACAACGCCGCTCAGGCCCAGCTTTTCTTTCACGCGCAAGGCCGCGGCTTCCACTCCCTTGGCGCTCTCTTCCGGCTTTTCCGGGATTTCCAGCACTTCGCTAACCTGTTCGGCTTCGCGCAGGTTGAGCCCCAGGATGACGTCGGCTTTCTTGTTGAGCCGCTGGAGTTGATCGAGCACTTGCGCCAAATCCTCGCGGGAGCGCTTTTCCGGATCCGCGAAGTCGAAGAAGAACTTCACCTTGCAGCCATCCGGCACCATGCGGATCATGTTTTCGATAATCTCGCCCATCTCCGTGAGCATGGTCCAGTTGGTGCACGCCACCATGTCGGACAGGAAGAACAGCTCCCGCAGCACCGCTTCGCCCACCACCTCCAGCAGCCGCTCCCAGCACATATCCTTGATGGTATTGAGTTTGCCCAGCATCAGCTTGCCGTCGTTGAATTCCAAAGCATCGGTATGGCCCGGGATGCCTACGGAAACCACCTTGCAAATGTTCTTGAGGGGCTTGAAAACGGAATGGATTTCCGGATAACCCAGCATGCCTATGCACGTTACCTGGGCCCCCATGCCCGCGGCTGCCATGGCCATCAAAGGCCCGTTGCCGCCCAGTTTTTCCACTATGGGCACCAATTCAATATTGGCCGACTTGCCCGCGGCCGAAGCCACGCGCGCGGCGAATTCCGTGATCGTCCCGATGCGCTCGTATTCATGGTTGTTCTTGCGCGTGCCTACGGCATGGATGATCTCGTCCACGAAGCCGTCGAATCCCACCAGGAACTTCTTGGTCCGCATCACCGTTTTGCGGGCCGCGATGGCTTCCGCCGCTTTGAGAATATCTTTGTTATCGATCACGATTTCCTTCCGAACTCTTTGGATAAGACAGCGATTCCCCGCTTTCCGCCCCGCCGGTCCCGCGACCCGGATTTCCGGGGCATGGGCGACGGAATCCATGCGAGGGATTTCCCGGCGAAACGCCCCGTACCGCTCAACGATTCAGGGCGATATCGATAGTGGGCAGGAGCGGGATCATATCGGTTATGCCTGCTATCTCCAGCACTTCCACCACATGACCCGCCTGGCAGACGATTTTGAATTGGCATTGGCTGTCCAATCCCCACTTGATCAGCTTGGAGAACTCCCCTAAACCTACGCTGGACAGCATGGTCACGCCCGTGCAATCCAGGATCACCTTCTCCGGTTTCTGGATGCGCAAATTGGAAAATTCATGCCGCATCACGTCCACGGTTTCGAAGGTCAGGTCGCCGGTGATCTCCACCACCGAATGGCCCTTCTTCGAAAAAATCCTGCAGGAGAAAACGTTTTTTGGCATTGATAAAGTACCCGAGGCTGACGCTCTTGCTTTAATACCTTTATACCCATGGCCTGCGGCACCCGCATGCCGGGTCCCGGACCCGCGGGTCCCCAGAATAATCATTCTGAAAAGGAAATGCAAATTTACCAAATTTCGCCCGTTTTTCCCAAGGCTTTCCCTAGCCAGCCTCAGGTAAGCCATGGGCGCCTATAAAGTCCCCGCAAAGGTTAAACTGGTAATAGGACTGCTGGGAGCGGATTGCGAAATCCTGGGCCGGGCCCGCGCCATTCTCACCGAACATTACGGCCCCGAAGAGGAGGTGCTCTCCCCTATTCCCTTCACTTGGACCCAATATTACCGGGATGAGGTCGGGGACGCTCCGTGGCGAACCTTCGTTTCCTATGAGAATCTCATATCCAGGGAAAACCTGGTGGAAATCAAAAGGCAAACCAATGAGTATGAGGGGCTGCTGTCTCGGGAGGGAATCCGCCCGGTCAATCTCGATCCGGGCTACTTGACCTTGGGCCAGTTCTTCCTCGCCACCACCAAGGACCAGCGCCATCGGGTTTACATCCGCGATGGCATTTTCGTCGAACCCACCCTGTATTTCCAAGATGGCCTTTTCCATCCCTTCGAATGGACCTACCGGGATTATCGCAGCCTGGAATACCTGGCCTATTTCAAAGCCGCACGTTCCAAATTGGCTTATCAAATGCGCCAGGGAGGATCGCCGTATTCACGCCGGAAATCATTGGGGGGGCCGGATGCCGGCTTGGAGCAGAAGGCCCAAGGCGATCAGAACATGCTGGGAGAGGTGGAATGATCCTGGCAGGACCAACACCCTGACCCCCCGGCAGGGCCGGGGGGAGGGATTTGGAGGCAGAAGCCGGAGCTTCTAGGAATGGTATCCCTGGAACAGGGAATCAGAGAACTTCGTTGCCGGTTTCGCCGGTGCGGATGCGCAAAGCGCTTTCCACCGGGAGCACGAAGATCTTACCGTCGCCGATTTTGCCGGTGCGGCCTTTTTCGGAAATAGCGGCAATGGCCCTTTCCACAAGCTCATCGGAGACGACCATTTCCAATTTCACCTTGGGGATGAAGTCGGTATGGTACTCGCTTCCGCGGTAAAGCTCGGTATGGCCTTTTTGGCGTCCGAACCCCTTCACCTCGGTCACGGTCATGCCGGTGACGCCCATCTCCTGGACGGCGGCTTTAACCTCATCCAGCTTGAAAGGTTTAATGTAAGCAACGATCATCTTCATGTGCGGTCTCCTTTGCCTCCGATTGACTTCCACTAACTCAACTTCCCCGTCTCCGGGATCGAATATTCAAATATCCCGGGACGGAGCCCAGGGCAGAAACCTCTGTTAATATAGGCTTCTAATGCTTCGATTGCGTACCCATTCTTGGTCGCCATCTTCAAGGTCCCCCGGGCCGGCCGAAACCGGCCCGGGGAATTAATTGTCATACCTCCGAAACATCACCCGTTCGATTAGAACGAGAAGGTGCTTTCGGCGGCGTATTCGCTGGATTTCGCATCGATGTTGTAGCGGTATTCAGCCAAAGCCAACCAGTTGCTGCTGACGGCGAAGCTGGGGCTGAAGGTGATTTCCGAATCCGGATCATCCGCGGACTCCATTTTGACCGCACTGTAGCGCACGGTGGCGGCCACCTTGTCGGTGAGCTTGTAATTGGCCATGCCGAGATATCCCATGCCGGTTTCGCCTTTGACCACCCAATCCATCAGGTAGCTGAACTCAGCGGCGACGGTGAGAGGGCCTTTGGCATAGGAAACCCAGGCATTGATTTCAGATTGCATATCGTGATCCGCGGGGGTGGTATCGTCGAACATTTCCATCAGGTAGGTCACCTTGGCGGTGATGCCTTCCGCGGGCATGAGGGCGATTTGGGCTTCGAAGCCGGGGGTCAACAAGTCGGTTTCCCCGCCGGCGCTCCAAACGCTGGTCAGCACGGCGCCGTACAGAGCGAACTTGGGCGTCGAATAGGCCAAGTTCATACCGTTTTCGTAGCCGCCGTAAGTAGCTCCGGCATAGCCGCTGAGCAGCTTGGAAACGGAATACTGGTACAAACCAGTGGGTTCCGCGGCTTCAAAGCCGGAACAGCTCAGGAACTTACCGATGGACATGCTCAACTCTTGGGTGAGGGCGGCAGTGATGAAGCCTTGCTCGAACGTCACGGCCCCGGTGGGTCCGATGCTGTTGATATCCGCCCGGGCGGAAAAGAATCCGTACTTCAGCATGAAATCCAATTCGAATTGGTCGACTTTAGCGGCCAAAGTCGCATCCCCTGAATCCGGAGCGATTCCATTGGCCGACATATCGAGAAAGCCCGTGAGGGAAAGGTTATCGGATACCTTTACTTCAGCAAAGGAAGCCGCGGCCCCCAGGCCCAAGATCGTCAACGCCATAGGTAGTTTATTCAACTTATTCATTCTTACTCCTCATTTTCCCTTCCCGGACTGGCAAGGTTTACTTGCATGGACCATACATCAATCTCCATGCCAGATTGGGACAAGCGGCCCGGATAGGCCCCAATTCTCTGAAATACGGTTTCCAATATCCTTGTCCTGCATATTGTCATTACAAACTTTTCCAAAGTAAAAACAATCTCTCCAAATAGTGACATTATCATTATGTGTACGGTGGAATTGTCATAGACACAGTGAATTATGTAAGCAAGTATCCGGTTAGGAAGCCACTGGGCAACCGGGCTTAATGCTTTAAGGCGCCTTTCCAGGCGCGGAGAACATGTCCGGCAATATCGGCTACTCCCAGTCCGGATTTCACCTGGGAAAAGAGAAATGGGCCTTCCCCCCGCATCCTCAGGGAATCCCGGCGCATGACTTCCAAATCCGCGCCGATGAGAGGAGCCAGGTCGGTTTTGTTGATAACCAGCAAATCGCTTTGGGTTATGCCCGGACCGCCTTTGCGCGGGATTTTATCCCCGCCGGACACGTCTATCACATATATAGTGTAATCCGCCAACTCCCGTCCGAAATGGGCGGCGAGATTGTCCCCCCCGCTTTCGACGAAGAGCAGATCGATGCCGCCCTGGAAGCGTTCCATCAATTGCTCCAAGGCCGCCACGTTCAAGGAAACGTCTTCCCGGATGGCGGCATGCGGGCATCCGCCGGTTTCCACCGCCAGGATGCGATCCGCGGTCAGGGCTTCGTTCCGGATCAGGAATTCCCCGTCTTCGCGGGTGAAAATATCATTGGTGACCACGCCCAGGCTGTGCGTTTCGCGCAGATGCCGGCATAAGGCCAGGGTCAAGGCAGTCTTGCCAGAACCCACCGGTCCGCCAATCCCGATGGTGAAGGCGCGCTTGGCATAGTCTCTATCCGGTAAGGCCAATTCGCGCAAGCGGTACTCTCCGGGGGAATCCATGATCTCATGGGTATGTCCGTGGGTATGTGGGCGCAGGATTTTCATGGTCCCTCCTTGGGTTCAATTCTGGAACAATTTTGAGTAGAGGTGGGGATGGCTGGCCTGGCCCATTTCAATCATCTGAGCCATCCGCACTGCGCGGGTGTAGGTCCAGGCCTCTCGCGATTCGCGATGCTTTTCCGCGCCGGCGATGAAGGCATGATGCATTTTCTGGGCTTGCAGGGATCCGAGCAGGCCCAGGCGCACGGCCGCTCCCAATTGGTCCCGCAGAGCCATGTGGATCAACAGGCTTTGCCCGTCCCGCAAGGGAAGGCCTCCCGCCCGCAAAGTGGCCGCGAAAACCATCAGGTAATGCAAAGGCAGGTTGCGGCGCGCGAACCAGGGACGGATGGCGCGGATGGCAGGCATATCATAGGTTTCCTCCATGGCGCGAGACCAAGCCTGGCCTTGCGACAAACTGCCCCGCCTTTGCGAGGGCATGAACAGCCAGGCATCCCACTCCCTCACCAGGTTCTGGAAATCCCCTCCCTCAAGCGCATCCGGCTCAACGGACGCGAAGGGAAAGCCCGCGGCCGCATAGGCGGAGTTAAGATAGGGAAGTTCCGCGGCGGTGAGCTGATCCAGATGGCAGTCCAGGTACTCCCGGAAATCCTCCATTCGCTTGATATATCCGAGTTTGGCCAGGCTTTCCAATCCGTTGGAAAAGGCGAAGCCGCCGGAAGGAAAGCAGGCATCCGCCAATTGCATCAACTGCAAGGGCGAAAGCGGCGAAAGAGGCCGCCCGGGCAACGACTGCGCGCCATCCAGGCTCGGAAGGGGAATTGCGGGTGCGATCATGTTCGCATCAGAATAAGGAATACAATTGCGCCAAAGGCAGCGAAGCGGCGGGTTCGCAGGTCAAATGCTCGCCGTCGGCCGTGACAGTATAGGTTTCCGGATCCACCTGGATGTCGGGAGTGGCCGAATTGAGGCGCATATCGGCTTTGGAAATATCGCGGCAGCCTTCCACGGCCACGACCGTTTTGGAGAGGCCGTATTGATCGCGCACGCGCCGCAGCGAGGCCTTGGAGACGAACGCCAGCGAGGTGAGTCCCACCGCCCCCCCCAAGGCGCCGAACATGGGACGGGAATAGTATGGTTGCGGCGTCGGGATGGAGGCGTTGGGATCCCCCATCTGCGCCTGCACGATATAACCGCCTTTCAGGATCATCTCGGGGCGGGATCCGAAGAAGGACGGCTTCCACAGGACCAGGTCGGCCAGCTTGCCGATCTCGATGCTGCCGATTTCCTTGGCCATGCCATGGGCCACGGCGGGATTTATGGTGTACTTGGCGATGTAGCGGCGCACGCGGAAATTGTCGGCGCGCAACCCCGACTCTTCCGGCAGTGGACCGCGTTGCACCTTCATTTTATGCGCGGTTTGCCAGGTGCGGGTGATGACTTCGCCCACGCGGCCCATGGCCTGCGAATCCGAAGACATCATGGAAATGGCGCCTAGATCGTGGAGTATGTCCTCCGCCGCGATGGTCTCGCCGCGGATGCGGCTTTCCGCGAAGGCCACGTCTTCCTGGATGTTCTTGTCCAGGTGATGGCACACCATGAGCATGTCCAGATGCTCGGCCAGGGTGTTGACGGTGAAGGGGCGCGTGGGATTGGTGGAGGAAGGCAGCACGTTGGGCAGGCTGCATACGCGAATGATGTCGGGGGCATGGCCGCCGCCGGCGCCTTCGGTGTGGAAACTGTGGATCACGCGGCCCTTGAAAGCGGCGATGGTCGCTTCCACGAAACCGGACTCGTTGAGCGTGTCCGTGTGGATGGCCACCTGGACGTCGTGCTCATCAGCGATGGCGAGGCAGGCGTCGATGGCGGCGGGAGTGGTGCCCCAATCTTCATGGAGCTTGAGGCCGATGGCGCCGCCCTCGATCTGTTCGGTGAGCCCGCCCGGCAGGGAGGAATTCCCCTTGCCCAGGAAACCGAAGTTGAGCGGGTACGCGTCGGTGGCGCGCAGCATCATCTCGAGATGGCCCGCGCCGGGCGTACAGGTGGTCGCGTTGGTGCCCGTAGCGGGGCCGGTGCCCCCGCCCAGCATGGTGGTGATCCCGGAAGCGAGCGCTTCGCCCACTTGCTGCGGGCAGATGAAATGGATGTGCGAATCGATGCCGCCCGCGGTCACGATCAGGCCTTCGCCGGCGATGACCTCCGTGGTAGGGCCCACTATCATGTCCGGATCCACGCCCGGCATGATATGCGGATTGCCGGCTTTGCCGATGCCGCGGATGCGGCCGTCCTTGATCCCGAGATCGGCCTTGTAAATGCCGGTATAATCCACGATCAAAGCGTTGGTGATTAGCAAATCCAAAACCGCGGCCTGATGCGCGCCCGCGCTTTGGCCCTGTCCGTCGCGCAGCACCTTGCCTCCGCCGAACTTGCATTCCTCCCCGTATACGGTGAAATCCTTTTCCACCTCGATGACCAAGGCGGTATCGCCCAAGCGCACGCGATCGCCCACTGTGGGGCCGTACATATCCGAATAGGCGCGTCTATCGATAGGTAAGCTCATGCGGATCCTTTCGCCGGCTCGCCGGATGTTGATGCGAAGCCTTGGTTCCGCGCGCGCGCTATCGCTTCGTCGCGGTTCTTGCCGTCCAAGGGGCCGGAAATGAGGCCATTCCCGCCGAAAACGATGCGCTCCCCCGCCAAGGGGATCATGCGTACCGTTTTGGTCTCGCCCGGCTCGAAGCGCACGGCGGTTCCGCTGGGTATGTCGAGCCGGAGATCCACCGCTTTCGCCCGGTCAAAGCGCAAGGAGGAGTTGGTCTCGAAAAAGGGATAATGCGAACCCACCTGGATGGGCCGGTCCCCCAGATTGGTCACCTCCATCTCGACGGCGGTGCGATCCGCGTTCAAGAAGATGGGCTCTTCGCGCAGGATGTATTCGCCGGGAGCCGGATCGGAAAGCGGCGGCGGCGGGATTATCCCCTTGGGCGGGGGAAGGCTTTCCAGGCCGGAGCCGTATAGCGCCCATTCGCCCTTCTCGGAGCAGATGGGTCTATGCACGGTCACGAGCTTGGTGCCGTCGGGGAACGTCCCCTCAACCTGCACTTCGTCCACCATTTCACTTACGGCGGGCAGGACCTGGCTGCGCCCCAGGATGCGCTTGCCCTTGTCCATGAGGACCGCGACGCTTTCGCCCTCGCGGATGAATTCCAAGAGTTGCGATGCGATCAAAGCCACGGCTTCCGGGTAATTAAGCCGGACGCCGCGCCATAGCCGCTTTTGCGCCAAGGTGCCGGCGCCATGCAACATCAGTTTTTCGATATCCTTCGGCGAGAGCCGCAATCACCACCTCCTATGCCAAGGGTTGAAGCCCAACCAGGCCGCGTCCGCCAAGGACGCGAAAATCATATCGTGCAAAGGCTGAAGATCCCGCCGATCCCCGCCCAAGGCGCGGATCATGCAGCCTTCGCCCTCGCGCTTGCCCATACCGACCCAGATGGCCGCGTCGGAATCGGAACCGTTTCCTTCGGCGGTGCGTTCCTTGCGCCCCGCTTCATTCAGGCCCAGGATCCCGGATTCCAGTTCATCGGCCAATCTCAATGCGCGGGTACCGATAAGGTACACGCAGAGAAGGGAACGGAATTTTCCGAAACTCCCGCAGCGGAAGGGATCCTGCGATTCCGGATCCATCCCGAAGCGTTCCGACATGACGGGAATCCCGCCTGGGCGCACGACCCGGAGCTCGGTCCGCAATTCGTCGCAGGCGAACACTTCTCCTCTGGCGGTACGGCCCGGTTGCAGCCAATCGAAAAGGATAAGATCCCCATCCGGATGGACTTCCCAGGTTTGGATTTGCCGGTACCGGCTGCCTGCGAAGGGCACCACCGGATCCGGGCAAACCACGGCCAGGGAGTGTGCATGAACCGTGCCAATCGTTTCCTGGCGGCAACCGCCTTTGGCGCCGCTCTTATATACCTTGGTGCTGGATTGCGTCCCGAGATAAAGGCGCGCTCCCGGATTGCAGTCGACGCGCATGCCGATGGAGTCTCCGTCCACCAGGCCGCCGCCATAATTGGAGACATAAACCTGGCAAGAGCCCTGTAGCGGACGGGGGTTGATGAACTTGATGGGCGGGAACCCCAGGCAACGGGTTAACCGCGAGGTGGCCCCGTCCCTATCGACCGTAATGGCATTCCATGCGAGCATATGGGATTCCTTGGCGAGCCTAGGTAAGCAATATTGCATCCAGGCTTAATTTAGACATTTGCTTAACAATTTCGTTTTTTGATACAATTTGTCGTTTAATTGGAGCTTATTTGTCATCTTTTGTCGATAGGAATATCACAAATGGCGTTCTGGCAAGCAATGCGCGCATTCGCCTCATGGCATTCGAATTGCTTCCCCCAGCTACGTCCAATAAACCGAGAAATCGGAGAGGAGAGTCGACTATGAAGCATTCGAAGAACATTTTCCATGCCGCTCGCGCAGGCGTGGGAGCTTTGGCCCTTGGCCTGGCAGCGTTTTCACAGGTACAGGCCGCTGACACACCCGTAAAGGCGCAGGAAATCGTCAAGGTTGGCATATTGCATTCCTTGAGCGGCACCATGGCCATTTCGGAAGTGTCCTTGAAGGATGTGGTCACCATGGCCGTAGAGGAACTCAACGCCAAAGGCGGCGTGCTCGGGAAGAAGATCGAAACCGTCGTGGTCGACCCCGCCTCCGACTGGGATCTGTTCGCGGAAAAAGCCAAGCAATTGGTGGGCGTGGACAAGGTCGCCGTGACCTTCGGTTGCTGGACCTCCGTATCCCGCAAATCCGTGCTGCCCGTGTTCGAAGGCGCCGACGCCTTGCTGTTCTACCCCGTACAATACGAAGGTGAAGAATGCTCGAAGAGCGTGTTCTACACCGGCGCCACCCCCAATCAGCAGCTGATTCCCGCCGCGGAATACCTGATGAGCAAGGACGGCGGCGATTACAAGAAGTTCTACCTGCTCGGGACCGACTACGTGTTCCCGCGCACGGCGAACAAGATCCTGCGCGCCTTCCTGTTGGCCAAGGGCGTCCCCGCCGCCAACATCGAAGAGGAATACACCCCCTTCCATCACCAGGATTACCAGACCATCGTCGGCAAAATCAAGAAGTTCGCGGCCGGCGGTAAGGCGGCGGTGCTGTCCACCATCAACGGCGATTCGAACGTGCCTTTCTATAAGGAGTTCGCGAATCAGGGCCTGACCTCGACCATGTGCCCCATCATGGCCTTCTCCGTCGCCGAAGATGAATTGCGCGCCATGGATACGCAGTACCTGGTCGGCCATCTTGCCGCCTGGAACTACTACGAATCCGTCAAGGTTCCCTCCAACCAGAAGTTCGTCAAGGACTTCAAGGCCTTCGCCAAGAAGAACAACCTCCCCGGCGGCGACAAGCGCGTGACGGATGACCCGATGGAAGCCGCTTATATCAGCGTCAACATCTGGGCCCTCGCGGCCGCCAAGGCAGGCTCCTTCGAAGTCGACAAGGTCCGAAAGGCCGCTTACGGCATGCCCTTCCAGGCTCCGGGCGGAATGGTGAAGATGGATGAACGCAACCATCACTTGCACAAGCCCGTCCTTATCGGCGAGATCAAGAAAGACGGGCAGTTCAAGGTGGTGTGGAAGTCCAAGGGACTTGTCGCTCCCGAACCCTGGTCCATCTACACCAGCCCCGACAAGGGTTGCGACCATGTGGATCATGACGGCACGTACACCAAGGCCGGCAAATAATCGAGTCCCGGCCGCATGGCCCGAATTGTGATTGAGGCCTTACGGCACACTCAAACCACGGCGTCCCGTCCCCGATGCATATCGCGGGGGCGGGATTTCCGCAAGGACAACGAATGCTTCGCCTTTCCCTCCTCCCCGTATTCGGGGCGGCGTTAATCATCCTCTCCCCGCTCAGAGCCGGGGCCGAGGAAAGGTCCGATACCGCCGCAGCGGCAGCGCCGCAAAGCGCGGTCTCGCAAACCCAACCATCCATTCCAACCCTGCTGGATTCCCTGCTGAAAAGCCCGGACACCCGCACAGAAACCGTTAAAGGGCTACTCGCCACCGGCGACGCGGGATTGCAGCCGCTTTTCCAGAATCTGTTCAAGGGTAACGTGTACGAGTACACGCTCCCCGCCGATTCCCAGGAAGCCCCCAAGATCATGCTCGTCATCGGCGGCTCCGAGGAATCGCATGACAATGAAACCTGGGTACCTCTTATCAATGTCTTTCCCGCAGAGCCGATTGTTTCGGCCGCGGGAAAGCCCGTACTGGCCAAATTGGTCGACCTCGTCGAACTGGAAACCGATCGCGAGATCCGCGTGCTGATCCAACCCGTACTGACAGCCATGGATTTGAAAAGTCCCGACAAGGGCAAGCGCAAGCAGGCGGTGCTCAGCCTGGGCGAAAGCGGCGACTTGGCCCAGATCCCGCTCCTCACCAGCACATTGGCGGTGGAAAAGGACGCCGGCGTCATCCAATTGCTCGACGAAGCCATAGCGCGCATAAACCTGGCCGCGCCCGACCCGGCCGCGCGCGCCGTCGCGGCGGCGAAATTGGGAGCGATCCATTCGGTGAACGTGTTGCCGGCCCTCAAGGCCATGATCTCCACCGAGGGCAAGGCGGTCCCGGACGAGGCGGACGCCAATACGCGCATCGCCATCGCCGCCGCCATCGGGAAAATCGAATCCTTCCAGAGCTTCACGGGCGCGGTGCAGAACCTGTTCACCGGATTGAGCCTGGGATCCATCCTCATACTCATGGCCTTGGGCCTGGCCATCATCTTCGGCCTCATGGGCGTCATCAATATGGCCCATGGCGAGTTCATGATGATCGGCGCATACGCCACCTACCTCATCCAGAACGGCTTCCACAAATTCCTGCCGGCGGCCTATTTCGATTGGTTCCTGCCCTTGTCGCTTCCGCTTTCGTTCCTGGCAGCGGGCAGCGTGGGCATCCTGGTTGAAGCCTTGATCATCAAACGCTTATACGGACGCCCCTTGGAAACCTTGCTGGCCACCTGGGGCCTGAGCCTGCTTTTCATACAAAGCGCGCGCACCCTGTTCGGCGATCTCACGGCCGTCTCTTCCCCCAAGCTGCTGAGCCAGGGCTGGGAAATCTTCCCGCAGGTGGTGCTGCCTTACAACCGCATCTTCATCATTTTCCTGACGGCCCTGATAGTCGCCATCGTGAGCTGGGCTTTCTACCGCACCAGCCTGGGCACCAAGATCCGCGCCGTGACCCAGAACCGCGCCATGAGTTCCTGCCTGGGCATCGCCACCAGGCGCGTGGATGCGCTCACCTTCGGACTGGGAACCGGCATCGCAGGAGTGGCGGGGTGCGCCTTGACGCAAGTGGGCAACGTGGATCCCGGAATGGGCCAGAATTATATAGTGGATTCCTTCATGGTGGTGGTCACCGGCGGCGTGGGCAAGCTCGCGGGCACGGTCATCTCCGGCATGGGGATAGGCACGCTGAACAAATTCCTCGAGCCGTTCCTGCAAAGCGTGTACGCCAAGGTGGTGCTATTGGGATTGGTGATCTTGTTCCTGCAGAATCGGCCCTCCGGCCTGTTCCCCGCGAAAGGCAGAAATGAAGACACCTGAACGCGCGGATGCGCTCCGGCTCCTGCGCCAGGAACGCATCCCCCTGATCCTATCCCTCATCGCGGTCGTGATCCTCCCCGTCCTGAACATGATGGGGATCGTGTCGGATTTGAATCTGAACCTGATGGGCCGCTATTTCTGCTTCGCCCTGGCCGCGCTCGGCATCGATCTCATCTGGGGTTATACCGGCATCATGTCCTTGTGCCAGGCCATCTTCTTCTGCCTGGGCGGCTATTGCATCGGGATGCATATGCTGCTCAAAACCGGAGCCGCCAGCGTTTACGGCAGCAATCTGCCGGACTTCATGGTGTGGAACCAGGTGAAGAAGCTGCCCTTGTTCTGGGAGCCTTTCCGCCATTTTCCGGTAGCCTTGGTGTTGGCGTTGGCCATACCGGTGCTCTTCGCCTTCGTATTCGGCTTCTTCGCTTTCCGCAGCCGCATAAAAGGCGTGTATTTCTCCATCATCACGCAAGCGCTGGCGTTGGCCATGTGGCTCATCTTCCTGCGCAATGAAACCATGCTGGGCGGCACCAACGGGCTCACGGATTTCAAAACCCTGCTCGGCATGGAACTGGCCCGTCCCGGCGTTAAGCGGGGATTGTATTTCGTCACCGCCATCGTGCTCGTGGCCGCGTATTTCGGCGCCCGCTACATAGTGGGCTCCAAGCTCGGGAAGGTGCTCGTCGCCATCCGGGACAGCGAGCACCGACTCCGTTTCACAGGCTTCCCGGTCACGCGCTACAAGCTTTTCGCGTTTTGCGTGGCCGCCTTATTCGCCGCCGTGGGCGGCATCCTGTACGTCCCCCAAACCGGCATCATCACCCCCGGCCGCATGGACGTGAAAAGCTCACTGGAAATGATAGTCTGGGTGGCAGTGGGCGGCCGCGGCACTTTGGGAGGCCCCATCGTGGGCGCCATCGGCGTCAGCCTCATGTACAGTTATCTCACTGGGAAATTCCCGGGATCCTGGCTGTATTTCCTGGGCATTCTTTTCATCACCGTCGTCCTCTTCTTTCCCCAAGGCGCGGTGGGCTCGTTGGCGAAATTCAAATGGGGCAAAAAAGCCGCGGCCAAGGACGGCGATGGCGGCCCAGGCTCCCCTTCGCTAGCCAAGGAGGCGGTCCCGGGCAATGACGCCGCCCCGGCCCAGGCCGCGAAGGCGAACGAGGTGGCGGTATGAGCAAACGCATCCTGGCGGTGGAAGAGCTGATGGTGTCCTTCGACGGCTTCAAGGCCTTGGACATCGCCTATTTCGAGCTCGAGGAAAAGGAGCTGCGCGTGGTCATAGGGCCCAATGGCGCGGGCAAAACCACCTTCATGGATGTGCTATGCGGCAAGACCAAGCCGCAAACCGGCACTGCGATGATGGACGGAAAGGACCTGGTCAAGCTGAACGAACAGCAAATCGTGGAACTGGGCGTGGGCCGCAAATTCCAGACCCCTTCCGTGTTCGGCAGCCTGACCGTTTTCGACAATCTCCTGCTCGCCTTCAAGACGGATCGCAAGGTATGGCGCTCCCTCTTCTATACCCTTTCGCCCCAGGCGAAGGCCCGCATCGAGGAAGTCGCCGAAACCGTGGGCCTCAAAGATACCTTGCCCATGCAAGCGGCCTTCCTTTCCCACGGGCAAAAGCAATGGCTGGAAATCGGAATGCTGATCCTGCAGGATCCCAAGCTGTTGCTCATCGACGAGCCCGCGGCCGGCATGACCGATGAGGAAACCGCCAAGACCGGCCGCCTGTTGCTGGAGCTGGCCAACCAGCATTCCATCATCGTTATCGAGCATGACATGGAATTCGTCAAGCAATTGGCGAGCAAGGTGACCGTGCTGTGCGAAGGCAAAATCCTGACCGAAGGGCCCATCGAAAAAGTGCAGGAGGATCCCCAAGTGATCGAACGATATCTGGGACGCTCGCACGGGACCCGTGCCGAAAAGGCCGTGGCCTTGGCCGGGAGCGGTCCCAATGGCTGATATCCTGGTCGCGAACGCAAGCGCCTCCGCCAATGAACCCGCGCAAACAGGCGCCGGAGCGGCTGCCGTTGCTTTACTGCGGGTCAAGAACCTGGATATCAATTACGGCGAAAGCCAGGTGCTCCGGGACGTCAACCTGGAGCTGAATCCCGGGTCCATCACGGCCCTGATGGGCCGCAACGGGGTCGGCAAGACAACCCTGTTGAAGGCCATCATGGGCCTGCTTCCGGCCCGCAAGGGCGAGGTCGCCTTCCAAGGCAAGAGCCTCAACGGCTTGCCGCCGGAAAAGCGGGCGCGCACCGGTATCGCCTATGTTCCCCAAGGCCGGGAGATATTCCCCAAGCTCACCATCGAGGAAAACCTCCTGATGGGCCTGGAGGCCCGGCCGCAGAGGCTGAGCAAGATCCCGGAAGAAGAGGTGTTCAGCTTGTTTCCCTTCCTGGCGGGCATGCGCAAGCGCCTGGGCGGCAACCTTTCCGGCGGGCAACAGCAGCAACTCGCCATCGCCAGGGCTTTGCTCGGCAAACCCAAGGTGTTGTTGCTCGATGAACCCACGGAAGGCATCCAGCCCTCCATCATCGATGATATCGAAAAGGTATTGTTCGGCCTCAAAGCCAAAGGGGAC
>JBDSWM010000118.1:0-13983 GCA_039926685.1 Fibrobacteria bacterium | reverse complement strand
TGGCGCCTGATGCGCGTCGTCGAGCGGAAGAAGTAGGGCGGGAATAGAAAATGATCCAGCAGCAGACAAAACTCAACGTCGCCGACAATTCCGGCGCCAAAGAAGTGATGTGCGTGAAGGTTCTCGGCGGCACGCGCAAGCGTTACGCCAGCCTGGGCGACATCATCGTAGTGTCGGTCAAGTCCGCCACTCCGACCGCCGGCGTCAAGAAGGGCAGCGTACAGCGCGCCGTGGTGGTCCGCACCACCAAGGAAGTCAAGCGCAAGGACGGCTCGGCCATCCGCTTCGGCGACAACGCCGTGGTCATCATCAACGAAGCGCGCGAGCCCAAGGGATCCCGCATCTTCGGACCCGTGGCCCGCGAACTGCGCGAGAAGCAATTCATGAAGATCGTTTCGCTCGCTCCGGAGGTTATCTAATCATGGCCGCCATCAAACTGAAGAAGCAGGATCTGGTCAAGGTGATTACCGGCAAGTCCAAGGGCACTACCGGCCGTATCATCCAGGTGTTCGAAAGCGAAGGCCGCGTTCTCGTCGAAGGCGTGAACAAGGCCAAGAAGCACCAGAAGCCCGGTCGCGGAAGCGAAAAGGGCGGAATCATCGAGAAGGAAATGCCGGTTCACATTTCGAATGTGATGCTGGTGAACAAGGGCAATGAGCCCGTCAAAGTGCGCAAGACCGTGGAAAACGGCAAGCGCGTGCGCGTAGAGAAAAAGTCCGGCAAGGCCGTAGACTGATTCTATGGCAACGGAAAAGGCTGAAAGGTCAACGAAAATGAACCGGCTCAAGGATAGATACCTAAAAGAAATCGTGCCCGCCCTGCAAGCAGAGCTGGGGCTCACGAACGTGATGGAAGTTCCGCGCCTGGAAAAGATCGTCCTGAACATGGGCGTGGGCGAGGCTACGGGAAATCAGCGCTTGATCGAAGAAGTGGTGGGGACCTTGTCCGCCATCACCGGTCAGAAAGCGGTGCCGACCCGGGCCAAGAAGGCCATCTCGAATTTCAAGGTGCGCGAGAACCTGGCCATCGGCGCCAAGGTCACGCTGCATGGCACCAAGATGTGGGACTTCATGGAACGGCTGATTTCCATAGCGCTCCCCCGCGTACGCGATTTCCGCGGCGTGCCGAAGCGCGGCTTCGACGGCAATGGCAATTACACCATGGGCGTCAAGGAGCAGATCATGTTCCTGGAAATCAACTACGACAAGATCAGCCAAGTGCTGGGCATGGATATCAGCTTCGTCACCAACGCCAAGGACGATGAGGGCTGCCGCGCCCTGCTGACCGCCCTCGGCATGCCGTTCCGCAAGTAGTCGGGAGAGAAGAGACATGGCAAAGAGATCGATGATTGAAAAGCAGAAAAAGACCCCCAAGTTCGCGGTGCGTGCGTACAATCGCTGCCGTCGCTGCGGACGTCCAAGGGCTTATATGCGCAAATTCGGATTGTGCCGCATTTGCTTCAGGGAAATGGCCCTCATGGGCGAAATCCCCGGTATCACGAAGGCTTCTTGGTAAGCCCGTCGGGTCCAGGGAACAGGAAACAGGAGATTAGAGAAGCATGAGCGGAATCACAGATCCTATCGGCGATATGCTGACGAGAATCCGGAACGCCACCAAGGTGGGCAAGCGCATCGTAGAGATGCCGTCTTCCAACTTGCGCCGCGAAGTGGCCAAGATCCTGGTTCGCCGGAACTTCGTGCAGAAGTTCGTAATCATTGACGATGGTAAGCAGGGCACCATGAAGATCCTGCTGAAGTACACGGACGGCCAGCCCGCCATCCAAGGCATCCAGCGCGTTTCCGCGCCCGGACGCCGGGATTATGCGCGCGTCACCGGCATTCCCAAAGTCATGAATGGCTTAGGGATGGCGATCGTGTCCACTTCGAAGGGACTGCTCACCGATTATGAAGCCCGCGAGCAGAATATCGGCGGCGAAATCATTTGCAAGGTCTGGTAGGTCATCCATGTCTAGAGTAGGCAAGTCGCCCGTACATATCCCCGCCGGGGTCAAGATCAACTTGAACGGCCAAACCGTCGCCGTGGAAGGTCCGAAGGGCAAATTGTCCTTCGCCCTGAGCGAACGCGTCACCTTCGAAAAGGAAGGCGACGTGATCAATCTGAAGCGCGCTTCAGATTCCAAGACGGACAAGGCCCTGCATGGGACGTCCCGTGCCATCATCAACAACATGGTGACCGGAGTCACCAAGGGTTTCCAGAAGGAATTGGAAATCCGGGGCGTCGGTTACCGCGGCGAGCAGAAGGGCAAATCCGTCAGCCTGCTCCTGGGGTATTCGCATCCCATCGTATTCGATCCGCCCGCCGGCGTATCCGTCAAGATGGACGGCAACGTCAAGGTGGTTGTGGACGGCATTGACCGCCAAGCGGTCGGCCAGGTTGCGGCGACCATCCGCGGGTTCAAGCCCCCGGAACCCTATAAGGGCAAGGGCGTGCGCTACATGGGTGAAGTTGTGGTTCAGAAGGAAGTGAAGAAGTCGTAAGCCGGTAGGCGCGCTTCAGGAGAGGATGAGATAAGATGTTCGCGGATAAAGCGGTAATTCGGCTGACCAATCGGGTCGCCAGGCATTCAAGAATCCGGAAGAAGATCGATGGCACCACGGTACGCCCGCGCCTTTGCGTGCGCCGCAGCCTAAACCATATCTATGCGCAGATCGTAGATGACTCCAGCGGCAAGTCGCTGGTGAACGTTTCCTCCCTTTCCCCGGAGCTCAAGGCTGTCGCGGAAGGCAAGAGCAAGACGGACAAATCGAAGGAACTGGGCAAGTTGGTGGCCAAGAAGGCCATCGAAGCCGGAATCAAAGTCGTCGTGTTCGACCGCGGCGGGTACCTTTTCCATGGCCGTGTGAAGGCCGTCGCGGATGCAGCCCGCGAAGCCGGATTGGAGTTCTGATGAATCAAGGCATGAATAATCCCGGAAGAAGAGACCAGGAACCTGAGAACAAAGAGTATCAGGAGAAAGTGGTGGCCATCAACCGCTGCGCCAAGGTCGTGAAGGGCGGTCGCCGCTTCAGCTTCAATTCCATCGTCGTCATCGGCAACGGGAACGGCCGCGTCGGCATCGGATCCGGCAAGGCCAACGAAGTGGCGGAAGCCATCCGTAAGGCCACGGAGAACGCCCACAAGAATCTTGTGGACGTGATCCTGAAGAACAAGACAATCCCGCACGAAGTGAACACCCGCTTCGGCGCGGCCAAGATCTTCATGCGCCCCGCTTCGCCGGGTACCGGCGTTATCGCCGGCGGCGCCGCCCGCGCCGTGCTGGAACTGGCCGGCGTGCATGACGTGCTCACCAAGAGCATAGGCTCCACCAATCCCCACAACGTGGTCAAGGCCGTGTTGCGCGGACTGCAGATGCAGAGGGGCAAGAAAGAATTCAACGCCCTGCGCCAAGTAGCGGTAAAGACCGCGGCCTGAGCCCGGCAATAAGGAACAGAGACATGGCAAACAAAGTCAAGATTACCCAGCTGGTGAGCAAGGTTCGCACCTCGGTCAACCAGAAGCGCACCCTAGAGGCCCTCGGCCTCCGCGGTATCCGCAAGAGCGTCATCAAGGAAAACAAAGTCGGCTTGACCGGTATGATCCGCGTCATCGCCCATCTCGTCAAGGTTGAGGAAGTGAAATGAAGCTCTCCGAACTCCGTCCCCAAAAGGGCTCGCGCAAGAAGCGATTCAAGGTCGGCCGCGGTCCCGGTTCGGGCAAAGGCAAGACTTCCGGCCGCGGCGGCAAAGGCCAGACCGCGCGCAAGAGCGGTCCCGTAGGCGCCGCTTTCGAAGGCGGACAGATGCCGTTGCAGCGCCGCGTTCCCAAGTTCGGCTTCAAGTCGCACTTCCCGAAGAATCTCCAGGTCGTGAACTTGGGCGATATCGACAAGAAGTTCAGCGGCTCGGCCACGGTAACCTCCAAGGAGCTCAAGGCAGCCGGCCTGTGCCGCCACGATGACGAGCCCGTGAAGATCCTCGCCACCGGCAAGCTCTCGCATCCCTTGATCATCAAGGCAGCCAAGTTCAGCGCCGCCGCCCTGACCGCCATCGCGGCCGCCGGCGGCAAAGCTGAAGTCGTGTCTTCGACGGCAACCGTTGCCGGCGGAAAGGCCGAGGTCGTCTAAAGTGCAAGCGCTCCAGGGGTTCTTCAACATCCTCAAGATCAAGGATCTCAGGGACAAGATTCTCTTTACCCTGGGTCTCCTCGCGATTTATCGCCTGGGCGGCTTCGTACCCCTACCCGGTGTCAACAGCCTGGCGATCGCGGAATTTTTCAGCAAGAATTCCAACAATCTCTTCGGCCTGTACAACACCTTCGTAGGCGGCGCCTTGCAGCGCGCTTCCATCTTCTCCTTGGGCATCATGCCCTATATCAGCGCTTCCATCATCATCCAATTGATGGGGACGGTGATTCCCACCATCGCCCAGCTCCAGAAAACCGGGCAAGAGGGGCGCGCCAAGCTGACGCAATGGACCCGCTACGGCATCATCGTCATCAGCGCGCTGCAGGCCTTGGGCGTGGCTACTTGGCTGTCCAGCCAATCCACTCCCACCGGCCAGAGCCTGCTCGCCGCTGGCGTGAGCCATTGGAGTTTCACCTTGCTTACCGTGCTGACGCTCACCACCGGCACCGTGTTCATCATGTGGCTCGGCGAGCAGATCACCTCCCGCGGCATCGGCAACGGCATTTCCCTGATCATCTTCATCGGCATCATGGCCCAGATGCCTCATGCCATCTTCAGCGAAATCGAAATGGTCTTCAGCGGCGAGCGCAGCGTGCCCATGGAAGTGGTCATCCTGCTGATCGTCATCGCCATCATCGCCTTCATCATCTTCATCGACCAAGGCACGCGCCGCATACCCTTGCAAAGCCCCAAGCGCGTGGTCGGCCGCAAAGTCATGGGCGGCCAGTCCAGCTTCCTTCCCTTCAAGGTGAACACCGCCGGCGTCATGCCCGTGATTTTCGCCTCCGCCATCATGTTCGTGCCGGCCCAGCTCGCCTCCTTCCTGCCCAATTACAGCCTGGCGCAGAATTTCGGCAACGCCTTCCTGCCCGGCCATTGGGTGTACTCGGTGGTCTTCACCGTACTCATCGTCTTCTTCAGCTATTTCTACACGGCCATCATGTACAACCCCAAGGAAATCGCCGAGAACCTCAAGAAGTCCGGCGGCTTCATCCCCGGCGTCCGTCCCGGCCGCCGCACGGCCGAGTTCATCGACCAAATCCTGACCCGCGTGACCTTGCCGGGAGCCATATTCCTGGCCCTCATCAGCGTCGGGCCCTTGTATCTCAAGGAACAATTGAACATGCAGTTTTATATCGGCGGCACCAGCGTGCTTATCGCCATCGGTGTGGCCTTGGAAACCCTGCGGCAATTCCAAACCCATTTGCAGAACCAGCACTATGAAGGGTTCATGCGAAAAGGCAAAATCCGCGGACGGAGAGGTTTCTAAGTGGCGAAACAAGAAGGCATTCAGGTTGAGGGAAGGGTGCTGGAAGCCCTTCCGAATGCCATGTTCAAGGTGGAGCTGGATAACGGCCATGTGATTTTGGCCCATATTTCGGGGAAAATGCGCAAGAATTACATTCGCATTTTACCGAACGACCGGGTTTTATTAGAATTGTCGCCCTACGATTTATCGCGGGGCCGGATTACTTACAGGCACAAATAGAGGAGCGAGGACCCCACGAGGGGGTCTGAGACTGCCTCGGCGGGCTATGCCCGCCGCATGAGACTACAGGGAGAAGGAAGATGAAAGTCAGGGCATCCGTAAAACCGCGTTGCGAGCACTGCAAGATTGTGCGTCGCAAAGGGGTTATCCGCATCATATGCAAGAAAAACCCCCGTCATAAGCAAAGGCAGGGCTAAGGCCCTCCCAGAGAAAGAGCTAGGAGACCTAAAGTGGCACGTATTTCCGGCGTAGATATTCCGAACAACAAGAGGGCGGAAATCGCCCTCACCTATATTTTCGGCCTCGGTCGCAAGTCCGCAACGGACATTTGCAAGAAGGCCAATGTGGACCCGGCCCGTAAAGCCGGCGATCTGACCGATGAAGAAATCGGAAAGCTCCGCCGCGCCATCGAGACCGGCTACCAGGTGGAAGGCGATTTGCGCGCCCAGGTAGGCATGAGCATCAAGCGTCTGGTCGACATCGGCAGCTACCGCGGCCTGCGTCATCGCAAGGGCCTTCCGGTCCGCGGCCAGCGCACAAAGACCAATGCCCGCACCCGTAAGGGTCCGCGCAAGACCATGGCGAATAAGAAGAAGTAGCGAACGCCCGATAAACGGGCGCGAGCAGGGGCAGGCGGGCGATGTCCGCCGCAATGAACCCCAAGGCAGTAGCAGAAGATAACAGAGGTTAATTCGATGGCAGACGAAAAAGCGAAGTCCGAAGAGAAGGCACCGAGCGCCAAGGCCCCAGCCGAAGCCAAGCCCAAAGCCGCCGCAAAGGCGGAAGGTGAAGGCGAAGCCAAGGCCGAAGGCGCCGAAGGCGAAAAGGCCAAGATCAAGAAATCCAAGAAGCGCGTGGACGTGCAGGGTTCCTGCACGGTCAAGGCGACCTTCAACAACACCATCATCTCCATCACGGACGTGAAGGGTAATGTGGTTTCCTGGGGTTCTCCGGGCAAGGTCGGTTTCAAGGGCTCGCGCAAGAGCACGCCTTTCGCCGCCCAGGTTGCCGCGGAATCCGCCGCCACCACCGCCATGGAAATGGGCATGCGCAAGCTGGATGTCCGCGTCAAAGGCGCCGGAGCCGGCCGCGAGTCCGCCATCCGCGCCCTTAAGGCCGCGGGCATGGACATCATGTCCATCAAGGATGTCACCGGCGTGCCGCATAACGGCTGCCGTCCCAAGAAACGTCGTCGCGTTTAGTTCGCAGTATTTCAGAAGATTATCGACGATCATTGTCGAACAATCATCACAAGGATTGAGGTAACAGAGATGAAATGGAAAGCGCTCCACATGCCGAAAGGCATCGTCAAGGAAAAAGGGGATTCCAAATACGGCAAGTTCGTGATCGAGCCTTTCGAACGCGGATGGGGCATCACGGTGGGCAACGCCCTTCGTAGGGTTTTGCTGTCGAGCCTTCAGGGCGCGGCCATCGTCTCCGTGAAATTCGAAGGCGCCTCGCATGAGTTCTCCGCGCTGGAAGGCGTGAAAGAGGACGTCGCCGAAATCATCCTCAACATCAAGCAATTGCGCGTCAAGCTGCTCTCCGATGAGGACGCCACCCTCCGCCTGGACATCTCCGGCGAAGGCGAAGTGCGCGCCGAGCATATCGAGCCCAATCCCGACGTTCAGATCCTGAACCCGGAATTGCATCTGGCGACCATCAGCAAGAACGGCAGCATCACCCTGGAACTGCGCGTTTCCGACGGCCGCGGCTATGTCGTGTCCGACGAACTCAAGCGTGAAGACGACCCTATCGGCGTCATTCCCATCGACGCGAACTTCAGCCCGGTGACAAAGGTAGCCTATGAGGTTTCCGACACCCGCGTGGGACAGCGCACTGATTTCAACCGCCTGGAAATGGAAGTCTGGACCGATGGCAGCATCGACCCGGAAGATTCCATGGCCTATGGCGCCAAGCTCCTGGTCGATCACCTGGAGATGTTCATCAACTTCGAAGGCGACCTGGAAGCCGCCGAAGAAGTGGTGAAGGACGAAGAGAAAGAACGCATCCGCCAGCTGCTCAAGATGCGCGTGGACGAGCTCGAGCTCTCCGTACGCTCCAGCAACTGCCTGCGCTGCGCCAATATCCATACCATCGCCGACCTGGTCCGCAACCAGGAATCGGAAATGCTCAAGTACAAGAATTTCGGCCGCAAGTCCTTGATCGAGCTGAACGAAGTCCTGAGCAACATGGGATTGTCGTTCGGCATGGATGTCGATTATTACTTGGGAGACGAGAAGTAGCGAACTTCCCGTAATGGGAAGTGAGCGCCTTTCCACAGCTTGGGCTGTGGAGGGTGCCCGTAGAACTGACCCCGCGGGCCGCAGAGAATGCGGCAGCGGGATGAACGAAGAATAGACTCGGAGTAGAAGATGTCCAGACATGGTGTTGTAGGAAAAAGACTCGGACGGAACGTGGGCCATCGTAAGGCTCTCCTGAAGAACCTGGCCACTTCGGTGATCGCCCAGGGGTTGAACGAAGAGCCCATGGAACGCCATGTGGTGACCACGGTTACCAAGGCCAAGGCCATCCGCGGCCTGGTGGAGCGCCTGATCACGTATGCCAAGGCCGGTGATTTGGCTTCGCGCCGTCAAGCCGCCCGCTTCGTGACCCAGAAACCCATCCTGAGCGGTCTCTTCGACGTGTTGGCCAAGCGTTACGCCAAGCGCGCAGGCGGATATACCCGCGTGCTGAAGCTTTCCGGCAACCGCATGGGCGACGCTTCCCAAATGGCCATCATCACTTTGGTGGAAGAAGAGATCAAGCCCAAGACCCGTAAGCCGGCCCCTAAGGCGAAAGCCAAGGCTGAAAAGAAGGTCGATATCACGAAGGCCGAATCTTCCGCTGACGCTCCCGCCTTCACGGGCGACGCGCCCGCTGCCTAGCCTTACCGGCGCATTGCTCCGATCCTCGATTGCTTAGCGTCGAGGATGTAAGCCCCCCAAATCGATATCTATGAAGAGACCCCTTAACCGGGGTCTTTTTTTCTTTCGCGCGGCCGGATTGATATTCTTACCCTGGCGACGATACGATTTCCCTTATCGGGAACCGTGCTTTCCTGCTATCTATTATGAACCGCGCCGATGTTTTGCTGCTCCATGATATTTTTGAAAGGGAGCTCTTGAGCCACAACATGCCCCGGCCCTGTATCCTTTTCTTCCTTTTATTCCAGTTCCTTCTCCTTCCGGCCTTCGCGAGCAGCAATCACACGGTTCCCTGGGAGGCCTACGAAACCGCCCATTTCAAGATCCTGTTCCATGAGGATGTCCGCGCTCAAGCCGAGGTGGCCAAAGGCTTCCTGGAAGAGGCTTACAAAAAGATTCGCCAGGATTTGGGTGTTTATCGGCATTCAGGCATTCGTATTTCCGTGATCCTAACCGGCATCCCGGATGAATCTAACGGATATGCCACTCCCTTGGGCCATAGGATCGTTATCCTGACCCGTCCCCAACAGTTCCTGGGTTCAGGGGACATCGGCTGGCTAAAACGCGTATTGGCGCATGAGCTTACGCATCAAATCACCTTTCTGGCCCTGCGCAAATCCTTCTGGGGGATTTACTCCGAGGCCTACAAATCGGCCTATGTCCCCAATTGGTTCCTTGAGGGGTTGGCACAATACGAAGCCGAGACCTGGGATGCGAAGCGGAATACATTCTTCGCCCATTCCCTATATAACTCGGCGCTTGAGCCCTATCCCAATCTGGCCACGTATACGAAATCTGATCCCGTTTCGGGCCGCCTCCTCTATGAACAGGGGCATGCCTTCGTCCGTTTCCTGACCGCCAAATATGGACGGGATTTCCTGGGACCCTTGTTGGCGCGTATCCGGGTCATTCCGGTTTGGACCGAATTCAAAGCGCTCCTGTCGCCGCTTACCGCCTCCGTGTTGCCATTGGAAGATGCCATGAAAGCCAAGACAGGCGTCGGCATCAGGAAGCTGTATGCGGAATTCCTGGACTCCCTCCAGGCCGGCATGCCGGCCGGTGCGCTTCCCGTCCAGACGCCCGTGATGGGCGGAGTGAAGGATTTCGCCATGGTCTTCCAGGTTAAAGCCGTGGATTCCGCCACCTTCCTTTTCACGGGCCAAAAGGAATGGCTCCAGCCTTACGCTTCCCTTTACCTTTCCGAACACGGCCGGGTAAGGAAGATAGGGCCTGACTTCGTGAACCCGGTATTCGATCTTTCGCCCGATCGTAAAAGCGTGCTCTATGTGCAAACCTTCGTGAATCCGGACGGGGAACCGGAGGAAAAGCTCTTCCTGCAAAGGATCGGAAGCGGATCGCGGGAATTCATTTCCGACGGGGCGGTCCATCCTGTCTTCCTCGGAACGGATTCCTTGGCCTTTTCATACTATGGCAGGGGTAGGCAATCCTTGGCGCTTTGCGCCATGGGCGCGCATCCCGTTCTCTGCCGGTACGAAACGTCCGACAGCCTGGTGGGATTCTACGCCCTATCGCCTTCCGCGCGCGGCATCCTCTTGAACGCGACGGATACTTCCGGCCGCACGAGCATATATGAATTTTCCAAGGGTTCCGGATTCTCCCGTCTTACCCGTGATACCGTAGCGGCTGAGTTTCCAGTGGAAGCCGAAGATGGATCGGTATGGGTCGTCCGGAATCGCGGAGGGCTGCAACAAGTGGATGCCCTGGAACGCCGCACAGGAAAATTCTCCCCGGTCGCCACCTTTCCGCTGGGCACGTTCTATTTGCATCGGTTCGATGGCCAGGGAATCGCCACGGTCGTCCAGACCGGAGCGCGCGGTATCTGGAATCTGCAGCCGGTGGAAGTGAGCTCTACAGGCATTGCCGTGGCTGATACGACGATTTCCGATAGGCTGGCCCCCATTGCGCCGCGTGCCGACAGTATGGCTGTTGATACCCTATCCGCACCCCTTGTAGTCGTTGCTGATACCGTATCCGCTGACACTGTAGCGGTTGCCACCGTAGCCGTGTATAAAAAGCCCGCCTTCCTTACCGCTCCGCCCCCGGAATTCCCCATGTCCACCGAGAAGGTCGCGGCAGGGGATCACAAGTATCATTCGCTCCTGGAAATCCGGCCGCTTATCGGCTATCCCATAGAAATTCCGGCCTTTCCGACTACGGATCTGGGATTGAACGTATTCTTACAGGATCCCCTCGAGCTGCATTCGCTCATGATCGGCGGTTCACCGAGCAAGCGCGGGCCTTTTTACGATGTCGCCTATGAAAATAGGCAAACGCCCATTGGGATTACCCTTGCCGCATCCAATACCTATCAGCGCGTTTTATCTTTGTCACCGCGCCCGGGTTGGGAGGATTTGGCTTTGGTGACCCAGGGAAAGGAACTTTCCTTGCGGCTCGCGATTCCGATGCCCTGGAGCCTGCCGCAATCGCATTCCCTGGGTTTGGGCCTGGCGGCCATGGGCCGATTCCGCGAATCCCGCTTGGTCGGCAGCCAGGAAGATGACGGGGTGGAATTGCTGGAGGGCTGGTCAAGGCAAAGGGATGAGCTCATTTTCCAAGCCTTTCTGGGATACGGTTATTTTCGGCCTTATGCCTTTATGGTCCCGCATCCTTTGTTGGCCACGGTTCTCGAGGCGGGAACGGCTTATACTCATCCCGATGGCGGACCCGTTTACTTCTGGTACGCGCGCCAGACCATCCCGGTTTGGCGGGAGCTGACTTTTACCGCCCGTTACAAGGGCGAAATTCATGATCTCCGGTTCTGGGAGAACACCGCTGAACTTCCGGATGGCTCATCCATACGATTCTACGCAGGCGATGCGAAAGGTGTCGACCACGAAGCCTATGCCGGCCTGGATCTCCCCATCCTCACAGGGTATATCGGGGAAATGCCCATATTCGGGTTATGGAATTACCTGGGCTGCTCCCTATTCGGAACCTTCGGACGGCAGGAATACTCGGAACACCCGGAAATCGATGGATCGGGAGTGGATCGGTACAGGGGCATGGCAGGCGCCAAGGTGAACTTCCTTTTCCACTTGATGCGCAGGCTTCCGCTCGTCATGTCCATTTCCAGATATTACGATTTCCGCACCAACGAAACCGCCTATGGCGTTCAAGCGGATTTTTCCGGGCTGCCATCCTCCTTTTCCCTGTTCCCCGGCCGCCATTCCGCCCTGGGTCAAGCGCATGCGACGGATCCGTTATGAATTCCCTCCGGCTTATTTTCTTAATTTCATCCGATGTCCTCAGCCGATCATGAAATCACCCCCGCCATAGCGGCCAAACTGGAGCTTCTCCCCACCCGCCCGGGCGTTTACCTGATGAAGAACGCCAAAGGGGAGATCATATACATCGGCAAGGCCGTGAACCTCCGCAATCGCGTGCGCGGCTATTTCAACAACAAGGCGCAAAGCAACCATCTGGCCTCCACCTTGTTGCGGGCCGTGGCCAAGGACATGGAATGGATCGTCACCGATACCGAGGTCGAGGCGCTGATCCTTGAAGCCAATCTCGCCAACAAGCATGCCCCGCGGTACAATGTCCGCCTCAAGGACGATAAGCATTATCCCTATATCAAGGTGACGCTCTCCGAACCCTATCCGCGGCTGGTGATCACGCGCCAAAGCGGCGCCGGCAAATCCAAGGACATGTTCTTCGGGCCTTACACCAACGTACGCGCCATGCGCAAGACCATAAACCTGTTGAACAAGATCTTCCGCATCCGTGATTGCGATTTGAAGCTGCCTTTGGCGCAGCCCATCCGTCCCTGCCTCAGCTACCATCTCAAGCGTTGCGATGCGCCCTGCGCCGACCTCACCACTCCGGAAGCCTACCGGCTGCTGGTGGACGAGGCGGTGCTGCTCCTCAAAGGCCGGCACCGGGATCTGATGAAGGAACTGGAAGGGCGCATGCGCCAGGCCGCCGACGCCGATCGCTTCGAAGAGGCCGCGCGCGTTCGGGACCAGATGCGCGATCTGGAAGCCGTCAAAGAGGAACAGAAAGTGGACTTGGGCGCGGATCAGGTTTCCCGCGATCTTATCGCCGTGGCGCGCACGGGCAAAATGGCCAACGTCATGATCCTGGAAATCCGCGACGGCTATGTCAGCGGCCGCAAGCATTTCGAAGTGGCGTGCCCGCTGGAACAGGACGAAGAAAGCATCATCACCGAATTCATCAAAGGCCATTACCTGAGGCAAGGGAGCGAGAGCATCCCGCGCGAGATAATCCTGTCGCATCCGACCTTGGAAGAAGAGAACATCCAGGAAGCGTTGCGGACCTTGCGCGGCGGGGCCGTGGATCTGGAAGTGCCCATCAAGGGGGAAAAGCGCAAGCAGGTGAGTTTGGCCCTGGAGAATGCCAAGCTGCTGGTGGCCGAGATGGTGGCGCGCGGGGAACGCAAGAACCGGCAAAGCTACCGCGTCTCGGCGCTCCAGGAGGATCTGGGATTGGCGGCCGCGCCCAACCGTATCGAGGGTTTCGACATCTCCCACCTATCCGGTACGGATACGGTGGCCTCGCAAGTGGTGTTCGTGGACGGCAAACCGAGCAAAAAGGACTACCGGCATTACAATGTGAAGACCGTGGCCGGCATCGACGATTTCGCTTCCATGCGCGAGATCCTCGGACGGCGCGTCAAACGCCTGATCGATGAAGCCCTGCCTTTTCCCGATCTCATCCTGATTGACGGCGGCAAAGGCCAATTGGGAATGGCCGTGGAGGTGCTGCGCGAGGCGGGTCGCGCGGATCAGCCTATCATCGGCTTGGCCAAGCGCCTGGAAGAGGTATTCTTCCCCGGGCAAAGCGAACCGCTGCTGATCCCTAAGACCTCCCCCAGCCTGCAATTGCTGCAGCAGGTGCGCGACGAGGCGCATCGCTTCGCCATCACCTTCCAGCGATCCAAACGCAAGAAGCATATCGAGACTTCATGGCTGGACGAAGTCCCCGGCGTGGGAGCCAAGACCAAAATGAAACTGTTGCGCGTTTTCGGGGCGCCGGCCGCCATCGAAACAGCCACGGAAAGCGAGCTGGCCAAGGCGGGTGGCAAGGCGACGGCCTCGCGCGTCCGGGCTTTCCTGGAAGCGCGCACTGACAAGGCAGCGGCGGTCGATCCGCAGGCCGTCAAGGCTCCTTGAGCCTTCGTACTCAAGGAGCCCGAATCCAAAGGGATTCCCTAAGCGAAGCTCCTTCCCTTCACCGGACCTTGAAGTAGGGAATGGTGCCGAAAGCCTTTTCGATGGCGGATTCCATTTCCTCATTGGCTATCAATATGGTCAGCGCCTTGTTCACGGCCTGCACATCGCTTTCGCAACGCAGGATCCGCTTCGCTTTTTTCAGCTTGTCCGCGTCGATGCGCAAAGGGTCCA
>JBDSWM010000117.1:0-13807 GCA_039926685.1 Fibrobacteria bacterium | reverse complement strand
CCGTCGCCGATATCCAGAAGAAGAAGGAAGAGAACATGTCCAACAGCGCGGATTTCCAGGCTGTGCAAAAGGAAGCGCTCTTGCTCTCGAACCAATTGCCAACGGACCGGGTGCTCAAGAAGCGCGACGAGCTCCGTCCCAAGTTCGAAGAGATCCACAAGAAGATCGAAACCTATCTGGAGTTCCTGCGCGAAGTCGAGCAGATCGAAAAGTTCCTCCAGAACAAGGACCGTATCATCAAGGACGCGAAGTTCACCAAGGCCACCGTGATCAACATCAAGGGCGGCGCGGGCGAGAAGAGCGGACCTTCCAAGCAAGAGCTTGATAATCTGGATGTTAAGTAAGGGCCTCAGTTCCCTGAATTAGGTTAACAATGGAGACAGTTGTGACGAAATCGACCCTATTCCTCCGATTGGCCCTCGCCGGGGCCCTCGGGCTTTTGTCCGCCACCCAGTCCTTTGCCGACGCGAAGCTTCAGGAATTGAAGAAGCGCAAAATGGAGCTCGATCAGTCCGCCGCCAAATGCGAGGCCATGGACGGGTCGGATAAAGAAGACTGCATGGCCAAGCGCCAAAAGAAGGTCGACAAGTACAGGGAAGAACTGGAGAACTATAAGGCCGATTTGGCCAAGGAGCAATCCAAGGCCTCCCAACGCGAGGCCAAGGATTCACCGGCCGACTTCAGCGCGAAGATCCAGAATCGCGAACAAAGCATCAAGGAGTTCCAGGACTACGTCAACAGCTGCTCGGAAAAAACCGATCGTTGCGCATCGGCTCTGTTCCAGGTCGCGAATCTGACGTATCAAAATGAGGAAGACGGCTTCCTGATCAAGCAGAGCAAGTACGAGGCGGATTTCACCAAGTGGGAAGACCATGATAAGAAAACCGCCGAGCCCGTGCAGCCCCGCCGCGATCATAAGAACTCCATCCGCTTTTTCGAACGGTTCCTGAAGGAATACCCCAATCATAAGCAGGTTCCGGAAGCCTTGGTACGCGCCGCCTTCATCGCCGACATGCTCGGGAATGAGGATCGCGCCTATGAATACCTGAACTTGCTGGTGACGCGTTTCCCGGATCATCCTCTCAATGTCCAGGCGCATCTCCGCTTGGGCGAGTACTGGCTCTTGAAGCGCAAGTACCAGAAGGCTATCGAGCAATACGAGAAGGTGTCGGTTGACTATCCCGGAAATGAAGCCGGGCTGGCCCTGTATCACCGTGCGGAAGCGTATTACAACCTGGCCGATTTCGAGAATGCCGCCCGTTGGTATTATGAATACGTCGTTCGGGCGGACGCGGGCAAATTGAAAGCCGATTTGCGTGATGAAGCCATGTCGTTCATGGCCGCCAGCTGGTCCGATTTGGACAACGGTTTCGACGTGGCAGAAAAATTCCTGCGCGCGCACGGAAACCCCAAATGGGAAGAGGATGTCTACTTCGAAATCGGCATGAAGAACAAAGCGCATGACCGTCTGGATGAAGCCGTCAAGTCCTTCAAATTCCTGTTGGAAAAGGACCCTGCCTACTCCAAGGCTCCCACCGCGGATCTGAACATCGTCGAAATCCTGGTGCTGCAGAAGAAGGCTGAAGAGGCGCAACAGGCCCGCATGGATCTGGTCAAGCGCTACGAAAGCGGATCGGAATGGTCCAGCAAGAATTCCGGAAATTCCGACGCCATGGCCCAGGCCCAAAAGGCCATCAAGCTGGCCATGTACCATATCCCTGTTTATTACCATCAGAAGGGGGACGAGGGCAAGGGCGATCCGGATATGCTGCGCAAGGCCGAAGAGCATTACCGCAATTACTTGTCCCGCTACAGCAATGAGCAATCTTGGGACGTTTACCAGGTGCATCAGAACCTGGCCGTCCTATACAACAAGCTGAAGGACTTCAAGCGCTCCGCAGACGAGTGGCAATGGTGCGCCTCTGCCAACACTGATCGCTACGGGAAACTGCCTTCCGAAAAGAAGGATATCGTGACCAGGGGCGATGCCGCCTACAATGCCGTCTTGATGATGGATGAAAACCGCAAGCTCGCGATCGGACGCATGAAAAACGACACCGTCGCGGCCTACAATTCCCAGGAGACCAAGGATTATTTTTCCGCGGTGGAAAAATACATGAGCCAATTCGGCAAGTCGAATTCCGCGCCCGAACTGGCGTATAACGCGGCCTTCGTAGATTACCAGGCCAAGCAGTACAAGGAGGCCATCCAGAGCCTTTCCAAGCTCGCCGAGGCTTTCCCGAACCATGAGCACAATGTTCTCATCCGCCGCGCATTGGCGCAGAGCCTTTTGGAAGATGGGCAATACGATCTGGCCGAAAAGCAGTTCACGGTCCTGAAAAACAAGCTGTGCCCGGCCGATAAGCAATGCGCGGAAATCAAGAAGGCTCTGGCCTCCACAATATTCAAGCAGGCCGATACGAAAGCCAAGGCGGGCGATCATGCCACCGCGGCGCAGAAGTACCTGCAATTGGCCCGCGATTTCAAGGACGTGGATATCGCGGACAAGGCCCTTTTCGAAGCCGGCACCAATTTCGATTCAGCCGGACGGACCGAGGATGGCGTACGCACCTTGCTGCGCATCCATTCGGAATATCCCAAGTCGGACTTGCGCATCAAGTCCATCTTGAAGGGCGCTTCCATGTACATGGCCAAGAAAAAATACCGCGACGCGGGAGAGACTTTCCTTATCATTCAGAAAAGCTATCCCGAGGATTCGCTAGGGTTCCAGTCCATCGCCTGGGCGGCTGATGCCTATGAGAAGGTCCCCGATCCCCATAAGGCGGCGCAAACCTATGAGTCGGCTTTCCGCCTCTATCCCACCAACATGAAGACCGCTTCGTACCTTTACAATGCGGGTCAATTGTACGAGAACAACAAGGAATACGGCGATGCGATCGCGGTTTACAAGCTCATCGGCGATAAATTCCCCAAGAGCCAATATGCCATCGAGGCCATCTTTTCCGTGCCTCTGTTGCTCGAGAAACGGGGTGATTACGCCAAAGCGGCGGCCGCATACGAAGACTTCGTCCGCGAATACGAGAATGACAAGAACAAGCTTATCCGCGCGCATCTCGGCGCGGGCAAGAACTATGAGGCCCTCGGCAATGAGACCAAGGCGCTGGATCATTTCGGCAAAGCCATCGCTATCCAGAAGAAGGACGGTGAAAAAGCCCTGATACCGCCGGCCATCGCCGCTGAAGCGGGTTACCGCGCAGGCGAAATCTATTTCAAGAAAATCAAGAAGGTCCGGTTGGATGGAACAAAGGGGCAGAATGCCCAACGCGTTTCCGAAATGCAGAAGAGCCTTGTCCCATCCATCCAGTATTACGCGAAGTCCGTGGAAATGGCGGAAGAAGAATGGGCCCTCCGGTCCACCATGCGCATGGGAGACTTGTTCTATGCCATAGCGTCCATCTCCGACAATGAACGTGCGGCAGGACTTTCCGGCGACGATCGCATCAAGGCCAAGATCGAGAGCCAGGCGGGCATTCCGGGTTACCTGGAAAAGGCCACCGAACTTTATAAGAAGAACCTGGAAATCGCCAATAACCAGGGCATCGAGAGCCAGTGGATCGACAGCTCCGGAACGCGCTTGATGGATGCCTATGCGTTCAAAGGCGAAGCCCTGGAGACCTTGAGCAAGCTCTTCCTGCAAATCCCTTTGCCCAAGAAGGCCGGGGAAGAGGAGAGGAACCAAATCAAGCAGGCTTCGGAAGAGACCAAGGAGAAGGCCATCGCGAATTACAAGGAAGGCCTGCTCGCTGCGCAAACCTACCACATCGACAATACCGGCCGCCAGAAGATCGTTGCCAGCCTGCGTGAGCTGCAAGCTGACGCGCCCGAGCTTAACTCGCAGGTTACGGCCCGTCCCAAGGCCGCGGGTAAGGATATGGGTACCGCAGGTGTTACCTCGGATAGCGCAACAGCGGGCGCCGAGTTCAAGGATGCCAAGTATGACGCGAACCTGAAACGTATCGCCAAGATCTATGAGAACTCTTCCTTGAGCGAAGATCAAAAAGTGGAGCTGTTGTTGCAGATGGAAACGGAAGCGAAGCGCGAGATTAGCGAGATGAACGCTGAAATGGCGAACACGCCTTCCGACGCAAATTAGCGCGTATTTAGCGGGCTGGACACCCGCCGTTCATTTTGGAAGTTGATTCAGCGGGTAGGACGCCCGCTCCAATTCGGAAAAAGTGCGGATGAAAAACCCCGCGGATAACCTTGGTTTTCCCGAGGTTATCCGGTCATTAGTTTTGGATTTTATTCAGGATTTTCAATGAAAACGCTTGAAATAAACCCTAAAAATGGCCTGCGCAAAGCAAAAGTCGAATATATCTTTATCTCGGACGCAAAAGACCACTCCGGTTTTTTGAAACAAAATCCTGCAGAGTCAGTAGACCCTGAATCGGCGGATATCTCAGAACAGGCTTAAAAACCCTAACCCATTTGTTACAGAGAGGACATTGAAATGGAACTGATTTTAAAGGGCTTTCAAGGCGAGGGAAAATTCTACATGTCGGTGATTTTGTGCTTGGGCATTATCGCCCTTGCCATCATCGCTGAGCGCTTCTATTACATTTACGTTAAATCTTCCGCCGGTCGCGCCAATTTCATGCGCAATATCGCCCAGCTGCTGCAAACCGGTCGCGTCGCCGAAGCCGGACATTTGGCTGCCAGCCAGAACTTTCCTCTCGCAAAAATCATCTCCGCCGTGTTGCAAAACAAGGCTAAGGGACAGTCTGCGATTGAGAAGGCAGTGGACGAGGTTTATTTGACCGAAGCCCCCCGCATCAACCGTTACTTGAACCTGTTGCCCGCCTTCGCCAACATCGCGATGCTTTGCGGCCTTCTGGGCACCATCTTCGGTCTGATTCTGGCTTTCGACGCCGTCGCTAATCTTCCCGCCGCGCAGCGCCCGCAGGCCCTCGCCTCCGGTATCTCCGTCGTTATGGTGAATACCTGGACCGGTCTGGCTTGCGCCATTCCGATTCTGCTGCTCCATGGCCTTCTCGCCATGCAGTCCGAGCGTCTCCAGGAAGAGATGGAAGAAAAGGCCGTAAAGGTGATGAACCTCCTCTAAGAAAAGTGTAAGGGCTTGGTTTCCAGGCCCATCATTTTTTTTAAAAAGGCTAGGCAATGAAAAAATCAAAAACCAAAAAAGCGCACGCAAAAGAACTTGACCTGATTCCTGTCATGAATCTGTTCTCGATTCTGGTGGTCTCGGTTATTTCCATGGCCCAGTTCGAAAAGCTGGGTGTGTTGGAGCTGTGGTTGCCGGAGCGCGGAGCCCCCAATCCCGAGCAGCAGAAGACCGATATCGATGAAGGCCTTCTCAACCTGACTGTGGTAATCACCGACAAAGGCGTGACCATTGGCGCCGGCGGCGGTTTTCAGCCCACGATTTATTATCAGGAAGAAGTCGAATACCGCAGCCGCTCCGACCAGAAAGTATTCCGCAAGGTATACGTCGCTGGCGAAGAGGTGAAATCACCCACGGACGGCAAGGTCATGACTCCTTACGAACGTGAGACTATCATGCTCAACTCCGTCATCAAGAAGGATTCCTTGGATCCGGGAACGTACCAGTACGCTGCCTTGGATGCCGAGGGCAATGCGATGATGGATACGGCGGGTAATTGGTATGCCACCATTCCTCCGAATGGCGCGCTGTACCGGGTTGTCGGCGATGAAACGCTCAAGCATATGGATGCCAGGAACGCGGCTTTCAGTAAGGTGGAGAAGCTCTCCGCTTATCAGGAAGTGGCCAAGACCCTGGAAAAGATCCACATGCTCTACAGCCAGAGAGATCCACTCCCTCCGGATGTGGATGATGTCGTGATTCTTGCCGATGAGAGCGTCATTTATGACAAGGTTATCCAGATGATGGATGCTTGCAAGTCCGCCGGCTTCGACCGGGTGGCATTGTCCCTGATTGGAGGAGAGGTTTAATGGCTCACCGTAAAATCAAGAGGCAGCCGGAAGCGGGTCTCATCATTACGTCGCTCGTCGACGTGTTCGTCATCGTGCTGGTCTATCTGATTCGTTCGGTTTCGTCCGAAGGAAGCTTGATGACATCGGCGGAAAACCTGGTGTTGCCCATGTCCCAGCGTTCGAAGTCTCCCACCGAAATCTCCCTGACCATCATCGGCGACCAGAAGCACATTACCGTGGACGACCAGGTGCTGATGGACACCGAAGCCGTGCGTAAGCAGGACAGCCTCCTGGTCAAGCCCGTGCTGGATTTGCTGATAAAGAAGCGGGAAGAAGAACGGAAGGCCGAGGTGCTTGGTCTGATCAAGGAAGCGACCGGTAAAGTAGTGGTGCAGTTCGACAAGAACACTCCCTATGATATCGTGACCAAGATCATGGCGACCTGCGGCTATGCAGGTTACAACAATGTCAAGTTCGCAGTGTCGAAGAAGAACGAGGAGGGCTAAATGGCGCAGAATATGATGGCGCCCCAGGGTGCGGCTCAGGACCCTATCATCGCGAAGATGGAAGTGGAGTCGGACAAACGCCTCGGCAAGTTCCTCGGCGTGTTCGCGATCATCGGCGGTGCCGTAGTCGGCTATGCCTTGACCATCGAAGTCATGATTCCCGTGGCGCTCTATGCGACCACCAAGGAGGATACTTCGCAGGTCGTGATGAAACTCGCGGACGTGGATAAGAAGGCCGAAGAGAAGAAGAAGCTCAAGAACGCTCCGCCCAAGCCCCGGAAAAAATCCGGCGGTGGCGGCAAGCCGCATGGAAAGGGCAATCCCAACGCGCCGGTTACGCAGGCCGTGTTGAAGATGATCACTTCCCGCACAGCTTCGTCTTCCCTGTCCAGCTATGATTTGATGAATCAGAAGTTCGCCAAGGATCTCGATAAGGTCATCAACAACGTGTCCGGTCTCACCAAAACGGGGCAAACCCGTCTCGGCGGCCGGCGCGGAAAAGTCGACGGGGGCTGGAACGAGGGCTATGCCGTCGGCGGTTCCGGCGGCGTGGATGATTTGTTGGGCGGCTTGTGGGGCGGCGATTCCGGACCTCTCGGGGTTTCGGCCCGGGGCGGCCTGGGGTTGAAGGCGCCTTCGGCTTCCGATATCGACATGGGTCAGGAAAGCGGCCAGCGTTCCACGGAGTCCATTCTCCGCGTTATCCGGCAGCATACCCCGGGCTTGCGTCATACCTATAACAAGTACCTGAAGACCAATCCCGGATTCAAGGGTAAGATTACCTTGAAGTTCGCAATCGCACCGAGCGGCGCCATCGTTGAACTCACGGTTGTGGGGACGACTACGGGCGTTAGCGAGTTCGATTCGGAAGTCCGTGAAAAGGTCAGGACGTGGAGATTCGAGCCCGTCAAGGGCAAGTCGAACGACGTCGTGACCGTGCCGTTCACCTTCTCGGAATAATCGCAGCGTACTTTCCGCATGAAAACCGGTGTCCTTCCCAGGGCATCGGTTTTTTATTTTCCCACCCCGTTAATTGCAACGTAGGCCATTTTAATGTTAAATTTTGCGGAAACAGGAGAATAACCCATGATTCATAATCGGCTCAAGCTCACGGCGCTGGGATTCCTCGTTTTTGGAACGGTCCAGACCACCTGGGCTACTTATTCCCGCGTCGAATCGATGGGGAAGCGGGCTGATTTTTTCATGGATGACATCAGTATTTTCGACAATCCCGCCAACATGAACATATTCCCCAACTTTCTCATCGGGGAATTGGGCGTATATCGGCAGGGTCCCGAGGATACTTCCGCCAATGTGCGCCGCAACATAGATCCTGCCAACAGCTGGTTCGGAGGCATATTTTCCTATTCTCTCTCCAAGAACAAGGAATCGGGCAACCTGTACCCGCAAATCAGCTTGGGTGGCGCCTTCAACCGTATGGATGAGGAGCTGGCGGCATTGATACCGGATTCCGCCGACGGTTATGCCGTTCCCTTGCCGGCCACCAATTTCGACGGCTTTTTGGGCATGACCCTTTCCAATGGCGGGATGCTCGGTTCGCATGTATATGTCGCCATGCAGGAGGGCGCCAATCTCAGCAATGGCTCCCTCCAAGGCGCAGCCGATCCCAATATCAACGTATATGCCCTGCGCGGGGACTTGGGGGTGAACTGGCCCATCGCGCGTAATATCGATGGCGAGCTTTCCATCGGAACCGCCTCCATCGGCTACGGTCCCCAATCAATTGACCCGCAGATCTCCTATTTCGTCAAGGGAAGGGCCTTCTCGACCTTGGAGATAATTAATGGGGAATTGGTACCCATTTTCAACTATAGCGTCCTGAAGGCCCCGGGAAGGGAGCTGACCAAGCTCCATTTCGGGTTGGGCGTGAACGTATCCCTCGATCGGGGATTTTTCTGGTTGGGCTTGCAGGGCATGTTCGACGAGGACAACAAGACCGGGATGGATTCGGCGGACGGCGTGATCAGCTATAATTCCAAATCCAAATCCGAAACCAACCAAAGCATCCGCGGCGGATTGGTCTCTTTCGGAATCGAGCGCAACGTTTGGTGGGATTGGCTGGTGCTCCGCGTCGGTGGCCAGAAGGAAATCTCTTATCGCGATCAATCGAGTTCGGTTGCCGGCCAAACCTTCAATTACATCTATACCAATCCCACCAATGACGGCTCTGCAGACGATGCCGTCGGCTTCGGTATCGGGATCAATATCGAAGAAAAGCTAAAGGTGGATGCCACTCTGGCGGAAGATCTGCCTTATACTTTCGGGAATTTTTTCTCAGGTCCCGTTCACCATTTGGTTTCCCGTATTTCCGCCACCTATTCCTTTTAGTATCTTCGGGCCATGACCCGATCGCGCGGCTTCCACCGGGCGCTCCCTAGGAGCGCCTTGCACCACGAGAGCCTGGACACATCGGCCCGCCCCCCCGTACCGGAAGCCAAGAAAGGTGCCTGTGAAGGCTTTTTAACCCGTTCTTGGGCACGGTATTGTTTCGGCGCCGTAACCTTGGCGGCGTTGTGCTCTCTTGCCGTGCTCCTTTCCGGCTGCGGTTCATCCACCAAAACCATGCAGAAGAAGCTGGAAGAGATCGCCATGGAGGATTTGCAGGACATCATCAAAGAGGTTCCGTCCAAGGCCAAATCCGCCATGCTGCGGAAGCCATATTTCAAGATCGATGACTTTCAGGAATTCCACGGGGACACGGCGAGAGTGTATCAGGCGAAGGCGACCCTGGTTTTTTTCTACCTGGATCCTTCCCTTGATTTGTGCCAGGTCCGCAAGTACAGGTATAAGACTTCTTCCGGCTTATGGGATCGCTACGATGTCAAGCTCATCCACTTTCCGAAAAAATATTCCGACTTGTGAAAATTATCCTGGTATTGCGACCCAATAGTTTTTTAAAATAGAGTGGAATCGGGAAACATTAGTTTCTAGATTTTTTTGATGTCCCCTACTATTTAAGGAGGGATTCCCCCTTTGTTCGGCTTCCTTTCCAGCGATATCGGTATTGATTTAGGCACTGCGAATACCTTGGTCCACGTAAGCGGCCGAGGCATAGTCATCAACGAGCCTTCGGTAGTGGCAGTTGAAAGACGGACCAATAAGGTCCTGGCCATAGGGTCGGAAGCCAAGCGTATGCTTGGGCGCACTCCGGGCGAGATCATCGCCGTAAGACCCATGAAGGACGGCGTGATAGCGGATTTCCAAATGGTGGAAAGCCTGCTTACGCGCTTGATCCAGATTGCCCAGAAGTATCCTCTCTTCTTCCTCCGGCCGCGCATCGTGGTCGGCGTTCCCTCCGGAATCACGGAAGTCGAAAAACGGGCCGTCCTGGAATCCGCCCAGAAAGCGGGAGCCCGGGAAGTGTATTTGGTCGCGGAGCCCATGGCCGCGGCCATAGGCATGGGCATCCCGGTCGAGGATCCTAGCGGAAACATGATCATCGACATAGGCGGCGGCACCTCTGAAATCGCCGTAATCGCCCTGTACGGCATCGTTTGCGACGCTTCGGTGCGCGTAGGCGGGGACGAGATGGATGAGGCCATCATCAACTACCTCAAAAAGAACTACAACCTTTTGGTCGGCGAAGGCACGGCCGAAAAGATAAAGATGCAGATCGGGTCGGCCTATCCGCTCGATCACGAATTGGAAATGGAAGTGCGCGGACGCGATTTGATGGCGGGCATCCCCCATACCCTCAAGATCACCTCGGCGGAAATCCGCGAAGCCTTGGCCGAACCGGTCAATGCCATTGTCGAAGCCGTTAAACGCGCTTTGGAGCAAACCCCGCCGGAATTGTCCGCCGATATACTGGAAAAAGGCATCGTGATGACAGGCGGCGGATCGCAACTGCGTGGCCTGGACGAATTGCTGCGACAGGAGACCAATCTGCCGGTTAATGTGATCGATGACCCCTTGGTATGCGTATGCAAAGGAACCGCCCGCATTCTGGAGGATATGGATAAGTATTACAAGGTGTTGATGGAGGCGAGCCGGTAGGCGTTCCTAAAACACCCTTGGCCCATCTGTGAGCATCATCGACTGGTTCCTTCGGCTCTTCACGCTTGGGAAGGGCAGCATCTCCCTCCTGCTTTCCGTGGTCTTCTGCGCGGTCTTGATTTCCCTCAAGGCCCCAGAGCGGCAGACCTTCCATGACGTGATGATCAGCACCTTCCTCTATCCCGCGCAGGCCATCCTTTCCCGCTTGAACCGGACTATTTTCGTGTTCAAGGAAAACGATGAGCTGAAGCGTCAGAACACCGCTTTGCGCCTGGAAAATGATTATCTGGTGCAGGCTATCAAGGAGCTTCCGCGCGTCCAGGAAATGGAAGCCTTCGGGGAACGCAGTCAGCTTAAATTGAAAATGGCGCAGATCAGCGCCGAGGATCCCGGCCGGTATTCGACCAATTGGGTGGTCAACCTGGGTCGTGAGGATTCCGTGGACGTGAACATGCCGGTGATGACCTCCTTGGGAGTGGTGGGCAAGACCGCCAAATGCTATCGCAGCCATTGCCTGGTACAAGGCTTGAGCGATCCCAGCTGCAAGGTTTCGGTGTTGAGCAATCGCAGCCGCGTCAACGGAATGCTGGAGGCCTGGCCTGGCGGGCGTCTGGTGGCCCGTTTTTCCGTGGATGCGGACATAGTGACCGGGGATACCTTGGTGACCTCGGGTATGGGCGGGGTATTCCCGAAAGGATTGCTGGTGGGCGTGGTTTTCGGCGATCACCAGGACGCGAGCGAAGGCGGAGATATCCTAAGGGGCCTGGAAGTCAAGCCCTTCCAGAATCCCCATCGCGTGGAAGAGGTCTTTGTTCTTATCCGTCCGGACTCATGGACCTTGGGGAAAGAATGATGAGCTTCCTCAAAAGCATGAGTTTCCTGGTGCTGGCGCTGATTCTGCAACAGACCCTGGTGCAAATCATCTCCATCGGTTCCATCAAGCCCGATTTGATCATGGTGGTATTGGTGGCGGTTTCCATGCGGTATGGTTCCGTGGTGGGGGTATTCAGCGGCCTGACCATAGGCCTGATCCAGGACGTTTACGCCATCGAGGCTCTGGGCGCCAATGCCTTAGCCAAATGCCTGGTCGGCTATTTCACAGGATTGCTGGACGAGAAAATCATCAAGGTGATGCCGGCGACCAAGGTATTGTTCCTTGCGGTAGCCTTCATCGTCCATGATACCGTCTATGGCCTGGCGGCGGGATTCCATGGCTCCATCTTCGTGCAGGCCCTGCTTACCAAAACCATCCCATCGGGAATCTACACCTTGTTGCTGGGTTCCTTGGTCTTCTACTTCCTGGTGGCGCCTTCCCGAGCGGAGGCCTGAAATTGCAGCCGAATCCGTCCACCAGGCTGGATGACCCTTTTTACCGCGGGGCCATAGCCAGGAACATCGTGATTATTTTCGGATGCCTGGTCTTGGGCCTCATCTCCAGGCTGTTCTACCTGCAAATCATCAAGGGCTCCTACCATCAGAAACTCTCCGAGCAAAACTCCATGCGTTTGCAGGTGGTGCATGCGCCCCGCGGTCTCATCTATGATCGCAATGGCGCCTTGATAGCGCGCAACCGGCCATCCTACCAGGTGGCGATCCTACCCACCCGACTGAAGGAGCCCAAGCGCGTCCTGGCGAATCTCATGCGTTTCCACGACAGCACGGGCACGCGAATATTCGATTCCGTGCTTGTTCTCTGGAGCATGGAACGCGGCAAATGGAAGAAGTTCCAGCCTCTCGTGATACTGGAAGATGCCTCGCCGGAAATCGTGGCCATGGTTGAAGAACACCAATTGGATCTGCCGGGAGTGGTCACGGTCATGGATTCGCGCCGTTCATATCCTTTCGGATACAATGGGGCCCATGCCATCGGCTACATGGACGAGATCAAGGAAGACGAACTGGAGGCCTTCTCGCAGCGCAAGGAGGAAACCGGGGACAGCCTGCCCTACGCGAAAGGCGATCGAATCGGCCGCAAGGGGCTGGAAAAGACCTATGAATCGATATTCCGCGGCAAAGACGGGTTGCGCTATATAAAGGTGAACGCCTTCGGCAAGGAAATGGAGGTCATCAAGGAGATGCCCCAGGTTAATCCCGTGCCCGGCAGCAATCTGATCACCACCTTGGACATGCACCTGCAATGTCTGGCGGAATCCCTGCTGGCGGATACCGTGCGGGGCGCGGTGGTGGCCATCGATCCACGCAATGGGGAAATATTGGTGATGGCGTCGAGCCCGCGCATGGACGGCAATATATTCTCCTTGTCCCGGGAACGTCGTTCCAAGGAATGGGCCAAGCTCGCATTGGATCCGACGATGCCCTTGAACAACCGCGCCACTGTAGGCGGTTACGAACCGGGATCCACCTGGAAAGCCATCATGAATATCGCCGGCTTGCAATCCGGCAAGATCGAAGTGAATGAAAAAATGCCTAAGTCCTGCACCGGGGGCTATCGGTTCGGGAACCGCTACTGGCATTGCTGGGACCCCAAAGGGCACGGTTCCGTATCCATGATCGACGCGTTCACGGAATCCTGTGATACCTACTATTACCAGGTGGGCCTGGTGATCGGCATGGATATCATCAACCGGGTGGCGCGCGAATTCGGCTTCGGGGATACCACCGGCATCGATATCGATGAGGAGAGATCGGGCATGTTGGTGGATTCTGCCACCTATACCAAGAAATTCCATCGTCGCGGCTGGACCTGGACGCGCGGTCTGGTGCTCAACCTTTCCATCGGCCAAGGCCAAATCGCGACACCGTTGCAACTGGCCAATTACGCGGCGGCATTGGGAAACGGGAAATACCTGTACAAGCCGCATTTCATCAAGGAAGTGCGGGATAGGGTAGGGCATACGGTGGAAACCTATAGGCCGGAAGTATTGCGGGAATTGGACATGACCCAGGAACAGCACGAAATCGTCCTTAAATCGATGGATGCGGTGGTCAACTCCCCGCGCGGCACCGGGGGCAGGGCCAGGATGACGGATGTGATCGTGGGAGGCAAAACCGGATCGGCCGAAAACCCTCATGGTGATAAAACCAATGCCTTGTTCATCGGAGTGGCCCCATTGTACCAGCCCGAAATAGCGATAGCGGTTGTGCTCGAAAACGTAGGCCACGGAGGTTCCATTGCGGCACCTATTGCAGGGGCGATTTTCCGCGAATACTTCAAGCGGAAGATGGCAGGAGAAAAGCAGCAAGTCCTTTGACGTCCCCATGCTGGTGACGTTGGGCCTGATCATCCTGATCGGGCTTTCGGTGGTATATTCCGCAACCTGGGACGAGCCGGGAAAACATTGGCTCAAGCAGGCCATGTACGTGGTGATGGGGATCATCGCCATGGGCGC
>JBDSWM010000116.1:0-4624 GCA_039926685.1 Fibrobacteria bacterium | reverse complement strand
GGGGGTTCGAACCCCCACCCCGTCACCCTGTCGCTTGGATCCTAAAACACCAGTCTCTGGGATATCTTTCCGGATACCCTCAGGAAATGGATCCCGGTAATTCCGGGCTTTTCGATCCGATAGAGACCAGTGCGAATGGCGGTCATGGGAATCCGCCTTCCGAAAAGATCCAACAATTCGACCTGCAAACCCGGGGCGAGCGGCGCGCCGCCCTCCGCCGCTTGCAGGTATTTGCCTTGCACGCGGAAATGCGGCCCGGAGGAAGTCCCGGCATGTAGATCGCGGATACCGGAAGCGGCCAGGGAAAGGATCCATTGACTCTCCATGTTTATGGCGTTGGTGTCGGGTTCAAAGGAGCCCAATGGGGGCATGGCCATGCCTTCGGCGGTGAAATTCAGGTTCTTCTGGTTGCGCATCTTCTGGCGGTAAATCAACACGGAACGATCAGGTCGACCCGGGACGACCAGCCCGGCGCTGTCCAAGGGGAAAAGGGTCACCAGCTTCTTGGTGACGAAATCCATTTGCGGTTTCATGGAGTGGAAATCGTAATTAAGGGTGATGCCGGGAGCGGCATTGGTGGCGATGCCGCGCGTGCCGTGGCAGCCGGAGCAATTGGCGGCAATGTAGGAGCGCGCACGCAGTTCCAACGACGCGGAGGCATCGTCCCAATGCGCCCATTGCGGGGATTTGGCGAAGTCCGGGCGCGTTCCATCCTTGCTTTTCAAGACGCCCAAATCGAAGAGACGGGTCAGTTGATTAACCGTCGGGGCCGTGCTCAAGGGCTTGTTAAGCTGAGCCGTGAAGAAGGCCAGAACGGCCCGGCCTCCGGTCGGCTGTATGCGGTGGCAGGCCGCGCATTGGAACGTGCCGGGAAAGCGCCACTTTTTCAGGAAGGGCGCCTGGTCCAAACCGTTGCGGTAGACGCGCACGGTGGCATTCATTCCAGAATCCGGCACCAGATCCGCATCGGTCTGATCCAACCTCCAACGGTAAGTCCAGAGATACCATTTCTCCTTTCCGGAAACGATGCGGACGCCGCTGAAGCGCGTTTCGAAAAGGATGCGGGAGGCGGGGTTATCCGGGATGGTATCCACGGAAAAATTCTTGATCACCATGGCGCGATCGGGATAGCTGTAGATATCAGAGGTATCATCATAAATGACCGCCGTCCCGGTCGGGAGTGCGATATAGCGCTGCTTGATGGCGCCGTCGGTCCAAAGCGGCGCGTTGACCTCAAAAGGAGTGACACCCGGGCTGATCTCCTTGGTGGCCATGTTCTTGAACATGCCGGTGGCGGAAATGAGCTTGGGGATGGAATCGGGGACGGCCGGGTTGAAGAAATTGAATCCGGTCTGGGAATGGACAGGCGCGGAAATACCCGCGAAAAACAACGGTAAATAGACTGCGAAACGCATGCGCTTCATGAATGCCTCCTTTGGTTTGATAAGGATATTCTCCCGATCCGATTTTGCTTGCCGGAAAAGATTGCCAAAATTTCAACTTCGGGGAAAGCGCCGCGCGTGTCAAAAAGGCAAGTTTCCGCCGGACGGGTTTCCGGGCCGGCAAGGCCCTTGGGCAAGGCCCGGTATGCTCCCCACACGGTAACGTAGGAGTGTCCGGTAACATTCCGGTTTCTCCAGAGGGAAGTTTCCCCTACCCACCAGGTATTGCTCTTCCAGCCCATCGGTGACCGCGAATCCATTGCCTGCCAGGAAAGCGGACAACTCGGCCATGGATCCCGCTTCGGTTTCGTAGGGTCCTTGGTGAAGGGTTTCCGCGACCAGGCCGTATTGCCAAACCTCCAACCGGGCGGTTTTCCCTTCCGGTAGCGGGAAAGCATCGGAGATTGGCAAAGCGTATTTTCCGATCCAGGTGCGCTCCTGGGACCGGGCATGGGAAAGCGTCCAGCGTACGCGCGGTTCCATGGGGGCGTTCTTTTCGTCCTCGGTCGCGTACTTGAAAAACACCCCGTATAACGCCTTCATGGCCTTGTCGCCGACCAATCCCGGATCGCCGGCCTGGACCACCACCAGCATCCTTTGATTCTTTCTCACTATCAGAACAGGTTTGCCTTCGGGTTCGAACGAAGATGGGAGCCCGGCCTCCTCCGCCCCCAAGGCGGCCAGGGCCAGGAACCAGATGAGCAGGAGCATTTTCAGCCAGGTCCCGGTTTTCATGGAGCATGTCCTCGCATCCGCTTACCGGAAGGGTCGGTTCCGGAACAAGTCTACCCTGCCGCCTCAATGCAATAGGCATGCCCATCGCGTATCGGCCCTCGGGCGTCTCGATTCGCAGCGAAAGGCCGTACCCGTTTGCGGGCCGGATCCATTTTGCCAGAAAGGCCGGGAAGGCTCTGTCAAATAGTCAGGGCGAGGGGCGTCTCAAAGATCGAAAACATCGCGGTACTCTGGTACCGTGCAATGCCATCCCAAACTCTCTTCCGCTTTTTTCCTGAGCGCTTCGGAAGCCAGAGGTTCGCCATGGGTGATGAAAACCCGTTTCGGAGCCTTCTTGGAGGCCCCCATCCAGTGGATGATTTCATCCGCGTCCGCATGGGCCGAAAAATTTTCCAGGGTGGCGATGCGCGCGTTCACGGGTATGTATTCCCCTTGGATCTTGATCCTCTCCGCCCCGGCCGCGAGCGAGGCTCCTCGCGTTCCCGCCGCTTGATAGCCGGAAAGCAGGATGGTATTGCGGGCATGGGGAGCGAAGGCTTTAAGATGATGGAGCACGCGTCCTCCCGTGGCCATCCCGCTGGCCGAGATCACTATCATCGGCCCCTGCCTCCCCGAAAGCGCTTTGGATTCCTCCGCCTCGCGCACGTAATGGGCGATGGAAAAGACAGCGCGCGCCTTGTCCGCACCCAGGGAATGCGCCTCAGGATAGTCCGAATAGAGCTGGGTGACATTGGTGGCCATCGGACTGTCCACGAATATGGGGATGCCGGGGAGTTTTCCCGCTTGCTTCAACTCCCAGAGCCGTAGCAATAGGGCCTGGGTCCTGCCCACGGCGAAAGACGGGATAAGCAGCATGCCTTGCTTTGCGAAGGTCTCTTCGCAAACGGCCGCCAATTCCGAGCCGGGATCGGATGTTCCATGCAGACGATCGCCATAGGTGGATTCCACGACCAGGTAATCCGTTTCCGGCAGCCGATCGGGCGGAGGGAACAATGGATCCGATTGGCGGCCCAAATCTCCTGAAAAGGTGAGGCTGATCCCCGCATGGCGGAAACGCACCATGGAAGCGCCCAGGATATGGCCCGCCCGGAAGAATTCCGCTTCCAAGCCCCCCAGCAAGGATAGGGGCCGGTTCCATTCCACCGCGCGGAACTGCTTGAGCGCCCTTTCCGCATCCTCGCTGGTGTAAAGAGGCAAGGGTTCCTTATGTTTAGAGAAGCCGTGGCGGCGGGCGAAACCGGATTCCTCTTCCATTATCTTCGCGCTGTCCAAGAGCAGTATGCGGCAAAGATCACGGGTGGCGGCCGTGCAATAAACCGATCCGGAAAAACCGTCCCGGACCAGCTTGGGCAAATAGCCGCTATGATCCAGGTGGGCGTGGGTCAAAAAGACCGCATCCAACCCCCGTACGGACACGGGGAGCGGCGCCCAATTCTTGAGGCGCAATTGTTTCAAACCCTGGAAGAGCCCGCAATCGAGCAGCACTTTCCGCGTCCCGAATGCCACCTGGTATTTGGAACCGGTGACCGTACCCGTCCCGCCCAAAAAAGTCAATTCCATCCCACCCTCCTTGATAAGGCGGTGAAATACGCAACAATCGGGCCAGCGGCCGGATAAGGGGAACTAGGGGGGAATCAGTCTTTGGGCACCAGGGTGGCCGGCAGCAGCAGGGTGAACCGGGTCAGGCCATCCTGCGATTCGCAATCTATGCTTCCCCCATGCTCGGCGATAATCTGCTTGCTGATGGCGAGACCCAAACCCGTGCCCTCGCCGCCTTTGGTGGTGAAGAAAGGCTCGAAGATGTGGGAGAGCACATCCGGCTGGATGCCGCCCGCATTGTCATGGTAGTCCAGCCGCACGATTTGATCCTTCTCGATGAAGCGGGAGCGGATCACGATCCTTTTCCCCAACGCGTTCGAATGGGCGAAGGCGTCCCTGGAATTCCCCAGCAGGTTATGGATGACGGATTCCAACTGGGTGCGGTTCCCGTTTATGAAATATTCCCCATCCACTTCTATCTCGATGGAGATGCCCCGCGAGGTCAACTGCCTCTCGATGAACAGGAAGCTGTCGTCCAGGAGCTGCCGCAGGGAAATGGTGGAGGTGGCCGTCCCGGAATCCTTCTTCGAGTAGAACAGAAGATGCTCAAGCACCCTGCGCATCCTTTCCGCGCCGCGGATCACGGATTCCGCCGCCGAGGAAGCCACGGCCGGATCCTCGGAACGCGCGGGATCTTTCAGGTAATCCCGCAGGTATTCCGCGTCCAAAAGGATGCTGGCGAGCGGATTGTTCAATTCATGCGCCAGTCCCGCCCCCAAGGTTCCCAGCACCACCAGCTTGTTGGCATGGAACAATTGCCTTTCCATCAGGACCTGCTGGGCGCGATTGATGGAAAATCCCATGTAGCCGAGGATTTCCTGGTTCCTGCGGATGGGGGAAATGGTCAG
>JBDSWM010000115.1:0-12095 GCA_039926685.1 Fibrobacteria bacterium | reverse complement strand
TATTGGCGGGGGCGGTGGTCTGGTCCCGGTTGGACCACCCTGGGCAATCCGTCCCAAACACGGCTTCGCACACAGTAAAGCATAATCCCAAATCCAACCCGACCGTGGTGAATCCCGCCGGGAGCGGTGCCACCATCAATGGGGTTTCCGTGGGACCCCAAGGCCAGGGCTCCGGCATCCAAGGAGCGGATGCATCGGGAATGGGTGTGCCGGCTTCCGGCAGCCAAAATGGGGATCAAGGCGGCAATTCCGGAACGGCCAATCCCCGGGTCCCAACGGCCTCGGGTGCCCTCGCCACGGTGAACACCGGCAAGGGCAGGAAGGGCAACCAGGTATCGGGTCAGGGAACCATTCGCCATAGCCCTAGCACGACCGGAGCGGGGAAGCATACCCCCCGACAGCCCGATGCTGTCATCCCTCAACCCGTGAAGGAACCGGTGGAGCTGCCTCAAACGGGTTTTGTGCTCATAAAATCCGCCCCGCCTTTCGCGGCCCTGACAATCAACGGCAAACCGCAGGGGGAAACTCCCATGAACGCCTATCTGGAAGTGCCGGTGGGGAATTGCCATGTTGAAATAGTCCACCGCCTAAGCCCGCCCTTCGACACCGTAATAAAGGTGACTCCCGGGTACCGCCGCGAGTTCAAGTTCAAACTGGATCGATAGGCGGCAAGCCACCTGCCGATCGGTTTCCGGCAGGCATTTTTTCGGCCTTGAAGCTATTTTTAGCCCGAGCCGGACCATTTTTGAACCCAAGTGAATTAGTTTTTGGGAGCCGTCCTAATGGGTTTTGGCCAGTCGTTGGTCTTTGCCGGTATTCTGTCATAAAACCTCAGGAGCTTAAGGAAACAATGAGCTTTAAAAGAATTATCCCCCTTGCCTTGGTACTGTCCACCGCCTTGCCCGCGCTTTCCCAAGTGCAGCTCTTCGAGTCCGAGGTTTCCGGGTTGGTTCCTTATCTCGGTTACAAATGGAATTCCGGCATTTCCGAGATCACGGGCGGACTGGAGTACACCATCGATGGCAGGACCACCTTGGGTTTCAACTATTCCATGCCCCTTAAAGACACGCTTTCCTTCGATTCCGAGTTGAAGGCATATGAGTTGAATCCATACGGTATTTTCGAATTCATCGAACCGGATAATCTGAAAACCTTCAGCTTCGCCATACGTTTCGATTTGATCCACGAGGGTACCCAAAAGGACAATCCTACACCCAGCGATCCGGACAAGCTGAACAGCTTTAGCCGCACTCAATTGGGCGGAGGGCCCATTTTCGCCCTGCGCATTTTCAATAGCGACAAATTGGTGATGATTCCCGCCGCCGCTTATGAATTCTTCTACGTCACCTATGATCGCACCAACCTGCAAGGGAACGGCACTTCCGGATCCTTTCCCAAGGGCGATTACCTTTGGCATGACGTTATCGGCAGTTGCGCCTTCCACTTCATATTCAATGAATTCAACGGCCTCAGCTTCGAGCCCAAGGTCACGGCGAAATTCGGCAAGGGCCGCGCCTCCGACGATCTGCTGAATATTTCCGCCAACCTTGGTTACGTCCTGTCCTTCTGAAGGGTTAATCCGGTAGGGTGGACCCTCTCGTCCTACCCGGAATCAAGTCGCAAAAAGCCCGCCTCCATGGGAGGCGGGCTTTTTTTTGGCGAAAAACTCGCTCAAATTCTCGGGGAGAGATCCCTATTCAGTTCAAGCGGAAGAGTTCAATGCGGCGGTTCTGTTGCCGCCCTTCGGCCGATTTATTGTTTGCGATCGGCTCGCGCGGCCCCATCCCTCGGGCCAGGATTTGATTGGATTCCACACCCTTTCCGACCAGGTATTTACGGACCGCATTGGCCCTGGCTTCGGAATTCCGGAAGCCATCCAATTCCTTACCGGCGGCTTCCCAATAGCCCCGGATTTCCACCATCACGCCGGGAATGGCCCGGATCCTTTCCGACAGGGTATCCAGGTAGGCGTAGGATTCCGGTAACAATTCATCGGTATTGCCCTGGAAATGGACTCCGCGCAGAAGCAGGCGCTTTTCCAGGGGCACGGCATTCAACATGCTGCGGCTCATGTCCGGGCAGCCGTCGTCGTCTTCAAAACCGTTGTAGGATTCCGGTTCATTGGGGCATTTGTCATTCACGTCGGGAATCTTATCCTGATCATTGTCCGGTTCAGGACAGCCGTCCATGTCCTCGAAACCGTCTTTATCCTCGGGGCTTCCGGGGCATTTATCCTGGGCGTCCAGGACGCCGTCCTTATCGTTGTCCAGTTCGGGACACCCGTCGTAGTCTTCGAATCCGTCCACATCCTCCGGCTCATTGATGCATTTATCCAATGCATCAATGATGCCGTCCTTGTCGTTGTCGGCTTCGGGGCAGCCATCCTGGTCCTGGAACCCATCCATGTCTTCCGCTTCCAATGGGCATTTATCCATCACATCCGCTATGCTGTCCCCATCGTTGTCGTATTCCGGGCATCCATCCATATCCTGGAAGCCGTCGAAATCCTCCTTTTCCCTGGGGCAAAGATCATCCTTGTCGGCAATGCCGTCCTTGTCCTCGTCCGAGGCCACCAGGTTGCCCGACCAACCCAGGTTGGCCGCCAGCGCCAGGCGCGGTTGGAAACGGCTGGCATAGCTGTAATGGTGATCGGCGCGATCGGCATCGTACAGGCGGAAAGGGCGCGCATCGGGCAGGCTTTTCTGGATGTTGGCCGAGAAGAAAATCCCGTCATCGCCTGTGATGGAAAAGCCGAGGTTGGCATAGGAGTACTCCTTGCCGATATCGGAAAGCTGGTCGAGCTTGTCGACGCTTGTCTCCGATTGCGCGCCGAATACGAAAGCCAGATTGGGTGAGGCCAGCCATTCCAGCGCCCCTCCCAACTGGAATCGCGGTTGCGTGCTGGTCATGCCGGTATGTTGGATGCCTGCGCCAAGGGTGGCCCGGAAGGGTGGAGGCACTTCCGGAATCCTGGACAAGTCCAGGGTGAGCAGCATTTGCGCGGAGCCTCCCACTGCGAAACTGGAAAAATATCGCTCCGGGGAAGGCGCTGTGTCCGTACGCATGTATCCGCCATTTTTCGGCAGAAAACCGTTCCCCGATTTGGAGGGTACGCTGACAGTTCCCAGCAAGGCTATGTCGAAAAGATGATCTCCCGCCAGGCTGTAACTTCCTTTGGCGGAAAGGCTGGGATCCCCGAAACCCATGCTGGATAGGCCTTTGGCGTCGGTATCGCTTATGAAATCCCCGTACATGGGAACCGAGAGGCCCAAATCAAAATGGCTGCCGAAGCCCATGGCCAGATTCAGGCGCAGGCCGGCGCTTTGCAGATCCTGGATTTGCGCCGTATCGTAGGCGTTTTTGTCCCGATCGAAAACCAGGAAGGTATTGTACCTGATCATGGACTCATCCTGATGCCCGTATGCGCTGGCCGATACCGCAAGGCCAAGATGGTTGAGCGGTTGCGCCGAGGGCTGGAAAAGGGTTCCGGTCATGCCTTCCAGGGTATGGGAGCTGGCCGCGGAAGCCAGCGCGAGAGCGGATAATGCGAAGCACTTTACCATTTTCATATGCGTATTTCGGTTGTTCCTGGAGGGTAGGCGGCGGGAGGAGGTTTCCGAGCGGATGAGAAGGTTGGGGCAGGCCAATGCTTCGCCTTCAAGGGGGCTAAAAGTACAAAATATCCCACCGAATTCTGGTTTGGTCGGGTTTGCATGGCTTGAGATTGAATTCCCTCCTGGAATAAGTATAAACTTACGGAAGCCGGTTAGCATAGAAATCCTGAACGCTGGAGAGACTTCGGTTCCGATCCAGAGGGGTTTCGATGACGCCGTCAATGGGACTCGCACTCCCGGAGTTGGCATGAGCAAGAGCCTGGAACAGAAAAAGATTGAGCAGATCGAAAACCTGCCCACGTTGCCCGAGGTAGCGAACAAACTCCTGAAGATCATCAACGATCCGACCACCACCGCTGTGGATGTGGCGAATCTGATCTCCCGGGATTTGAGCCTTACCTCCAAGGTGCTGAGGCTGGCCAATTCGGCTTTCTACGGCATTCCCCGCACTGTGACCACGGTACAGAACGCCGTCGTGATCCTGGGTCTCAAGGTGATCAATACCATGGTCTTCAGCATCACCGTCGTGAAAATGTTTCCCGGCGACGGACGCAATGAAATGTTCAGCCGCAAGAAATTCTGGGCGCATTCGCTGGCTTGCGCCGTGCTTTCCCGGCAACTGGCCTTGCGGATGCGCAAGTTCACTTTATTCGATCCCGAGGAATGCTTTTGCGCCGGCCTCATCCACGACATCGGACGCATCGTGCTGGATCAATACTTCCACGAGAATTTCATCAAGGCCATCCAGAAATCCGTCCAAGAGAAGATCTCCCTTCTCCAATCCGAGAACGACGTGTTCGGGTTCAACCACATGGATGTGGGGGATTGGCTTACGTCGCGCTGGGAGTTGCCCCAGGACATCCGCGTTCCCATCGTATACCATCATGCCCCGGCCAAAACCGAATACGCCCGCGAGATCACCACCTTGGTCCATATGGCGGACGGGCTTTGCTACGATCTCGGGTTCGCGCTTCCGGGACTTGAAACCAAGCCGATCATGGACACGGCGCTGATCAACCTATTGGGTTTAACCCAAGAGGACATCGATGCCGTTAAGGCCAGCGCCAACGAGGAAATCGAAAAATTCCAGGCCGCCTTCGAGATTTGACCCAGGGATAAGACCATGAGAAGGTGCGCCTTCGAGATTTGACCTAGGAAAGCCTGCTACTCGTTGCCACCCGGCGGAATCGCCCCCCGTGTTTTTGTAGCTTTTCACTTAGGGCGGTCGGCCCTTCCGAATATCCGTTCGGTGCCGACGCAGCGCCAGGCGGAAACGCGGGGAGATTTTTTTGATCCTGCTCTTCGACATGCAAACGGGCACGGCGGGGGATATGATCCTGGGCGCCCTGTTCGATCTGGGCCTCGACTACGCGGATTGGAAGCGGGGCATGGATACGCTGGGGCTGGCGGGCATCGAAACCGGCATCGCCAGGGTTTCCAAGCACGGCATCATGGCCACGCGCTTCCGCGTGAAGGCGCCCGACGAGCATGCGCACCGCAACCTATCCGACATCACCGCCATCATCGCGCGTTCCGGCGTTCCCGCCCAGGCGAAAGAATCCGCCCTGGCAGTGTTCGCGCGGCTGGCGGAAGCGGAAGCGCGCATCCATGGCGTTTCCGTGGGGGAGGTGCATTTCCACGAAGTGGGCGCCTTGGACGCCATCGTGGACATCGTCGGCGCCTGCCTGGGATTCCATCTTCTCGGCATAACCGAATACTACACCACGCCGTTTACCTTCGGCACCGGAACCGTCCAGACGCAGCATGGCACCCTGGCTGTTCCCGTACCGGCCACCTTGGCGTTGAGTGAAGGGTTCCCCTCCCGCCGCACGCGCTGGGCGGGCGAATTGTGCACTCCCACCGGCACGGCCATCATAACCGCCCTGGCGAAACCTTTCCCCGCCGATTGGGTTGGGATCCAGCGGAAAGCCGGTTACGGGGCGGGCGGCAGGGATCTGGACGGGATCGCGAATGTTCTGCGTATCTGCCTCCTGGAAGCGGCCCCGGCCATTTCTCCAGCGTCCCGCGCGGCGACAAGCATCTTCCAGGTGGAATGCAACCTGGACAATATGACCCCGGAACTCGTAGGTTACGTGGCGGAAATCCTGCTCGAGTCGGGATGCAAGGATGTCTGGCAAGAGCCCATCTTCATGAAGAAGAACCGCTCCGCAGTCAAGCTCTGCGCCCTGGTGGAGGACGCCGGCCTGGACGCGGCCCTGGCGCTGATCGCGGCGGAAACCGCCACCGGAGGCGTGCGCTATTTCCCCGTGGGCCGTTTGGTAGCGGAGAAGTCCAGCGCCGTGGTGGCCACCAGTTTCGGGGAGGTGGAATTGAAAAAGGTTTTTTTCCCCGGGATGCCAGCTCCCAGGTTTTCCCCAGAATTCGAAAGCTGTCGAGGCCTGGCGCGCCGTACGGCCGCTCCGCTGCAGGAAATCTATCGCGAAGCCATGGTGCAAGCGTCGCAAATGGCTTCCCTCCGCGAGGAAAAGCAATGAATCCCAACCGGTCCCGGAATTGAAGATGCTGACACCCGGCATGCATATCGAACAGCGCAAGGGCGATCCGAAAAAGCTGAAAGGCAAGCTGCTAGCCTATGTGCGCATCGTGGGCGAAGAAGGTGGCGAAGGGCCGGAGTCCTTCGGCGCAGGGGATATCGGAGGAACGGAGCCCTCCAGCCCATTGAACGCCATGGTGCGCAACGGCATCCTGGCCGTGCAGGCGAACTATGTCGATCAACGCAATATCCGCGATTTCTTCCGGGTGGAATTCGGCATTTCCCTCGAGAAAGGCATCCAGGAAGTCATCGATCAGGCCAAAGAGACGGGGGGCCTGGAAGGCGCCCTGGATCCGGAAGCCGTCAAGGAACGGCTCGAGTCCATGAAGAATGCCGACTTCATCCCCATCCCGGCAAAGATCGCCTTCTTCAATAGCGAAGACGAAATGCTGGCCACGGATGCGGACGTTTTTTTCCTGGGCCATTTCACCGTGATCAGCCACGCCCATCTGTGCGTGAATTCTTTCCCTATCATCTATCAGGCCTATTTCCGCGAGCAGGAGCATCGCGCCATGGAAAAGGAGATAGCGGCATTGCTGGGCACCATCGAAAATCCGAAAGGGAAGGAATCGATCCCGACTCCTGAGGCGGAATCCCCCAAGATCCAGAATTTCAAAGGGGACCTGAAAGCGTTTCTGTTGAAGGATTTGATCCCAAAAATGATCTACAGCCTGGGAGATCCGGCCGAGTACTCCAAGGCGCTGCTCCAATTCAAGGACTTCATGGGCGATTTCGGCTATCCGGAGGATTCGCAGGAGATCATCAACCTGATCGAGTCCACCCCGGCCCACGACGCCAAGGCGCTACGCAAGCTGGAATTGCTGGTGGCGAAAGTGGAAGCCCTGCAACAGGAAGACTATGTGAAGCTGGAAGCGATCCGCAGAGAGATCAAGGGGCTGCCGTAATCCCCTTTCCGGTGAACTTCTCTATCCTGCATTCCCCATCCCGCATGGCCACGTATTCCATTCGCGTCAACCATTCCCCCGAATTAACATAGACGCCCTCGGGCCATTCCTTCACGAACGCGGCATGGGTGTGCCCGTGGATCAGGATGTCCTGGCGCCCATCCGACAAGATGGCGCGGCATGCCTTCTCATACTCGTCCATGTGGCGGGGCTGGTTCCGATGCTGGTCGCGCGAGGCCTTGCTCAGCGCGCGCGCCAAGCCCATCCCGAGGTCCGGATGCAGCAGGCTGAAGCAGCGGTTGGAAAGCGGATGGCGGAACACGCGCTTCATGATCCGGTATTTCCAGTCCGAATCGGCCAGCCCGTCCCCGTGCAGCAGCAGCAGGCGTTTGCCCTGCAATTCGATGCGGATCTCATCGGCGTGCGTGCGCAAACCCAGTTGATCCCGGAAGAACGAGCCCAGGTTGAAATCGTGGTTGCCGCTCAGGTAGTGGACCTCCACCCCGTTGCGGGCCAACTCCTCCAGCGCCGCCAGGATGCGGAAATGCTCTTTAGGGATGAAGCTGGCGTATTCCATCCAGAATTCGAAAAGGTCGCCCAATATGAAAAGGTGCCCGGCAGCGGCGGCTTTTTCCCTGAGGAAGCGTAACACCAAGGTTTCCCTATCCGGGTCCAAGCCGCGATAGCGCGCCCCCAAATGCAGGTCCGATATGAAATAGGCGAGCGCAGCCTTGCCCTTTTGGTCTTGTCCATGCATTGGAATGGCCGGCCTATTATCCCGATTCGTCATTTTTTTATTATTGGCCTAGCCCGGCGATCTTGATTTAACTTGGAAAGAAGGGTATTTCCATGGCTGGAGTTACAAAGATAGCTGCACCCGCGGCCATTTGGGGCCGGGTTTCTCCTTTTTGCAGGCTTGCTGGCCGATGCTGTCAAAGGACCGAGGTATATATCCATGCGAATAGAAGCGACGCCCCATAAGCTCCACCTGTTCTTCTGCACCAACACGCGGGAGAACGGCGAGAAGTCCTGCGGAGACACGCCGGACACGGCCATCTTGGCAGACAAACTGAAACAACGTTTCAAGCAGGCCAAGCTGCCCGTGCGTATCACGCGCACCATGTGCCTGGGCCCATGCGCGCAAGGCCCGAACATCATGTGCTATCCGCAGCAAACCTGGTTCAAGGATGTCAAAGCGGAAGACGTGGATGCCATCGAAGCGGCCGTGCGGAAAATCCTGGCATCCGGCTCCGTTTAGGATCCCCACCCCTGTCAGAATCCCCGCTGCGCCGCCTCGGCCTCCTGCAGGAAATCCGCGAAAGCGCCTGAACCGCACCAGGCCCTCACCTCCAGGGCCTTGAATACGCGGCCGAATTCGGAGCCGAAATCCCAATCCCAAGCCTCGCTGGCGGCTTCGCCTTCAATACCGATGCGCAGACAAAAAGAATGCAGCAGATGGCGTCCGGCACCCAACTCGCTGTAGTCTGCCTCGTCCAGGTTCTGGTCCAATTGTTTCAAGTAGGCCTTGCCTTCCAGGGAGTAGATCTTATCGCCCAGGATCGGGAAGCCGATCTCGGCCAGATGGGCGCGCAATTGATGCTTGCGGCCCGAGATGGGGGATAGGGCCAACAAGGTGAGTCCATCGCGGTATGCGATTTTCCGGTACAGGGTGAGAGCGCGTTTGCCTTGCGGTAGTGAATACATGCGGGAGCGGATGGGAGAGCCAGGGATTTCACCCAGCGGGAATTCGATGCGGCCCTGCTGTACCGGGATTTCGCCCCGTACCGCTGCCGCGTAGAATTTGCTCCAGCGGGAGCTGGGTGCCGAAGGCGCCAGGTCCCGGAAGGCATCGGCTCCGCTCGCGAATGCGACCAGACCGCTGGTTTCCCGATCCAATCGGTTCAAGGGCGCCCAGGCCGTATCCCCCAATTCCTCCTTTACCAGGTTGGCCAGGGTCTGGAAGAATATTTTCCCGGTGCGATGTACGGGCATGCCGGCGGGCTTGTGCACGAAGGCGAGACGATCATCCCTTTCCAGGATACGGTAATCCAGGGGGACATGGGGTTCGTCATAGTCGACCACGGCGAAGCGCAGGGCCATTCCTTCCCGGAGGCTTTCCCCGCCTTGCGCCACCGCGCCTTCCAGTTCCAGACGGCCTTTGCCCAGCAAATCCACCCAGGCTCCGCGCGAATGATAAGTGAAGCGCCGGGCCAGATAGTCCAGCAGGCGCTCCGAACCGGGGTTGCGGATGGTGGCGGTGAAAGAAGAGTTGATGATGGGCAAGCGGGAATCCTGGATTGGTGGGCTCCGCGCGGACCGGAGCGGGGGAAATTCCGGGCAAAAAAAAGGCGGCTTTGCAGCCGCCTTCGGTTCTCTTTACCTCGGGGCTACTTGGAAGCGAACTGTGCGACTTCGGCCTTGATCATGCCCGGAGTCTGTTCCGCGTCGAAGGTCTTATAGCGGATGTATTCGCCTTTTTCATTGATGACCAGGATCAGCGGGATGGATCCGGTTCCGTAATTCTCGCCGATGGTGCGATCCTCATCGTAGAACACGGGCATATGCACGTTGTAATCGCGGATGAAGCTGCGGATATCGTCCTCGGTGTTGTATTTGATGGCGATGGCGATGGAGGAGAATCCCTGGGCGGTCAGCTCATCGGAAAGCTTCTGCACGTAAGGGAAAGCATGCTGGCAATGGGGGCATTTGGCGGAGAAGTAGAAGATTATCAGCTTGCGGTTGGAGAAATGCGAGAACTTCATGTTGGCGTCGGAAATGGGCTTGGGCGTGAGTGCGAAATCGATATGATCGCGCTTGCCTTTGACCCCTTTCTTATCCGGCTCCCAGGTGGGCGGTGCCTCCGGGGCCGCGGGACCTTGCACGGGGCCGCGGATGGGTTGGGCATTCACGCTGGTCGCGATATTGAGAGCCAGTCCGGTCAAGAAGGATACCGTGAGGAAAAGTTTGGTGTGGCGCATAGCTTCGTTCATCTCCTGCAATGGACCCTGGGAAAATACAAGGCTGCCAGGCAGCCGGACAAGTCCCGGAAAATATAAAAAAGAGGGGGATTCCGGCGGCGGAGGGAAGGGCGGACCGGAAATGGGAAAGCGCTACGGCAGCGGATACGCGGGGTTGGGAATTGTGGGGGGATGCGTCAATATTGTATAATTAAGAGGTGAAAACCCCCGCATTCCGGTTCGTTTACCTCTCCCTTTCCGGGGTTTGAATTGGCTATCCCCTTGGATTTCGGCCCCAACCATGGCGAACTGACCCCCGAGGTCTATAAACTCAAGCAACAAAACGTTCAGCTCCAGCATCTCCTCAAGTACAAGGATGATGTGGAGATCCCCACGCTCAAGCGCCAAATGGTCCACTTTCAGCATGAACTGCAATCGACCAAGGCGCTGCTCCATGAAACGGTCAAGCAGGAAGACTTCATCGATCGGCAATCCGGCATCATCCATATCGACAAGGATTTGCGGGTGGTGAAGATCAATAATTATGCGTTGGAGATCCTGGGAACCTTGCATACCCAGGCCATCGGGAGGCCCATCAAGGAAGTGGGCATCCATTCCCAGTCGGGCCGCCCCATTTTCGGGGATATCGACTATTACCTGGAGCCGGAAGGCAAGGAAAGCGAGTGGGAGAAGGAAATCCCCATGCCCAACGGGGAGAAGCGCTATTACCATTTCCGCAGCGCCCTTATCAACGGCACACGCCTGGTCAGCATCCATGAAGTCACCGATTTGCGCCTTTCCGAAAGCCGCGTCAAGGCCATTATCGGATCGTCCAAGGACGGCATCGCCTTGGTGGACGAAGGCTTCGTCATCCGCTCCACCAACGCCCGCTTCGGCAAGCTGTTCGGGCTGAACTGGCGGCAGTTCGCGGGGATGCAATTCGATATCGCCGCGGAACTGCTGCAGTACCATTTCACGGAATCCCACGATTTCATGGCCTTCTACGGCGCCATCCAGAAGGAGCCGCAGCTCCATGCGGAGCAGATTTTCGAAATGGTGCTGCCCCATTCGGCCACCTACCAGATCTATACCCGCCCCATCGTGGACGAGCAGAGCCGCCTGATAGGCAGGGTCTGGTTCGTCACGGACGTCTCCCAGTTCAAGGAAATGGAAAAGAAACTGGTGGCCAATGCCGCCGATCTGGAAGTGAAGGTGAAGGAGCGCACCGAAGAGCTCTACGTGCAGAACCAGGAGATGGTGCGCGTGCGGCAGGAGACGGAAATGGAATTGGACATGGCCAAGCAGGTCCAGCAAGGCATGCTGCCCAAGACTCTGCCCCGTTTGCACGGCTATGAAGTGGCCGCCGCCTATGCGCCTACCGGCAAGGTCAGCGGAGATTTCTACGACTTCATCATGCTGGACGAAAACCGGATATTCATGCTGATGACGGACGTTTCCGGCCACGGGGTTCCGGCGGCCTTGGTGACGGCCATGGCCAAAATGGCCTTTGACCGGCACGTGAAATCCGGACTTTCCGTGGAGCAGATCCTGACCAACGTGAACGTGGATCTATGTGCCGCCATCAATACCGATCATTATCTCACAGCCTTCGCCGGTATTCTGGATCTGCGCAGCGGGAGGCTGATCTACAGCCGCGTCTGCCATCCATACCCCGTCATCTACCGGCATGCCAGCAATACGCTGGAGCATTTGCAGATGCGGGGCGGATTCTTCCTGGGCATGTTCGAGGACAACAGCTATTCGGAGCAGGAAACCGTACTTCATCCCGGCGATTTGCTCTTCGTATACACGGACGGCATAAACGAAAGCTTCAACAACAAGGATGAACTGTACGGCCGCAAGCGATTGGACGCGGTTATCAAGAAGTACTCACCTTTAGGTTCGTCGGAAACCGTTATGCAGGCCCAAAAGGACAAGGATCGCTTTTCAGAGGGGCGTCAAAGCCTGGACGATATCTCCATTTTCGCCATTAAGCGCCAAGAGATCGTTTGACCCAGTAGGACCGCCCGCATGACGGGCGGCAGGACACGCCCGTCATGCGGGC
>JBDSWM010000114.1:0-7613 GCA_039926685.1 Fibrobacteria bacterium | reverse complement strand
GTTCCTCATGGCCATATCCCATTACCGATGGATCCGCACCGGCAAAACCGTCTATCTGGATCTGACCAAAACCTGGTCGCGCGGCGTCGCCATCTTTTTCGCCACCGGCGCGGTATCCGGCACGGCCCTGTCATTCGAGCTCGGCCTGTTATGGCCGAAATTCATGGAACATGCCGGACCCATCATCGGGATGCCCTTTTCCTGGGAAGGCACCGCCTTCTTCCTGGAAGCCATCGCCATCGGCCTTTTCCTATACGGATGGAACCGCCTGTCGCCTTGGACCCATTGGGCCGTGGGCCTGGCCGTGGGGGTCACGGGAGTGCTCTCGGGGATCTTCGTGGTATGCGCCAACAGCTGGATGAACAACCCGGCCGGTTTCGAGTGGCTGGACGGGCATGCCATCAATATCGATCCCGTGCGCGCCATGTTCAATCCGGGTTGGAAAACCCAGACCCTGCACATGACCTTGGCCGCCTTCGAAGCCACCGGTTTCGCCGTGGGCGGCATCCACGCCTTGCTGCTGCTGCGCCGGCCACATTCTTCCTTGCATCGGGAAGCCTGCAAAATCGCCTTGCTGCTGGGATCGGTCGCCGCGCTTATCCAGCCTTTGAGCGGGGACAGGCTCGCCAAGGGCACCGCACTGCGGCAACCGGTGAAGCTGGCTGCCATGGAAGCCCATTTCCAAACGGATAAAGGGGCATCCCTGATCCTGGGCGGAATCCCGGACGTGAAGGAGCGCCGCGTGCGCTACGGGATCGAGATCCCCGCCGTCCTCAGCTTCATGGCCTTCGGGGATTTCGGCGCGGAGGTGAAAGGCCTGGAAGCCTTTCCGGAAAACGAGTGGCCGCCCGTGCTCATCGTGCACATCGCTTTCCAAATCATGGTGGCGGCAGGCTCCGCCCTGTGCGGTCTGGCCATGGCGTTCCTGTTCTTCACCTTCCGGAAGCCGGATATGCTCAAGCATCGCTGGTTCCTGATCGCCGCGACTTTGGCTACGCCCTTGGGATTCCTGGCCTTGGAAGCCGGCTGGGTAGTCACCGAAGTAGGCAGGCAGCCCTGGATCATCTATGGCATCATGCGCACGCGCGAAGCGTTGACCCCCATGCCCGGACTGGTTTACCCCTTCCTAATCTTCACTTCCGTGTACGTATTCCTGGCCGTGGTGGTCAGTTGGCTCATGCTCCGGCATATCCGCGCCGCCGACCGCGAATTCCCCTCCGCATCGCAGGAGGACGAAACGGGCGCTTCGCCTCCGGGCGCCTCGCCCGCGGGAAACCCGGCCATCAAAGGGAGTGCGCATGCCTGAGATCCCCGCCGGCGGTTCCCCCATGCTCTGGGTGATTATCCTGTTCCTGGGCGTATCCCTGTTGCTTTATTGCCTGCTGGCGGGAGCCGATTTCGGCGCGGGCATCCTGGAGATTTTCATGGGCCGGGAGAACCGCCGCACGCAACGGCAGATCATAGACCGCGCTCTGGGTCCGGTATGGGAAGCCAACCATATGTGGCTGATCCTGATGGTGGTCATCCTCTTCACGGGCTTCCCCATCGTCTATAGCCGGGTTTCCACCTATTTGCATCTGCCGCTCAGCGCCATGCTGCTCGGCATCATCGCCCGGGGCTGCTCCTTCACATTCCGCCATTACGATGCCGTACAAGGCCGGTCCCAAAGGTCCTATACCCTGTTCTTCATCTATTCCAGCGTGTGGACGCCGTTCTGGCTGGGGGTGGTGACGGGAGCTCTGGTGCCGGGAGGCATGGGAGCGCGTGGCGGGTACCTGGAAGGTTACGTGGAGCCTTGGCTGCGCCCCTTCCCCGTGGCCTTGGGCCTGTTCACCGTATGCCTGTTCGCGTTCCTGGCCGCCGTGTACCTGATCGGGGAAAGCCCGACCTACGCCATCCGCAAACGTTCGGCCCACCGCGCCTTGGCCGCCAGTGCCGTGGCCGTGGCTTCGGGCGGCCTGGTATTCTGGGGAGCGGAAAAGGACGGGGTGGAAATGGCCGCGCGTTTCCTCGCCTCGCCCGCGGCCAAGGCGTGCGTGGCCGGAGCGACCTTGATCCTGCCGGCTTTGTGGATGTCCGTGAGCCAGGATTGGGATTGGGCCTCGCGGCTGCTGGCGGGCGGGCAGGTGACGTTGATATTGGGTGCCTGGTTCGCGGTGCAATTCCCCGTGCTAGTGAAAATGGCCGACGGGAATGATCTGACCTTTTTCAACGCCCATGCCCCGGAGGCGACCTTGGACCAACTGGGTTTGGCGCTGTTGATTGGATCGGCCCTGGTGCTCCCCGCCTTATACTTCCTGTTCCGGGTATTCAAGTCTGAGGTATCCTCCCCGGGCGGACATTGAAAGCGGCGGGAGATGCGTGAAAGTCGGGCGAATGACCGGAATATCCGGTCCGCGACCGGAAGGTTCACACGGTTTCCTCCTCGGATTGTAGCCGCATGACCGGCTCTCCCCGTGACCCCGATGTTACCCTGACCACGATCGGCCGGCAACACACGGTGCAATCGTTGATGAATTCCTGCGGGAGCGGATCGCTCATATCTATCTCCACTTTCTGGCGCTCCCCGCAATAGGGGCAGGGGGAAGTGAAGTCGCGTAAACCGTCCATGGTATCCTCCCTCGGATCCGGCCCGGGCCCGTCGGGGCCGGCCTTGCCGCTAATCTAGGTTTTACGTTGCCTGGTCGACTTGCTTTTATTTATTGGTATGGTTGAAGCACATCATCATCGGGGATCCATGCGCAGCATCGTGTATTTGCTTTTTCCGGCCGTCTTTTTCCTGTTCCCGGGTTCCGCCGCGGCGGGCTGGGGATTCTTTTCCGGCGGCAAGGGGCCAACCGCGCAAGCGCTCCTGGAAAAAAAGCTGGCCGCGCTGGACGCGGACGGCCGGGTGCAGATAGCCGGGGAGACGGTTATCAGGACCAAGGAACTTTCCGACTTCTACCACGCTAGGAACGACAAACCGGCCTGGCTTTCCCATGGCCGACCCGCGGCCGCCGCCTGGCATTTGCTCGACGCGGTGCGCAAATGCGGCCAAGAGGGTTTGGAACCGGCGGATTACCATGTGCGCGGCCTGGATGCCCTGCTGCGCGCATTCAATCGCAAGCTTTTCTGGCGCGCTCGGAACGATCCCGAGGCCGGGGCCCTGGTGGAGTTGCTGGCCACGGACGCCTATTTGAAACTGGGCCGGGATCTGCTCTCCGGCCGCGTGCGCCCCAAGATCCCGCAGGATTTCTGGCATGTCGGCGCGGAAAAAACCGACTTGGCCGGGCTATTGGATCGGACGCTGAGCGAGAAAAAAGATTTGCGCGCCTGCCTGCAAGCGCTGACACCGCCCCAGCGGGAATACGGTCAGATGAAGTATTGGCTGGGCGAATACCGTAAACTGGCCGAGAAGGGCGGATGGCGCGCCATCCCGGATGGACCCGCCTTGGGTCCCCAAAGCCCCCAAAGCGAAGGCAAGCGCGTGGTGGCCCTGTGCGAGCGTCTCAAGGTCACGGGGGAAATGGGTTGGGGCGGCTGCGGGGAAACCTTTGAATCCGATATCGGCGAGGCAGTCAAGCGCTTCCAGGCCTCGCATGGCCTGGAAGCCACCGGCGTGGCGGATGCGGCCACCTTGCGCTCCCTGAACATCCCGGTAGAGAACCGCATCGATCAAATCGAACTTAATCTCGAATGTTGGCGCTGGCTTCCACAGGATCTGGGCGATCGCCATATCCGCGTCAACATCGTGGACTTCCGCTTGAGCGCTTTCGAAAAAGGCAAGGAGGAATTCTCCATGCGGGTGGTGGTAGGGCGCAAGGAGGACAGCACCCCGGTATTCAGTGATCGCGCCGTTTCCATCCAACTGAATCCCGCCTGGAACGTGCCGGCCTCCATCGCCGGGGAGGAATTGCTGCCCGAATTGCAAAAGGATCCGGATTATCTGGCCAAGCATAACATGGAATTGCTGGGCAATTGGTCCGAATCCGCCCCCGTGATCCGCGCCGATTCCGTGGATTGGTGGTCCGTGACCGGCGAGGAATTCCCCTTCCGCATCCGGCAAAAGAACGGCGATGCCAGCGCGCTGGGACGCATCAAATTCGTGATGACCAATCCGTACAATATCTACCTCCACGATACTCCCGCCAAGAAATACTTCGAGAATGACAAGCGGGCCCTGAGCCATGGCTGCGTGCGCGTGTCCGACCCGGAGAAACTCGCATTGTGGGTGCTGGGTCCCGATTCCGCCTGGGATGCGCGGCGGCTGGAAGAGGAAATCGGCAAAGGCAAGGAAACATTCATCCCCGTTCCCGGTCAAGGCGTGCCCGTTCACATCCTGTACTGGACCTGCTTCGTGGACAATCAAGGGGGTTTGCAATTCCGGCCCGACCTCTACCGTTGGAACCGTAAGATGGAAAGCGCGTTGGCCCGCAAATCGAGGTCGTTTTGATCCGGTCCCGGCCGGCCTTGGAAAAGGCCTCATCCTTTTTCGCCTGCTTTATGCTTAGCCTTAGGCTTCGGCTTCGGTTTATGCTTGCGCTTGCGCTCGCGCTCGCCTGCTCCGGCAGCCTGGCCGCCGGGATAGGCAAGGCCGCGCCTTTCGATCCGGGCCAGGCGGGATTCCAGGTCCGCTACAAGGATGAAACCTCTCCCTACAAGATGAATGCGGTATTCTTGATGCCCGGGGAGGTATTGCGCTTGGAGGTCCCGGGAGAGGACACGGGCGCCTTCAGCCTTGAGTACGTGGACGGGGATGCGGGCGTGGATACGTCCTGGATGATATCGGCCCAGGGACCACGAAGTTGGTGGTGGCATGCTCCCGATTCGGCGGGCTTGTATACTCTCGAGGTATTGCGGGCCGGGGGGGATACCGTCCGTTTCAATGCCTTCGTGATGGTCCCCAGCGGCGAGATGAAATCCGGATACCTGCGCGGGTACCATATCGGCGATTATCCGCCCCCCATCAAGAAAACGGAATTCTACCTGGCTCCCAAAGGCTTCATCAAGGTGGACGCCGAAGCGGCGCAGGCCTACGTGTCGCCCCATTTCAGGCTGAGCCAGTTCATCTGCAAACAGGCGCCGGATCTACCCGCATTTCTGGTGCTCCGCGAGCGCTTGCTCCTGAAGCTGGAAATCCTGCTGGCCAAGGCCAATGAGGCGGGTTTCGCGTGCAGCACCTTCCATGTGATGAGCGGTTACCGCACGCCCTTTTACAACCGCCTGATAGGCAATGTCAAACTGAGCGCGCACCAGTTCGGCGGGGCCGCGGATATTTTCATCGATAACGATCCGGAGGATGGCAACATGGACGATTTGAATGGCGATGGCAAAAGCGATCAAGGCGATGCGGATATGCTCATCGCCCTGCTGGATGCGCTATCCCGCAATGAAACCTTCATCCCTTACCTGGGAGGCATGGGACGTTACGACAAAACCCCGAATCACGGGCCCTTCGTACACGTGGACGTCAGGGGGTTCCGCGCTTTCTGGTGAGGGCGGATTGATTTCCCGCCAATGCCGGAGGAGCGCCGTCATGATCGCCGCCGCCGCCCATGACGCGATCGGACAGCGAACCGGACTCGGAAAATGTTTTCGGATCTTTCCCCATCAGCCGGAATTCGCGCACTGTTTCCACGCCCAAAAGTATGAGCAGACTGAGGATGGAAACGGAGATAATGATGCCGAGAGTAAGTTCCATGATACGCCCCCTTTTTGCGGTTAGGCTGAATGTATGCTTTCGGGAACGGGCAAGGAAGGATAAATTTTTAATTCGAGTCGTGACGATTATTAGATAGGAATGCCGTTACCGAGCCGCTCGGGAGGCTCATACCGCCCAAAAACCCCAATCGGGTCTGGGCGGGGTAAAATGCCCCGTCGACTTGGAGACCCAATGATTACGGGCCCCAGGGGCTTGTGCGCTTCCAGAATGGACGTCTTTTCTTCCACGTGATATACTCGCTTCATGACTACTACAGCACGAGAATTTCGATACCCCACCACCAAGCGCCTGGCGCTTTCCTGCGCATTGGCCATGGGCATGTCGATGTTCGCCGGATGCCTTATGAACCCTTCCGAAACCGAGGATAATGCCCCCACCGGCGCTTCCGTTTCCGAACCCGCGGCCAAGGCCGGTACCGCCCCCAAGTCCGGGAGCACCGACCCCGACGGATGCGGTCGGGAGTGGAGCGCCACAGCCATGGAATGGGTTGTAATCTGCCCTGATATCCGTCCCGCCAAAGCCGAATAACCCCCCTGGATTCGAATCGACCATAAAAAAACCCGCCCGTCCCGGAAGGAACGGCGGGTTTCCCGATGTCGGCCATCGGCGACGCCTGGTAACGGTCAGGTTATTTGGCGGCCGCGGTTGCGGCCGATTTGGCTTCCTTCTTCGCGGCGGCGGCGCTGACGCGGATGGATGAAGCCGTCTTGACGCCGTTCTCTTCCGAGTACTTGATCATGACCTTCTCATCCTTCATCACGTCGGCGATCTTGAGGTCTTTTTTGCCCTGAGCGATTTTCACGGTGGGAGCCACCGTGAAGGTTTCCTCGGCCTTGGCGTTTTTCACCACGATGGTATTCGCGATGGCATCGCTGGAAACCACGGTGCCGGAGAAGGAATGGGATTTGGCCGCCTCGGCGGCAGCGGTCTTGGCTACCGGGGTGGATGCCGAAGCTTTCGCTCCGGTGGATACGGGGGCGGCGGCGTCCGCCGCGGCGAAAGCGGAAGCGCCGAAGGAAAGAGCCGCCACCATGGCCAATTTGGAAAGGGATTTAAATTGCATTTGATTCTCCTTGAAACAGGGTTTTGGAAACCGCCTCGGTCCGGAATGGAGCGCGGTCGATTCACTCAGGCATACCATTGCAAAGTCGATGCCATGGGAAAGACCGCGCAAAATCCCTAAGAACGCTTAATTTCGGGAGACTTCCGGAAGGTTTGGGAAAGACGTAAGGCGCCTGGACGGGAATCCGCGCAGGTTAACCCATATGGGTTGTCAGGCCGCACCAGAACGTCAATTTCCTTTGAGGCCGAACTTCATGGAACGATATTGGAAGGTGCGATAGGTCATGCCCAGCAATTTGGCCGCATCGGCCATGTTCCCATGCGAGCGGGACAACGCTTGCGCCAGCAGATTCTTTTCCCAATCCTCGAAAACCAATCCGCTGGCGGGGATTTCGAAAACCGGATACCCGTTGCCGGAAAGGGACCCAGCCGGGCGGCGGTTTTCCGACCTGAGCTCGAAGGGCAAATCGGAAGGAGTAATGTCCGAAGCCTTGGTCAGCACGGTAATCCGTTCCATCACCGCCTGCAATTCGCGCACATTGCCCGGCCAATCGTATTCGATCAGCAACCGCAAGGCTTCAGGCTGGATGGTTCTGACGCGCGACGACTTGGAGAGGAAATGCCGGACCAGCGGCGGCACGTCCTCCTTGCGATCCCGGAGCGGCGGAATCACGATGGGGATGACGTTGATACGGTAGAACAGATCCTCGCGAAAAGCGCCTTGGCGGATCGCTTCCGCCAAATCCTTGTGGGTGGCGGCGATGACGCGGATATCGATGGGGATGGTGACCGTACCGCCCACGCGGCGGATCTCCCGCTCCTGCAGCACCCGCAATAGCTTGGCCTGGGT
>JBDSWM010000113.1:0-13359 GCA_039926685.1 Fibrobacteria bacterium | reverse complement strand
CATAGGGTAAGCTCGTTTGGCTGAAAACCTCAAGCCACCGCATGGCTCCAACCCACAAAGTAATTTCCGGCGCTCTATAAAAGTGAGCGGATTCGCGCGCAGCCATCCCCATTCAGGCACCCCCCGCCTGTACCTTAAACCGAGTCCAACCAGGGGATTGCCTTGCTGGATACCATGACCTTGCTTATGATTGCCATCGCCTTGCTTTGCCTGACCGGCTGCCAACCGGAAACCACGGCCACCAAGGCCGAAGGGACTTTGTACCAATGCACGGGAGAGGCCGGATACGCGCCCGGTGCCGTGGACAGACATTCACGGATACGGTACCGCTGATAAATCCTCCCATTGCGACCGTGGCATTCGACGAAGCATGGTTCACGGAACCCATGCCTTCTGGGGAGTATTTCTTCAATCCGCATCGTCTGGGATGGGATGATCGGTATCGGCCGGCTTCAATAGAAGATCGCGGTATTCTTGAAGTAATCCGAGATGAAGAAAATCTTCCGGGAACCGGAGTATTTGATCAGGGATATGAGGTTATTCTCATATAACTTTCCGGAGGTGAAAGTGCCGGTGGAACGCATTTCCACCAGGATGACATTATCCGAGGCCTGGTACAGTTCCAGGATTTCCCATTGTATATCGCTGTAGCGGCGGAAGATCAGCTTAAGCAGCAATTCGATACGCTTGGATCCGGATACGAGCGGAGCAGGGGGGATCCACAGTTGCGCGTCTTCCTGGAACCATAGCATCAGCTTTTCCAGATCGCGGGAATTCAAGTCCACGATGAACCGGCGCGCCGATTCCTTGACCGGTTCGGGGGGCTGCGAAACCTCACTCACGTCGCTCCCCCCTCTCTAAGCAGGGATGCGAACAAAGCTTCGAGCTCGGCGGAGCGGCTTTCGAAATCCAAGGGTTTTTGCAGGAATTCATAGAAGCGGTTGCGCCGCATGGTGCGGTATACCAGGTCATCCTGGTTATTCGGATTGCCCGTAAGCAGGATGAATTTCAAGGCCGGCTTGAGCGCGTGCACCCTATCGCAGAGCTCATTGCCCGTCATATTCGGCATCACCTCATCGGTGAGTACCAGCGCCACGCTCGCATCGTTCAGAATGAAATCCAGCGCGGCCAAAGGATCCGTGAAATAAACGACTTTGAACAGCTTGTTGAAACGGCGCTTGAAGACGAACAGGTTGGCGTCCTCGTCATCCACATAGACCATGCAAGGGGCCGCAATCCCGCTTCCCAGCGCCGTCGATAAAGCCGTCAGGAAATCGCCCACCGTATGCATTTCGGACAAGTCGGTCAGGCTGCCGCTCAAATCCCTGCCCCCGAACCTTTTTTTCAGATCCGGAATCAGATCTGGCAAAAGCAAAGGATCGAGACCGAGGGATTCCAGAGAATCCCCGTCTACGCAATGGTCCGGGAGCGGGGAAAAAAGATCGTTGCCTTTGGCCAGTTCGCGCACCGACTCTTTCAGGATTTCATAGATCTGCTGCTTATTCACCGATACCTTGGCTCGCCTTGGCTCTTTTACCGCCCAGCCTAAAATCTAAGCCTTTTCCCGCGCGATGGAAACGATGTGCGCCTGGATCTTGCCTTCGATGGCCCCGTTCCCGAACCGGTGGGCGAGGGCCGCCGCGGACAACTCCGTGGCTTCCCCCAGGCGCGCAGGATCGCGCGCTTCGATCTCGCCCCGCATTGGTGTTCCCTGGCAATAAGCGATCGAGGCCACCCGGGATGACGCGGCGCGGCTGCGCATGGGCACGGTGGCGATTTCGGGCTTCCCCGGAAAGCCGCCCGCAGCCAGATCCATCCCGATGGCGACGGTGTCATGATATCCATGCGGGATCCTGACCATGAAACGCGGCGGATTCTCCGGAAACAGCGCCGCCAAGGCGGCCGTCACCGTTTCCGCGAATTCGTTCTCCTCAATCTTATCCCAAACGCTGAAAATGAAAACGCCTCCCGGGGCCAGCACGCGCCGGATCTCGGCGAAGGCCTGGCCTTTGTCGGGAAAGAACATCGCCCCGAACTGGCAGACCGTCGCATCGAAGGACCCGTCCGGAAAAGGCAATTGCATGGCATCGGCCTGTTTCCATTCCACGGGCCGGCTGGTCCCGGCCGCCGCGGCCTCGGCGAGCATGGCCGGATTCAGGTCCGTGGCTACGATGGCGACCGAAGCGGGCAATACCGTGGCCATGGCCCGCGTGACCACGCCCGTGCCCGCGGCTATCTCCAGCACCCGGGAGGGACGCCTGGCCGCCACCCGCTCCGCCATATCTACCGCATACCCGGCAAAGATCAAGGGCACCATATGGGTTTCATAGACTGCGGCCACCGAACCGCCGAAAATCCCGTCCTTATTCTTTTCCTTCATGGATACCTCCCGGGCGATGCAGCCGCGATGTTTTCCTGCCAGGTCACGAAGCTCAGAATTCCCTGCCCAGCCCGATCCCGACATTAATGCTCGCCAACTGGAAACCCGCCGCCGCTGAAAAAAGCAGGGCGCTCACATCCACCCCGATTTGGGGCCGGATATAGAAACGCTGCGGCAAAGCGGCATTGAATACGTTGTTCACCACCAACGCTCCGGCGAAATCATCCCGATCCTCGAAGCCTACATTGGCCATGCCCGAGACGGAAAGGCAATAGAACGACTTTCGGCTCCAGTAGAAATTGGTGAAGGAGCGGGCGCCGAATTGCAAAACCTTAATCCCGGCATATTCAGTATAGCCGATTGGGAATGAAACGGAATTCCGGGCGCGCTCCAATTCGAATTTCGGCTCGAGTTGGAAAAAGTGCAATCCCGCCTCTTCGCCGAATCGCGCGAACTGGGGATAGTCGCTATACTCATAATAGCCGTACACGTTGAATCCGTCCGTCACCCCATAACCGAGGGAGACCCCATAACTGTTTTTCCAATTGCTGTTCACATCCGGGGCATCGGGCCCGCTCGCATGCAGATAATACCCCGAATAACCCGGAGTGATATCCACATGATTCTTCTTGAGGAGATTCGCGGTTTCATAGGTTGTTTGGGTCAGGCACCCGGTGAAAAACACGGCGAGCGCGGGCAATGCCAAGCCCAAACTGAAACAAACGTATTTTCGCATTCGGTCTCCATGAAAACGGGTTCCCCCTGAAATGGCTGCGCGTATCCCCAAAACATACTCAATGTTCGCAGGGCGTATTCCAAGCCGTTGTGAGGTATAATGGGGGGACTTAAACCGGGACCCGAAAGCTGTTCGCCCGCGAGTCGCGCCTCACGGGGAGGATACCATGGAAGCCATCAGGATACGGAAGGATTGGATGCCGCTCTTGGCCATGCTGGTATGGCTGAGCTTTTCGGGATTCGCCGCGCCCGCCCGGGCCAATCCCGCGCTGACTCCGGGAGTATGGAAGAATATCACCCCTTCCTCGGCTCAAGTGGATCGGGATTCAAATATATTCTGCCAAGGCATGGCCATCGACCCGAGCCATCCCTCCACCCTGTATCTGGGCATATGCGCATTCGATGTGGCCAAGCCGGTGGGGCTGTACAAAAGCATCGATGCCGGCTCGACCTGGAGACGGGTGGGCAACCTGGATGAGCCCGTGCACGTAGTGGTCGATCCCAAGAACTCCAATCATCTCTATTGCGTGGACGGCGTGCGCGGCAACACCATCGGGTTCTGGATATCCAACGACGGCGGGGAAACCTGGACCAAACCGGCCGGCTTCCTTGCGGCCACGGCGAATCCCGTGGGCACCCAGGATCTGTATTCCATCGCCACCGATCCCGGTGATTTCAACCATGTCCTGGTCAGCTTCCATTCGCCATGGAGTGGAATGAACAATGCAGGAGTCCTGGAGAGCAAGGATGGCGGAATGAGCTGGATGGCGCATAATCCCCCTGCCGGATCCTTGGGCGGATACGGCATGGCGATATTCTTCCTCGACTATCCGCAGCATGGCATGGGCGACGCGAAAACCTGGCTGTTCACCGCGCAGGCGGGCGGATTCTTCCGCACTTCCGACGGCGGCGCCTCTTGGTCGCAGGTTTTCGACAAGCAAATGACCCATGGCGGCAACCAGATCTACTGTTCCAAAACAGGAGTCCTGTATTCCGGGGGCTACCAATACCCCGCGCGCAGCACCGATAACGGTTTGACATGGACCCAGATTAAAACCGGCCTCGATTATAGTTGGTATATGGGCGTAAGCGGCGACGGGGTTAATCTGTACATCGGCAATACGGGTACCCATCGCCCCATCTTCGTTTCTCCTGAAAGCGACGGCCTCACCTGGACGGCGTACCAAGGCGGCGCGCAAACCTTCGACTCCGAACCCTTCGAGATGTTCTACGACAGCGCCAACGGCATCATGTATTCCGCCAATTGGGAAGGCCTGTATGCGCTGAAAGTGATCAGTGCCGGCAATGCGGTGCTGCCGAGGATTCCGGCACGGCAAGGCCGGAATCCTCGGCTGGTTCCCTCCCGCAACGGAATGCAAGTCGAAGCGGCTTCCGGAGCGCGCTTTACCTTGCCCGGCAGGAAAGTAGCCGCCGCCATCTCCGGCCATAACCACGCGAAGCCCAAATAGCTGGCCCGAATAGACTTCCCGGAAAACCGCCTATCCGGAATTGCTACTAATCAAGCCATGATACCGATGATGCGGGCCTTGAGTATGCGCATGGCCTTTTTGCCCTTTTTCCTGATTTCTCTCTTTCCGGAGGCGCGCGCCTTCGGTCCCACCGCCTCCCTGCTCCCCCGCATTGCGGATACCCGCCTGGATTCCGCCCTGGCCCGCACGGCCCGCGGCCTCATCAAGCATAATATCGATCCCTATCCGGACGGGTTGGTGCATCGCCCCAATTCCGAAGAGCCCGGGGACGCCGTATCCGAAGGCCAGGCCTACGGCATGATCGTGGCTTTGTACTCCGGCGATCAGGCCACCTTCAACCGAGTCTGGGACGCGGCCGAAACCGCTTTATGGAGCGGCTCCGGCAAGCTGTACAATTGGCGTTTGGGGGCCGATGGCGGCGTTATCGGCTCCGGCATGGCCACGGACGCGGATCAGGACATCGCCCTGATGCTGCTCTTCGCGGATTCCCTGGCGTCCAAGGGGGTTTGGAAAGCGCATAGCAGTCCCAAGGCCGCCACCTATCGGCAACGCGCCTTGGAGATAATCGGGAGCATCTGGAACTCAGCGGTCCAAGATGGACGGTACCTGGCGCCCGGCAGCGGATGGGGCGGCAAAGCCTTCGTAAATCCCGGCTACTTTTCCCCGGCCAGCTATCGCATCTTCGCCAAGGCGGATCCGGGCCATGATTGGATGGGCGTCATCGACCAATGCTACGCCACCCTCTTCGCCAACCCCGGCGCGGGCAAAGGATTGCTCCCGGATTGGATGGTCCCGGACGGATCCTATTTCGAAGGCTCATTAGGATACAATGCTTTCCGCGGCGGCCGTTCCATGTATAAGGACGCCATCCGCGTGCATTGGCGCTTGGCCATGGATTGGCTCTGGTTCGGCGATGCCCGCGCCAAGCGTTGGCTGGACTCGGCCGCGGCTTTCATCCGCTCCCCGGAGCGGGCCAATTTCTATACCATGGACGGGGTAGCCTTGCCCGCCACCGATACGTTCTCGCTCGGCAACGGGGAGAAGCGCTCCCGCCGCGAGTACAGCGAGCTGACCGTGGGCATGTGGGCCTGCGCGGCCTTCTCCTCCCTGGGTCCCGAGGCTTCCCGGCCCTGGGCCGACGCGATGGTGGCCTTTCTCCCCACCGATGCCGGTATCTGGGGCCTACCGGCCGATCTCGCCATTCCCGAACGCACCGGTTCCACGCCCAATGAGGAGTATTTCGAACAGTTCCTGGCCTGGTTCGGCGCGGCCGTGATGGCGGGGCGTTTCTCCAATATCTGGGACGATCTGGACGATCCCCTGCCCGGCGTTCCCGTGTCATGGACCGCGCTTCCCGCCTATACCCCGGCCGATCTGGACTTCCAGGTGGCGCCCCTGCATATCGAAGGACGCCTCAACAAGCCCGCCGGCTGGACGGCGCGCATCACCCACTATCCAAGCAACGCGTCCTGGTCCTTCTCGCAACGTAGCGCGGATGTTACCCTGGACTGGAAAGGGATGGATGCGTCCGGGATGCCCTTCCCCCAGGGCTGGTGCGCCGTGACCGTGTCTGTGCCGGGATTGCCGGAGGCGGGAGGATGGGCATGGCTCTCCCATCACCGGGATTTGCGCGTGGACGGCAGCTGGCTGATGGTGGACGATTTTTCCGGTCCGGCCTTACAGCCGAACCTTGGCACCTGGGGATCCTTCGCCAACGGCAGCGCGGGCGGAACCGCCAAGGTGGGCCCGCTGGCTCCTTCCGGCACCGACGCGGATCGGGCGCTGACCTGGTCTTTCGATCTGGGCACCGGGGGCTACCAATATTGCGGTTTGGAATGGCGCAAGGGAGGTTGGAGCGGCATGGCGGCCATGACCAAAATCCGCTATCGCGCCCGCGCGACCCAACGCACAGTGATAGATTTGCACCTGCTGCAATCGGACATAACGGACGATAATTATTTCGGCGCGCTCGACACCATAGGCACCGCGTGGAAAACCTATGAGCATGGCCTGGCGGATTTCCAAGGGCGCCTGGGCAACCGCTCCGGCAAGGCTGACGCGGCCAAGGGGCAGGCCTTCCGCTGGCATATCCAGGCCGATAAAAACCCTTCCCTCGCAACCGGCAGCGTAACCGTGGACGATATCCGGGTGACCGGAGATCTGGCCGCCATGTACACGGCGCCGTTCCCCGCCTTGCCGCGCAGCGGCGTACCCCCGGCCTCCCTCCGCCCCGGAACCCGAAGGCCCGAAGCGAAAAGGCAAAGCCGGATTTTCCAACGCAAAGGGAGGATTGAGTTCAAAACCGCCCCGTTTTCCTCCGTCGCCTGGCTGAGCCTGGACGGTAAGCAACTCGGGACTTCGCGCGCGGACGCCGACGGCCTGGCGCGCTGGACTTTGCCGCCTGGCCTGACCGGATTGCTGCTGGCGCGGGAGCGGAACCTGGCCGGATTGCGGCAGCCGGAAACGCGGTCCTTACTGATCAGCGCTTTTTAGCGCCTACCGCTTTTCATTCCCTCAACTAAAGCGGACAATACCTAAGGGCGCGGATTTAAGGATCCAATTTCCAACCAGGCGCCTCCGGGAGATCGTATGAAAAAAACCGCCTTTATTCTGGCCGCCTTCGCGATCGCGTATTCATTCTCCGCCCCCATCTATTTCACCTTCACCGGTAAGGTGGGCTTTGTCCCTTCCGATGCGGGCGGCTATGCGGCAGCGCATGACATCAAACCCGGCTCCACCGTCACCTATTTCTTCGTGGTGGACACCTCCGCGGCCCCATATAGCCGGTTAGATGGGACGACTACCCTCAAAAGCGATATCGCCAACGCTGGATATCGCGCCGATTACTTCTTCGATTCGCTCATCGCGCCTTCGCTCTTTTCGCCGGCCGTGGCCGATAGCGCCTCCGGATCCTTTTTCGGATACCATACCACCACCTCGTCGGGCACCAGCGCCCTGAATACCGTCGCCTTCCAGACCCTCATCGGCAACCCGGACCATGGGACGCAAGTCATCCTGTATATACCGGATACCTCTTCCACGGTTTTCTTACCCAAGGTAGGCGATGTGGTCAGCGGAAGCGAAGCCTATGTCGGACCCTCGGGAGCCTCGTCCTCCGCCACGTTGAGCCTGACCCTTACCGCTATCGGCAATGCCAGGCCCAACGCGTTTCGCCCGCGGGTCCGGGCCGCGGGGAACTGGATGAGCGCGGAGCTCCTTGAGGGCAGCCTGATGCTGCGCAACCGATCAGGGGAAAAGGCCGTGGCCAAGGTTTTGGATGCCTCCGGAAGAACATTCGCCTTCCGCTCCCTGGAAGAGAAGACCGTCATTCCGGCGGCCTCCTGGCCGCGTGGGAAACTGTTCCTGGAAGTGACGCCAGCGCGGGGTAAACCGATCCTGCAGGCTTTTTTCCATTGATCCCGGGTAAGTAGGCGCAGGCCCGGAAGACGGGCCTGCGATGCTTCTTGTCCCTGTTTATTTGACCGCTTCCAGCATGGGCTCATGCTCCACTTCCGCCATTTCGACGACAGGCGCCTTGTTGGCGAAACGGCCGCAGGCCAAGAGGACAAAGGCCACGCCCAGGTAGGCGAATACCACGGTCGGGTTCATGAAGGTGCCGACCGCTTCGCCATGCATCAGACCGAAGAAGGTGAGCAGGGCGCCCGCCGCCGCGAATCCCGCCGCGTTCATGAACTTGCGGTCGATGATGAAAACCGTGATCGCCCCCAGGATGACGCCGCTGAGGATGGAGCCGTCGCCCAGGATGGCCAGCCCATGGTACATGATCCCCACCTGCTTCATCGCGACTATCATGTCCGGCGTGATCTGGTGGATGCCGGATACTGCGCCCAGCGAATTATCGATCTGCAATTTGGCCCAGGCCGCGAGCGAGGGGATAAGCGCGACGATGATGGCGGGGGCGTGTCGGTGCGGGCTCTCCTGGAAAGCCTGCGAACCGATAAGCATGCCGATATAAAGCAGGATGGGCGAAATGGCGATGACGGGGACCAGCGCCGTCATCAGGGAGATGACGCCGAACCAGGACAGGATGATGATCATCAGCCCGGTAGCGGCCGAGTATCCGATGCGGCCGCCCATGGCCTTCCAGCCGGGATGCCCGATATACACGGCATTGATATAAGGGTTGCCCATGAGGCAGCCGATCAGGCTGATGACCCCGTCCGCGGTGAGCACGCGCGTGGTGGGGTATTCGTCTCCCGCCGCCGAGGCGCTGACGACATTGTCCATGGCTTCCACCAGGTCATAGATGCCGAAAGGGATGGCGGTGACCAGGATCACCTTGAGGAAGGACCAATGCAGCCCGCCCAGGATAAGGCCCACGACGGGATGCGGCACCGCGAAGGCGAACGATCCGAAAGACGCCTTCAGGGCTTCGCCGCTCATGCCGCCGAAGTTCAGGCCGACCAGGTTGGATCCCCAAGCGATCAAGGTGCCCGCCGCGATGGCCACCAGCCCCGCGGGCACGCCGCCGTATTTGACGCCGCCGAACCAGCTGACCAGGATGATGGCGAAGCAAACGACGCCCACCATGGGGGTCATGAACATCTCCAGGGCGGGTTTCATGGAGATGAAGGTGATGGCCACGCCCGCCAGCGCCCCGAGCAAGGCGGCCTTGGGCGTGATCCTGCGGACGATGGGAGCCAGGAATCCGCCGCCCATCAGAACGAAGCTCTGGATGAAAACCCATACCAGACCGGCCTGCCAGCCCTTGACGGGATCGCCGGTGGCCAGTTTGACGGGGAGCATGATGACCAAGGTGACGATGAACATGTGCGGCACGCTGATGCCGGAAGGCAGAGCGCACACGTCCGAACGGCCCGACTTCTTCGCCAGGCGGTAGGCCAGCCAGGCATAATAAAGCGTGCTCATGCACATCATCATTCCCGCTGCGGGCAGGATGCGCCCGAACACCATTTCCCGCGGCATCTGCAGGACGTACAGCAACAGGGCGCTGAGAGTCAGCATGTTGACAAGGATGTTGGTGCCGAACCCGAATAGCGCGTTCCAATCGCCGGGCACCCAGAGCTTGGGCTTGAAGAGGGCTGTCGGAGAGGTGGCTGTCATGATACGTACTCCTAAGGGGTGGAAGACGGTCGAACTGCTATTGATCCTTGCCCAGGGCGGCCAACACCTTGGCCGAATCCGATACCCAGCCGAAAATCCCGCCTTGGGCCTTGATCATCTTCAGGCCCATTTCGTGGAACTCGGGAAAGTAAGAGGCGCAGCAATCGCCGGGCACGATGCATTTGTAGCCGCGGTCGTTCGCCTCGCGGACCGTGGTGTGCACGCACACTTCCGTGGTGACGCCGCATACGATCAGATTCTCTATGCCGCGATGGTGGAGGATGGGGCCGAGTTCGGTCGCATAGAAAGCGCCTTTCCCGGGCTTGTCGATTACCGGTTCGCCCGGCATCGGCTTCAACGCCTCGATGATGTCCTGTCCCTTTTCGCCGCGGATGAGGATGCGGCCCATGGGACCTGGGGCGCCTATGCGCATGCTGGGCGCCCCGCGCTCCACCTTGGCCTTGGGAGCGTCGCTCAAATCCGGGCGATGGCCCTCGCGGGTGTGGATGATCAGCATGCGCCGGCGCCGCGTCCCTTCCAGCAGGGCCTTGATGGGCCCCACCGCGCGCTGCAGCAACGATACGTTGTTCCCGAGCGATTCCCCGAACCCGCCCGGTTCCAGGAAATCCCTCTGCATGTCGATGACGATGACCGCGGTGCGGGCCGGATCTATCGCGATCGCCTCCGGTTCAGCTTCAATCAGTACTGTGCTCATCGGACCTTTCCCTTCGCCGCGCCGCCGCGCCGGGGGCCCAGCCGGGCCTCGTCTCATTCCGGGTTAAACTATGCGAATGAGGGATCAAAGGTCCATCCCCCATTCGGGGGATTTTCGGGATAAGGAAATTCCCGCACGCGGATCCGGGCCGGGAGGGCCGGCGGCCTAAAATGCCGCGATTGGAGGCTTATCGGCTTTCGAAGCCGGCCAATTGGTGCGGTTCGCCGCCACCGTCGTCGGTGCGAAGCAACCAATTTTGACGCGAAACCTGCTGCGTGCAAGGCCCGTAGGTGAAAATCCTGATTCGCTTCCGCGCTTCGCGCCGCAGCTTTTCCAGTACGGTAGCCAGGATTCCACCCTCGAAAGGCGTATACAGAAAGAAAACGGTTCCATCGGAATAATCCGACGCGCGCGCATCCGCATGCATGAACTCCACCCGCGCCAGATTCAGATCCGCCGCGCATGCCCGCGCATAGTCGCAATAGGCGGGTTCGAACTCGATCCCCTTGGCCGCCGCTCCGCTCAGCAGATGGATCAAGATCGGGACTTGTCCCAGGCCGGATCCCAAATCGTAAAAGATATCCGCTTCCGTAAGCCGCGCCTTCTCCGCCATCTCCAATACGATCCGGGCCGGGGTTTTTTGATAATAGACCATCTCCGCTTCCCTGGCTTTCGTCTCCGCGGGAATAGGACCCTGATGCAACACTCCATTGATGAAGGTGTCGAGGGAATCATAGCCGACCTCGACCTTGCGATCATACCCGTTTGAGTCGGGACCGAAATACTCCGCGAGCATTCCCCGGAAGCCCTCCCTCCGGAGGCGGCCCTCGCGGATACCCTCTCGCAGGCGGGCGAAAAGAGCGTCGTCCACGCGTTCCAACGCTTCCCTCAGGTTCAGGGCCCGGCGTTGCAAGGGCATCAGGTTTGCCAGTGAATCCGACCCCTGCAGCAGGCCCTCGATCCGTTCGATGACATTGAACTCGAGGAAGTCCATGGCCTCCGCCCGGCCCAGAAAGTTTTTTTCCGCGCGGAGGGCGGCGTTATCCTCGAGAGCGATTAAATCCGTTCGGATATCCGGGGCGCCCATCTTAACTATTCAGCTTCGCCCATTTAATCGCATACCACAGGGCGATGCCCGCGAGGATGTGGTGGGAGGCGTCCAGCAACACATGCACATCCGGATTGAATCCGTCCGCTCGATAGTGTATGAGTTGATGGCCGAGGAAAAACAGGCCGTAGAAGCCCACGAACCCGGCCACGATCCGCTTGACCAAGCGGTTATCGGTAATTTGCACGGAGACTTGCGCGAACAGGTTGAGGCAAACAAGCACCGTGAGAAGCCATAAACCCGGAATCCCGGGATCGGTTCCCAGGGAGCTGAAGTCCCCGCTTATTCCCAACCGGATATAATCCGCGAGGAACATCATGATCAGTAGGAACAACTGGCCCGACAGGCAGGTGGTGATAACTTTTCTGATGCGGATATCCTGGAAAAGATCCTTATCCAGCATGCTCTTCCTCACCTTCTTACGCGGTGCGGAAAAATAGCTTATAACCGCCGATCAGTCCGATCAGGATAAATATCCGGCCAGGATCCCTTCGCCCCGCTTTACCTGCTCCATTATCTTCCGGCTGAGGCCCCGGTTATCCTTCCGGATATGTTCGACCAGGCGGACGATGCGTCGGGCTTCCGAACGAGGATCGTATTTGGCGCTCCATAGCACGATTTCAAACAGCAAGGGAATAAGGTCCAGCCCTTTTTCCGTGAGCGTATAGAGATCTTTCCTTCCATCCGTAGCATACGCGTCACGTCGAAGGATACCCTCCTCGATGAGTCCCTCCAAGCGCGAAGCCAGAATGTTGGTGGCGAAGCCTTCTTCGGATTTGAGGAAATCCCCGTAGGTCCGTTTCCCCCGGAATACGATATCGCGCAGGATCAACAGGGTCCAACGATCCCCGAAGGCCTCAAGGCCGAAATTGACGGGGCAATGGGATCGAAGCCCTGTATTCCTTTTCTTCATGTTTAAACAAGGTAAAAATTATCACTTGTAATTTGCAAGTGATAACCTTATATTATGCGCGGCTATCCTTAGGAGGTTCATATGGCCGACATCATCCACCGCATCGGGATCAAAGCCCCCGCCGCCCAGGTCTACAACGCTTTAACATCCATTGCGGGCTTAGCCCATTGGTGGACCGAAGACACCCGCGGCGAGGAAAAGCTCGGGGGCAAAATCGCCTTCACCTTCATCTCCCCGACGGGCGCCTTGATGGGCAAAATGGTCATGGAAGTGAAAGCGCTCAACGCGCCGAAAGAAGTCCGTTGGCGCTGCGTGGAGGGTCCGGAAGATTGGGTGGGAACCGACATCACCTTCCAACTATCCGAGCAGGACGGACAGACCATTATCATCTTCGGCCATAGAAACTGGCGCGAGGCGAGCGAGTCCATGGCGCATTGCAGCCTGAAGTGGGCGACATTCCTGTTAAGCCTGCGCGAGTACGTGGAGACGGGAAAAGGCAAGCCCTCGCCCCATGATGTGAAAATCGATAACTGGAATTGATATACACCGGGCCCGGGAAACCTCTCGTTACCGGGAAATCGGGCCGACCTAGTTTGGGCATCACCGAATCCTGGAGAAATCGCCGAACCTTTACTTTCCGGAGGTTGGGGTCGAAAATCCGGTATTTGGGGTTAAAAGCAGCGATTAAACGTGGAAAAGAAGGAATTCACTCTCAAGTTAGGTGCGTTGAGGCCCGGTTTGGACAAAACGTTTGCTGTAAGCAGTTAATTTTAGTTGGGGAATGGCACTTATTTACCTATTCTCTCTCCAGCTTCATCGATTGTCCGAATCCGGCCTCTCGAATTTTCAGCAAGAAGCATAGAAAGCAGTACATCGTGGGAAATCGTCTCTACGTAGGAAATTTGTCATTCAATACCACCCAAGAAACCATCC
>JBDSWM010000112.1:0-6625 GCA_039926685.1 Fibrobacteria bacterium | reverse complement strand
CTCCGGAGCGCACCGTCGTGCCGGTAAGCCTGTGAACGCGTCCGGAGCCCCTCCGCGCGGCCGCTCATTCACGTTCGCGATGGCGCTTGCAGCCATCCGAGCCGCGCTTTCCATGGCCACCATCGCCCTTCTCGCCATGATCGCCGGATGCCTTGGCCCGGAAAAAGATGGCGACGCCTTTTTGCATTTCCAGAATCCTGAATTGACCGCCGGGCTCGATTCCCTGGACATCCTGGCCGTGAATGCCCGCAAGGGCGATACCCTGCTCATCCGGAAATGGCATAAGGGGGAGGACTTTCCGGCCGAAGCCGCATATCCGGAGGGTCTGGAAAAGGCGTTCACCCTCTTGGTGCAGGGATACATCGGAGAAACCCTGGTGTACCAAAGCCGCACGGTGGTCGCGGGCGGACAGGCGCAGTCGCAGTCGCGTGATTTCCGCCTGGCCGCACCGGTCCTCCAGGACGTCCCCATGTCTCTTACCGCCCGGGTCGGCGATGCCATCGTGCTGCGTCCCGTGTGGGAAACGCGTCCGGGAATTTACCGGCAAGCGGATACCGGAGGCGCGGACCTGTATACCCCGGACGCCGTTTACGCCTGGTCCCGGGCGGGCAAGGTTCTCGGCCGCGATAGCCTGCTCAGCTTCGGGTCCCTGACCTTGGCGGATTCCGGCACCTATCTCTTCTCGGCGGAAAACCAGGCGGGACGGGATTCACTGCAGTTCGACATGACGGTCAAGCATATGCTTCCCCGCATCACGAATATCAAAGCGCAAGCGGCCATAGCCGGAAGGTCCCTCACGGTGAAACCCACCATAGCCCGATCGGATTCGCTGCTTTACCGGTGGTTGAAGAACGGGGTGTTGGGGTCCAAGGACACCATGCTTGTCTTCCCGGCCTTGCGCAAGGAGGATACCGGCAGTTACCAATTGGCGGTGTCCAATGCATCCGACACCTCTGAGACGGTGGTATCCAACCGCTTCTCCGTGGGCTTCGCCTCCGACCCCGACGAGGCTTGGAAGCCGGAGGGTTCGGTAACGGCCGGGGCACAGAACAACTCCAGCCATGGCACCGCTCTCGACCTCGACATCACCAAGGCCATGCTGATTTCCGAAGCCTCGCAGAAGCAGGCCTTGATCGATCTGGTTTTCGTGTACAGCGGCGGGTCGCTCAAACTCATGAGCGCCGTAGCAGCCAAGAAGGCCAGCGACCTGGAATATGCGGACGACTTCGAGGACGCCAAGATAAAGGACGTGAAGTTCGTGAAGGCAGCGAGCAAGCCGGCGACGCCGGCCGCGGGCCGGACCGCCTACAATGCCGGGCCATTGGTGAATTCATCGGTCGTGAAGGCAGGGGACGGATTTCTGGTCAAGACCACCGACGGGAACCTGGCCTGGCTCAAGGTCAGCGCCATCGAAGGCGGTGCCGCGGCCGCGGCCGCGGCGGACTTGATCGTGGCCTTGGCTCCCTTCTAGGGCAAGCGCCCTATTTGTTGAACAACCGGAAGCGCAGCGACTTTTCGCCAGGCGCCAGGTTGATCACGGTATCGAAGGGCGGAAAGCTGCGATGGGAGACGGTGAGCTTGTGCCGCCCCGGAGGCACTTCCTTATCCTTCACGGGCGTGGTGCCCATGAAGCGGCCGTCGATAATCACCTCCGCGAAAGGCGGGGCGGAAGTGATGGTGAGCAGGGATTTGTTCGCGGCCGCTTTTTTCGCCGAGTCCTCGGCAGCGGCGGTCTCGTCGTTTTCCTTTTCGCCATCGATCTGTTTATGCCTGGGTATGACGCCATCGCCGTTATATTTCGGCGGTATCACGGGAGGCAACGACACGATGATATCCGCGGCCGCCTGCTTGCTGCTGTCCTGCAGGGAGATGGCGCGGATGGTGGTTTGACCCGCCTTTTGCCCCCACACTTCCCCATCCTGGACGAAGGCGATGGTGGGATCTGTGCTTTCCCAACGGATTTGGCCGGAGGCGTTGGCCGGGGATACCTGCACCATGAATTTCCGTTTCTGCCCGGCTTCCAATTCCATGGCCAAGGGCTGGATGCTCACGGAAACGACATCCGGAATGGGCGGCGGCAGCTTCTTATCCTCGATCGGGGGTTTTGGAACCGGCGAGGGTTTGGGAATGACCAGGTATACGGCCGCGGCCAGCATCACGATCGCGATCAGGCTGCCGAAGATCCATAGCAGGGCATGATGTTTCCCGTCTCCTGCCCAGGTCCCGTTGCCATTGAGATTCGGGCCCTCCCCGGGCCCCGATCCTGGTTGCCAGGTGCCGGGGCGGATGCCGCTGGAACGGGAACCGCTCCCCGGAGCCCCCGAACGAGTGCCTGGCCGCACCCCCGTTCCCGGGCGGATACCCGTGCCAGGAGGCCTGACGCCGGAGCGCACACCGCTGCCGGTGGGCCGGTCCACCTTCATTCCGGGCCGTAACGGCTCCTGCACGCGCAAGGATTCATCCGGTCCCGGAGCGGGAGTCAGGTCCACCACGGTCTGGTTGCCCAGTTTCCCGGTCTCTTCCAACAAGGCCCGGGCAGTCTCGCCGAGGTCGAGGATGCCCCTGGCGTTGAGGTAACCCCGGAGTTGCTGGGAAAGCCAGCGCGCGCCTTTTCCGCGCTGGGCGGGATCCTTGGCCAGCAAGGTGTCCACCAGGCCGACCAGTGCGGGATCGGGGTTGGCGACCAGGGTCTCGACCGGTTCATGCGGCAAATCGCAGATATGGCGCATGATGGCGGGGATGTTGGATCCGGAGAATGGCTTTCGCCCCGTGAGGCAATAGTAGAAGACCGCGCCCAGGGAGAACATGTCGGTAAGATGGGTGGGCTTTTTGCCTTCCACCTGTTCCGGCGACATGAAATTGGGCGAACCCAGGATGCTGCCGGTCTGGGTGAGGTTCTGCTCGCTGATATGCGCGATCCCGAAATCGGCGATCTTAAGGACGCCGTCCGACTTGAACATCAGGTTCTCGGGTTTGATATCCCGATGCACAACGCCGAATTTTTCCGCCGTGATCAGGCCGTCCGCGGCCTGGCAGATGACCGCGGCGCATATTTCCGGGGCCATGGGCTTCCCGCCCAAAAGATTGAGGACGAATTGCAGGTTGGGCCCGTCGATATACTCCATAACCAGGTACTGGGCATTGTCCTGCAAACCGTAGTCGAAGATTTCCACGATGTTGGGATTGCGCAGGCTCGCGGCGGTTTTCGCTTCCACCGTAAAGCGATCGAGCAGGCTGGCGTTGGAAGAGAGATGCGAATGGATGACCTTGATGGCCACCATGCGGTTGAGGGCGGGATCCTCGGCCAGGTATACGGTCGCCATGGCGCCTTGACCCAGTTTGGTGAGAGCGTTGTAACGGCCGAATTTAAGTTGGGCTGCGCCCTTCCCTGCTTTTGACATTCCTGGTGCCGTTCTTGGTGACAAAATCCCGCAATGGGGATGAATTGCCGGGAACGGCCCTTTCCGTTTGAAATTTAAGAAAGAAGGGCGGTATTCCGGGTCGCGTACTCCGCGAAGAAGCTGGTTTTTTTAACTTTTGAGGCGAAATAGTGCCGTAAAACCCTTGGGAGAACCGCTATGATTTCCAATTCCCCCCGCGCCATCCTCGAAAAACTGAACAAGTATACCAAGACCCTGTTGGAAGGTTCGGTCGGCGCCGCGGTGACGCGCTCCCATTATGAAATCACCGCCAGCCATATCCTGGCGCAAGCCTTGGAGGACGGCAAAGGCGATCTCCCCCACATTCTCGCCTACTTCAAGGTCAACGGCGGATTGTTCAAGAACGCCTTGCAGCAGGACTTGAAAGAACTGCGCATGGGCAATACCGGCAAGCCCGTATTCTCGCCCAACTTCATGAACATGCTGGAAGCCTCATGGGCGGAATCCTCACTGAACCTGGGCCAGAGCTTCATCCGCACGGCGGGCATCGTGCTGGCCTTGCGCAAGACTCCCAGCCTGGTCTCCGCCGGACTGGCCGATCAGCTGGCCATGATCAATACGGAAACGCTGATCTCGAAATTCGCCGAGATAACGGCCCATTCCAAGGAAACGGAAGAGGCGCCGGAAGGCGCCCGTAACACGGATGGTACGGCGGCGGAAGGTTCCAACCTGGCGCGCTTCACCGTGAACTTCACCGAGATGGCAAGGAAGGGCAAAGTCGACCCCATCTTCGGCCGCGATAACGAAATCCGCATGGTCATCGACATCCTGTCCCGCCGCCGCAAGAACAATCCAATCATGGTGGGCGAAGCGGGCGTGGGAAAGACCGCCGTGATCGAAGGCCTGGCGCTGCGCATCGCGCAAGGGCAGGTGCCGGACGTGCTCAAGAACGTCGAGATCCGCGGGCTGGACATGGGCCTCATGGCCGCGGGAGCGGGCGTACGCGGGGAATTCGAGAACCGCCTCAAGGGCGTCATCAAGGAAGTCAAATCCTCGGTCACCCCCGTCATCCTCTTCATCGACGAAACGCACACCATCATCGGCGCGGGCGGCGAAGCCGGCCAGAACGACGCGGCAAACCTGCTCAAGCCGGAAATGGCGCGCGGCGAGCTCAAGATCATGGGCGCCACCACTTTGACCGAGTTCCGCAAATATTTCGAGAAGGATCCGGCCATGGCACGGCGCTTCCAGATGGTAAAGGTGGAAGAACCCGATCCGGAAACCGCCGCCATCATGTTGCGCGGCCTGCGCGTCAATTACGAGAAGTTCCACGGCGTGAAGATCACCTACGAGGGCATCAAGGCCGCCTGCGAGCTTTCCCACAAATACATCGCCGGAAGGCAATTGCCGGACAAGGCCGTGGATCTGCTGGACACGGCCGCCGCGCGCGTCAAGATGGGCCTCACCGCCAAGCCTCCCGTGCTGGTGAACCTCGATCAGGCCGTGGAGAATCTCAAGATCGAAATCGCCGCCTTGGAAAAGGACGATTCCGCCGGCGTGCTGGCCGACAGGGAAATCCTGGGCAAGGCCCGCGAGCGCCTGGAAGCGGCGGAAAGCGAAGCCAAGGAAGTGGAAGCGCGTTGGACCACGGAGCTGGTGGCGGTGAAGGAAATCATCGCCATACAGGATCAACTGGTCGGCTCCAAGGACGCCGTCGATGCGGCCAAGGCCGGCAAGGAGGCCAAAGCCGAGAAGGGCAAGGAAGCGCCCGTGGCCTTGAAGCCCGAGGACGAGGAGAAGCTGCGCGCCGACATGGACGCGAAGTGGAAGAAGCTGGAAGAGATGCAGGGCGAATCCCCAATGGTGCATGCGCATGTGTCGCGGGAAGTGATCGCCCAGATCATCGCCGAATGGACCGGCATCCCGGCCGGCAGCATGCTGAAGAACGAAGCGCAGGCCCTGCTGGATTTGGAAAAGACCATCAACGAGCGCGTGGTGGGCCAGGAAGGCGGCGTGCAGGAAATGGCGTCCACCTTGCGAAGCTCCAAACTCGGCCTGGGCAATCCGGAAGCGCCCATGGGCGTATTCCTGGTCACGGGCCCTTCGGGCGTGGGCAAGACGGAAGTGGCGCGCACCATTTCGGACGTACTGTTCGGCGGCGAGAAGTTCGTGGTCACCATCAACATGTCGGAATACCAGGACAGCATGTCCATCACCCAGCTGAAGGGCGCCAGCGCCGGCTACGTGGGCTACGGCGACGGCGGCGTGCTGACCGAGGGCGTGCGCAAGCGCCCCTACACCGTGGTCATCCTGGACGAAGTTGAAAAGGCGCATAAGGACGTGCTCAACATGTTCTACCAGGTGTTCGACAAGGGCATGCTCAAGGACGGCGAAGGCCGCGACATCAACTTCCGCAACACCGTCATCATCATGACCAGCAATCTCGGCCTGGACACCATAACGCGCATGTGCAACGACGGCAACCCCTACACCTTGGACGACGTGCGCGAAGCCATCCTGCAGGAATTGACCGATCATTTCGCACCCGCCCTTTTGGCGCGCTGCAAGGTCATCCCCTTCCTGCCGCTGGATTCGGAGGTGCTCAAGCGCATCGTGTTCCTGAAGCTGATGAAGCTGGGCAAGCGCCTGATGGAAAAGCACCGCCTGGCCTTCGCCGTGGCCCCGGAAGTGGTCCGCGACATCGTCCTGCTCTGCACCACCTCGCAAAGCGGGGCGCGCAACATCGACACCATCATCGATCAGAAGCTGATGCCGGAGATTTCCAAGCATATCCTCATCCATATGGCCGAGGACAAGGTGTATACCCATCTGTTCCTGGCCTCGGACGATAAGACCGGCTTTTCCTGCAGCTTCTCGGTGGGCGATTTCCAGATGCCGGAAGCGTCGGAGGACGCAGAGGAAAAGGATGCACCCGGGGCCGAAACCCAGGTGCTGGAAAAGGCCGGCGTGGGAAATTCCGAAGGCGGTACCTAGCGCGGAGGCGGATATACTGCCGCCCCTGGCGCCAATCTTCAAATACGCCATCCCGGACACGAGTCCTTTTAAATCGGCCGTCCTGTGACGCTGCTCACCCCGCTCGCGTCGCAGGAATGCATATTTTAGGCTTTCGCATCCATCCAATCCGAAGGGATCCGCCATGCCGACTTCCGTACCCATCAAATTCGGCCTCAAAATCGGCGCTTTGGATGTCAAAACCTTCCGGGTGCTGGAGTTCACGCTCTCGG
>JBDSWM010000111.1:0-14282 GCA_039926685.1 Fibrobacteria bacterium | reverse complement strand
CCAGTATAAAGCCCAAGGAAAAAGCCGTTTTGATTCTCATCGTTATGCCCTGTCCACTGGAGTTAGGCTCAGAAGAGGTAGCCCACGCGCAGCATGAAGTACCAATTGGAGGATTCGCTGAATGCTTCGGCCAATCCGCCTGCCGAAGCGATCAGGCCGGTTGCCACGGGCCGGGGCCGATAATGGTCATTCGCCACTTGCCCCGTGAACCGAATATGGTCCTTTACGGTCTTGTCCACGAAAACGGACCATTTGAAATCATCCGTGGATACCTTTTCCCGCAACAAACCGGTTCCGCTCAAGTTGATGACTTGGCCCGTCGCATTTGTCCAATTCCCGGCCGAATCGATTCCGTATTCGGCATTGGAGACGGGCTTTGGTGACGGAACCGGATGATCCTGTATCGTCCAATCAGCCACGACATTGTTGTTTCCCAATCCTTTCAAATCATTTCTGTACGGAGAACCGTAATATTCCAATTCCAAGGAGAGGTGATCCAGGTATTTGAAGACGGGGAAATTGAACCCCAACATAACGGGAATACGCTCGGTAATCTTGCTATAGGTCTTCCCGTAATTTTCCAAGCCGATAATGGCGGCTTCGCCATATAATTTCAAGTCGTCCTTCCCCATGTTCCCGATTCCAATGAGGGATTTGAAATCGACGCTGAACATCCCCATCGCCTTGATCCCCTTGTGGGTGAAGAAGACCGTATCCGTCGGATTGGCCGGATCCACCTCGATATAATTTTCCTTGTGGAAGGACAGCTTATCGTCGCTGAGCTTCCCGGGAGTTTGCATGGACTTGTCGTACGGGATCAACCGGTAGAAATTAACGCCTGCGCCGAATTCCAACGCATCAAGCGCGCGATACTTCGCGATGTAGGCGAGGCTCAAGTCGAAAGTCGGAGGGATATCACGTTCGGAATTCAGGATCAAATCGTGGCTGAAGTTCCCGATAGCATGATGGACCTTGAGCCCCAACTGGGTCGCCTTGCTCGTGTCCACCGCGAAATCCCGAAAGCCGCCCATCAGGACTCCTGGATATACAGGACCCCTGAGCAGGTAAAGGCCGAGGTTTTGGACGTCGGGGTTGTACTTGTAAGCGAAGGACCCCAAGGTGACGCTAAAGCCGGGCGCTGCCTTTTCCCCTTGATACCATGTCAGCCTCGATTCCGTCAGGAAATTTTGGAACATTGAGATGGTTAGAAACGATTTTTGCCCATGGCCGAGGGCATGGCTCGCTTTGTAGGCCCCGAATCCGAAAGCGGCATCCCAATGCTCGGCGAGATCGGCCTGGATGGTAAACTGGCCGCCCATGCTGACTATGGGGTTTCCATTGAGGTCGAGCGTCAGGTTGCCATTGTTCTTTCCGGGCAACAGAGAATCGGACGCTGAGACGATTCGACCATACTCGGTCCAAGCCTGACCGTGCAGTTGGTAGGCCGGGCCTTCCCCAAAGCAAAGCGTCTCGGCAAGTCCAAGCGCTGCTGCGATCAGGCAACCTTTTCTCATGAGAAAATTCCTGTGGGCGAGTTGAAATGGATTTCACACATTTGCATAAACATTAGAAAAAGATATATCGATTGATAATACGCTTGGCTAGAAATTGGACTGATGGAACGGGGGGAGGTAAAGCGCGGGAGTGCAAGCACTCCCGCGCTTCGAGATGCGGATTTATTGAATGTCTCTGATCAGCTTCCTGTACTCGATGCCCTTGGCGGTCTTGATTTGCATGGTAAGGAATCCGTTCGCTTCCGGAGCCAGCCTGTATTCGAAATGACCGGCCTTGCCCTTGATGGTCTGCACCGTCGCGCCGCGAACGTCTTTTATGGTTATTTCATGATCGAGCTTCAGATCACCGATCAAGGCGTTGCTTCCGACTTTGATATCGGAACGGATATGGCCGTCCATGGTCGTGGTGGAAGGCTTGATGATTTGTTCGCCTTCGTTGGTCAAAGGCGTCCAACGGATATTCCGATACCAGGTTCCCTTGGGTCCGCCGAACCGGCCCCCATTGTGCACCTGCAACCCGATATGGCCCGCCGGAATCACCTGCATCAAGGTGGTATCCGCGCTCACGGGAACCCATTCGGTGGAACCGGGCTTCCGGAACCAGAACTTCATATGAACACGATTGCTGCCGGTGACGCCGCCGTAGAATTTAAGGCGCAATTCATTCCAACCATCTTTGTCCCACAGGGTGCGCCATTCGGCTTGAGTGCATCCTGTAGTCGGGCAGGGAAATTTCTGACCGGCAGCCATCAGGTTTTTGGTGATGGTCGTCCAGTTGGATACCTCGCCGTTATCCTTGCCCGGTATGGCAATCGTCGTTTCATCGTTGCCGAAGGAAAAGGGCCGGAAATCACGCGAGGTGAAATTCCGTTCTCCCCAGGTCCCGCCCAATGACGCGTCCTTGATATAGTCCAGCACGGTTTGGAAACAGGAACCGTCGGGCTGGGTCCGATTGAATATTCCGCCGTCATTTCCGAAGTCGGGCCAATAATCCCAGCGCAGTTCATAGTTCGTGAATTTCTGGTTGGTCATCAGCACGCCGCCGGTGCTCCCGTTCTGGGTCGAGAATAGGGCCTTTTCAGCAGGCACCACCTGCCATTTTGCAGGGCCCCCGTGATTGGTCTCGCAACCTTGCCACCAACCCTTGATGGTGGAACCATCAAAAAGGGACAGAAACCCTGCGGTATCAGGAACCGAAACAACCGTATCGTTCACCGCGGAGCCGGCAGGCTCCGAAGCGCAGGTGAGGAACGGACCTGTTGGAGGCGTGGGCTGGGCGGAAGCCATGCCTACCATAAACCCGATGGGCAGCACCGTTCCGCACAGCCAATTCAAACCCGGCATCCTTCGAGATCCCTTAGAAATATTTTTCACCTTAGTTCCTCCCATTAATTCCCTGAAGGGCGATATTCCCCTTCAACTCCAGTTCACATTCCTGACTCAAAATTGGCCGGACTGGGCCAAATATATGCTAAAAGCCGTGAAAAGACCGGCGATTTCATAGCCTATAAGTTGGCCATCACCCGGTCGCATTCCATTTGGTTGAAAAATTGCTTCCGAAGGATCATTTATTTCCGCTGAAACCTAAGAATGACCGTCTATTCCACCTAAGCCGCTGAACTTTGGGGTCAATCCGGATATTCTAATTTAGGGATTAATATGGGACCTTCCGATTCGGATCTAAAAAAGGCACAAAGCCATCATCCGAGGGAATATGCCGATTTGACTTATGCTTATCCCGTGATTTCCAGGCGGTCGGGCGGAGTTTCGATCGGCGTCAACCTCAATATCGATAAGAATTGCAATTTCGACTGCCCTTATTGCCAGGTCGACCGTACGGTACCGAGGGAGAAACAGTCGATCTCGGTGGAAGCAATCCGAGTGGAGTTGGAATCGCTTCTGGCTTCATTCGATTCGACGGGAGTTTGCCGCCTGGAGCGATTTGCCGCCATTCCCGACAAAGATAAGCACCTACGTGATATCGCGATTAGCGGCGACGGGGAACCCACCATGGTTCCGGAATTCGCAGAGGTATGCACGATGATGGCTACCCTTCAGCGTTCCCGATCCGAACTGGATTTCCGGCTGGTGCTCATCACCAATTCCACTTTGCTCGATCGCAAAAGCGTACTCGAAGGAATCTCCCGTCTCCTCTCCCGGAATGGAGAAGTCTGGGCCAAGCTGGATGCCGGCACGGAGGATTGGTATCAAAAGGTCAATATCTCCCGCGTCTCCCTGGATAAAATCGAAGCCAACCTGATCCGTCTGGGGCAGGAGCATCCTTATAAGATCCAATCGCTGTTTTGCGGTTTGGACGGCGTGACGCCGGACGCCGCCGAAACGAAGGCATACCTGCAGCGCCTCCAGCGCATAAAGGACTCCGGCAGCCGCATCCTGGAGGTACAATTGCATACGTTGGCACGCAAGCCGGCGCAGTCCTTCTGTACTCCGGTAGCCGCGGGATTTCTGGCGGACCTCCGCGACCGTATCGAAAACGGTCTTGCTATTCCCGCCCGCGTCTATGGCCTGGAAACCTGAATGCCTCTCACCTTCTTGCTTTTGCAATTAACCAATGCCGCCTTGGCGGTAGCGACACTCTGGATTCGCTTTAAGAATCCCTTCCTATGGGATGATCAAGCCATGCTGATGGTCCCTTGCGCGGGCGTCCTGATGGCGAGCCTTACAGCCATATTAATGGGACTTTCCTTGGTTTTCAGGAACGCGTCGAAATGGGGGGCCGTACTGATCAATCTTCTGCTGACCTTCGCCTTCGCGGGATTGCAGGGATATTTCCTGTTTCTGGCCAGCCGTGACATGGGCCTGATCCAATTGATCAAATCCAAGTTGGGTTGAAACGTGCCAAAACTGTTTCAGGAATCCTGGTTCCATGCCGACTTGAGCGCTCCCGGCCAGACGGCCGAGCTTTCCGAGGAAGAAGCTTTCCATTTGGGTAAAGTGCTGCGCATCCGCGCCGGCGAGCGTATCGTGGTCACCAATGGCATGGGGACAGCTCTGCTATGCGATACAGAGGCGCAAGGCAACCGAATCACAGTGACCGCCGTGGAAGTGCTGCGCGAAACCCCGCTCCCTCCCCGCATCCACATGGTACTGGCCCTGCTGAAAGGCCGGGATATCGAAATGCCTGTGGAAGCCCTATGCGAACTGCCCATAGCGGCCGTCCATCTGGTCAGCAGCGATCACACGCAAGCCTACAAAGCGCAGGACCATGCCAAACTCGTGGAAAGGCTGCGATCAAAATCCCTGGTCGCCCTCAAGCAAGCGAAGAAAACCTGGTTGACGCGAATCCATGCCCCCGTTCCTTTAGGCTTGTGGCGCTCGACTCATTCCGGCGCCTTGATCCTAGTCCATCCCGGGCCTGATAGACTGGAATTGCCCGGTTCCGGCGACCTTTTCGTATTGATCGGGCCCGAAGGGGGTTTTTCATCGCGTGAATTACAATCGCTGGAAGATGGGAAATGCTTTAATCTAGGATTGGGGGAAACGCGCATCCGCGGTATCCACGCGCCATTATTGGCCTGTGGCAAACTGATGGGCCTTGGCCTCATTTAATCGACTCGATTCAACCTATTGCGCAGAAAGCGAATCAGCCCCCGGCGTGATGCCGTTTCTCCTGCACCCGGTAGAGGAAATAGAACGGCGCGCCCAAAAGGGAAGTGGCTAAAACGCATATATGCACTAAAGCGAGCACCTCGCCCCCGCCCTGGGTAACTCCCAGGCTACGGTAGATCATGGCGCCGGCGGCCTCACCCACCCCCAGGCCGGAGGGCGAAATGGGGATCCCGTTGATCATGGTCAAGGTGGGAACCACGAATCCGTGCACGGCCAAGGGTAGATGGATGTCCAGCGAACGGGCGCATAAATAATAGACCAGGATCAAGCCGAAATCCACCATGACCCCCAGCACCAGCGGATAAAGCAGGCTCCATGGCCGGTTCCGGTAGATGAGCAATGAGTCGGACAGGGAGCGGAAAATGCGGCCGCCGGGCGCCAAATGCATTTTGGGATGCTGGAGGAACCACTTGGACCAAGGCGAAAAGAAAAAGGCCACGGTGGCCGTGAAGCCAAGGAAGATGCCGGCGTAGAACAGGCTGTTCAAGCGCAGCGATGGCGAGTCTTTCCAGAGCGCGAAATTCACCACGGTCATGAACATGGCCGTGCAGAGCAGGCTGTATAAGCCTATGAAACGGTCCATGACGATGGAAGTGAGCGCCAACGACTTTTCGTGATCGTCATGTTCCTTATAGAGGTAATAGCCCTTGATGAGGTCGCCTCCGGTGCCGCCGGGAATGAGGCTGTTGAAGAACAGTCCAATCATCTGGAGGCTGAAGATGCGCCCTGCCGGGGCCTTGAGGCCCGCCAGACGGAGCAAGAGGAACCAGCGCAGCCAGGCGGGCACAACCACCGCCAGCAGATAACCCAGGAATGCCGAAAGGCAAATCCATGGATGGCTTACGAAAGCTTCCTTTACCAGCTTGGGATCGAGCGCGCCGGATCGGATCAAGGCCCAGATGGCCCCGCCGCCTATCGCGAATTTGAGCAAATGCTTGACGAGGGGGGGCACTTGGAACCGGCTGCGCCCGCTCCCGGCGGTTTCATTTTCCATGGCGACTAATTATAGCTTTCCGGATCGAGGGCGGATGGGTCTCCGACCGCCTCCCCGGATATGTCGTCCGCTTCGGTCTCCAGGTCGAAAAGGTCCAGCAGCTCCGCGTCGTTCCGGCAAAAGGTCCTGCGATGGATGGGGGTAAGGCCGTGCTTTTCGATCGCCTTGCGATGCACGAGCGTGGCATATCCCTTGTGTTCGGCGAACCCGTATTCGGGATAGCGCGCATGCATCTCCAGCATCTGCCGATCTCGCATCACCTTGGCGAGGATGGACGCGGCCGCGATGGAGGCGGAACGGCCGTCGCCTTTCACCAAGGTCCGCTGCGGCCAGCGCACGTCCGGGATGCGTTGGTTGCCGTCCACCAGCAGCAGGCCCGGGGGAGCGCCCATGGCTTCCAACGCGCGGCGCATGGCAAGCAGGGAGGCGCGCAGGATATTGTGCTTGTCGATTTCCTCCGGACTGCATTCCCCCACCCCGAAAGCCAGGGCGCGCTCCCGGATTTCCGCGCAGAGTTTTTCGCGCACGGCCGGGGACAGCTTCTTGGAATCGTTCAGGCCCGGGATGGGTTCGGCGCGGAAGTCCAGCACGACGCAGGCGGCGACCACGTTCCCGGCCAAAGGACCGCGGCCCACTTCATCGATGCCGCAGAATACCGGGAACTCCGGGAGCAGCCGCGAGTCGAATGTCCAAAGGGGATCCATGGAGGATCAAATTAGGTCGGAGGAGGCGTACCTGTCCAGGAAACCGCCCATGTCTACGGCTCGGCCGGGAACGGATCCGGAGACCGGCTTCAGCTCGCCCACCGCGAAAGCGCGCACCACGCGCCAATAATGCGAATGCTCAAGCTTCAGCACTTCGGCGGCCAGGCTTTCGGCAGTGCTGCCGGGCGCCACGGGAACCACACTTTGCAAGATGATCTGGCCCTCGTCATAGTCCCCGTTCACCATGTGGATGGTGATGCCGGTGAATTGGCAGCCCCGCGCGATCACTGCCTCGTGGACTTTGGCGCCATAGAACCCTGCGCCGCCGAATGCCGGCAACAGGGCGGGATGGATGTTGAGGATGCGATTGGGAAGCAGGGCATGGAGGGACGCGGGCACCAATTTCATATATCCGGCCAGGACCAGCAAATCGATGGCGCTTTCCCGGACAATTTCCGCCAAGCGCGATGCGGCCTTGCCATCGCCGCCTTCGGTGACGGCGCTGACATGATGGGCAGGGATGCCGAAGGCCTTGGCTTTCGCCAAGGCCCCGCATTTGCTGTTGTTGGAAAGGACGAAAGCCAAATCGGCGGGCAACTCGCCGGAGCTGATGCGGTCCATGAGAACCTGGAGGTTCGAACCTCCCCCCGACGCGAAAACCCCTATCCGGTAGCGGGCCACCGGATCAGACTTTGATTATCGCCTCGGCCTTGATGGAAGCGGAAGGGACCGTCCTCAGGACCGGGGCTTTATCCGTCATCTGTTCCGCCAGCGCTTCCTCCTGGGAATGGCTATGCGAGGACGCGGCGCGGATCTTGGGGGCGGCCGCGGAATAACCGCTGGCCTCCTGCGGAGCGCCGTGCTTCTTGAAAAGATGCTTGACCAAAGTGCCGGCGCCGCGCATCACGCGATAGCGTTCCCGGCTGTTGGTCAGGGCCATGATGGCCTGCTTGTAGATGTAGGCGGGCCGTAGGTAGAACTCGCGGCGGGCGCGATCGCAGAAGTCCACCAGTTCCTGCGAGGTCAGGCCCTTGCGGATGACGGTGGTATTGTGCTGGCCGTCCTTGTCCAGCCATTGATCGTAGTCTTCGCTGGCCAGCTCGCCGCGGGAGCGGGCCTCGTTGTAAGCCGTGGTACCGGGGTAGGCCATGATGGGATAGAACTGCGCCGTGTTGGGGTTCAGCTTCTTGGCCATCTCGAGCGTGCCTTGCAGCGTATCCTTGGTATCACCCAGGTTACCCACCATGAAGCAGCCGTGGATGAGGATGCCGGCCTTGTTGGCGGAATCCATGAACTTCTCCGACATGCCGCTGGCCAGACCCTTCTTGACGTTCTTAAGCACGTCCTGCGAGCTGGACTCGAAGCCGACGCAAAGTTCGCGGCAGCCGGCCTTCTTCATCACGTCCAAAACCTCGAACTTCACGTCCGCGCGGGCATTGGCGGACCAGGTGACCTTGAGGCCGCGGTTGATCACTTCCTGGCAGAGTTCCGCGGTACGGGTGGGATGGGCGGTGAAGGTATCGTCTTCGAAGAAGATTTCGCCCAGGTCGGGGAACTCGGCCTTGATGTAGGCCATTTCGTCCACCACGTCCTTGATGCTGCGCTTGCGGTAGGTATGGCCGGTGAGGGTTTGCGGGATCACGCAATAGGTGCAACGGAACGGACAGCCGCGCCCGGAAAGGAACACGATCAGGGGATTGATGTTGGCGCCGTAGAAATAGCGCTTGTAACAGGAGAAGAGATGCTTGCGATAGACCTTGCTGACCCAGGGTAGCGCGTCCAGGTTCTCGATCTTGGGGCGTTCCGGATTGCGGACCATCTCCCCGCTCGTATCGCCCTTGCGCCAGGAAACTCCTAAGATCTTCCGCTTCTCGTCGGGACCGTCCCCGCGCAGGAAACGCACCAGTTCCCGGGCGGTATAATCGGCCTCGCCGGAAATGACGTAATCGATGGCCATCTCGCGCTCCAGGATTTCCAGGGGCTCGGCAGTGGCATGCGTGCCCATCATGGCGATATCGCAACCGAAGGCCTCTTTGAGAGCCTTACCGACGCGCATATCATTATTAATGGACGGCGTAGAGGTATTCAGGACGGCGAGCTGGGGCTTGAAGTCCTTGACGCGGTCCAAGGTCGCCTGCAAATCCAGGTCCATGGCCGGAGAATCGATCACCAAGATCTCATTCCCATCCTGCTCGACGCAGCCCGCGGCATAGGCCATGAACATGGGCCAATACAGCGTGCTGGATTTGGTGACGCAGGGACTCCGCGATTCCCGGGAAAACATCGGGAAATAGGGGGGATTCAGGAACAAAACCTTCATTGGCGAAGCCTCCGGAAAAAACGGCATTTAGGCGAAACAGGCTCGTCCCGATTACGATCGCGGAACCGGGACCAAACTACCTAGTTCAATATTCATTTTCAAATATACGGCCCGGATTTGTTTTTAGCGTGCCCTAAATCTTTGGATATCGGCCTTATCCAGTATTCCCAAATCGAATTTTAGCTGGAATTTTGCGGATTTTGAACCCACCTCCAAGCGGATCCGATCCGCTCCCGCGATCAGGATGTCCAACCCCAAATATCCACCGGAGTGGAAATCCCCTTCCAGCAGGGAGTTGTGATCCCACAAACTCGCGCCTTCCCAGCCGAGCACCCCCTGCATCGCGTAGTAAGCGCTCCAGCGCCATAGGCTCAAAGTGCGCTTGCGCACCAGGTCGGTCCGGTTTTCCAAGGTGAAAATGTTTTCGCTTTTGCCTTGGAAGGCATCGTTCCCGTAGCCGCGCAAAGTGTTGATTCCGCCCGCATGGAAGCGATCATAAAGGCCGAAACTGCGTCCGATGGCGCCATCGCGATATTGATACAGATTGGCGAAAACGGCCACGTTACGGGATTGCCACGGCAAATAGACCCGGGAATCGGAAAGCCATTCGCGATAATCGGCCGGTCCGCCCAGGAATCCGCCGTTCTGGGTCACGCGCAGCTCTTGGTATGGCCCTTTACGGGGATTGTGGCGGCGATCCCGGCCATCCCATAGCAGGCCCGTGGCCAAGCGGGGCACGAAATCGCCATCCGGATCGAGCAATATGCCGGAATCGCCTTTGCCATCCTGGAGCCAGAAAAGTTCGCCCGCATATATTATAGAGGCAGGCTCCAAAGGGCCCGATTCCCGCAAGGATTGGGCTAAATCCAGCTTTACCCGCCAGGAATCCTCATGGAAAGCCTCGAAGCGGTTATAGCTATCCACCCGCAGGACGGCGATATCGTATTTGACGGGCAGATCCCAAAGCCGGGTGGAACTCAAGGATCCCTGGAATTCGGTGGTGCCGCCGAAGCGGCTGATGAACTCGGCACGCACGCCTTGGCCCAGAAAATTCAAGGAGGCCAGGGCTGGCCCCAGGCTCAAGCCGTCCTGCTCGGTTTTGGAAACGGCGATGAAGGGAATGTAGGGCGGCAGTTCCCGGAAGGCGTAGGTCAAAACGACCTGACTATCTTGAGCCCGGGTCCGCAGGGTCACTGCGGCGAAAATATCCAGATCTTCCAAGCGGGCCTGTTCGGCTTCCCACTTGGCGCAAGAGAACTTTTCTCCGGTCCGGTTGCGCAATTCCCGCCGCACCACCTCCGGGCGGGTGGTGCGCAGCCCTTCGAATTCCTGAGATAGGACGCGCAGGGAATCCGCATCGCCGCAACCGTCCATGGACCGCGCGGGTACAGTTTGGGAATGCAGCGAAGCCGCCAGGCCGAGCCCTAAAGCCGCCGTCCGGACGCAACGCGAAAAAAACCGGAAGGCGGCCATGGCGGAGCGCGGTTATCCGGCCATCAAGCGTCCAACCACTCCGTATGGAAGGATCCGGCCTTGTCGACCCGCTCATAAGTATGCGCGCCGAAATAGTCGCGTTGGGCCTGGAGCAGATTGGCCGGTAGGCTGGCGCTGCGGTATTGATCGTAATACGAGAGCGCCGAGCTGAATGCGGGAATCGCGATCCCGTTCTTGCTGGCTTCGGAAACCGCGAGGCGCCAGTTGGCCTGGCTCCGGCGGATCACGTCGGTGAAGTATGGGGCCAGGATCAGGTTGGCCAACTTGGGATCGGTATCGTAGGCCTTCTTGATCTCGTCCAGGAACTGGGCTCGGATGATGCAACCACCGCGCCAGAGCATGGCGATTTCGCCGTAGTGCAAATCCCATTTGTATTCCGTCGCGGCCGCGCGCAGGAGCTGATACCCCTGGGCATACGACATGATCTTGGAGGCGTAGAGGGCATCGTGGATGGCGGGCAGGAACTTGGCCTTGTCGATGGCGAAGCTGATGTCGGGAGCGGGCAGCTTGGAGGAAGCGGCGACGCGCTCATCCTTCATGCCGCTGAGGCTGCGGGCGACCACAGCTTCCATCATGGTCGGGATCGGGACGCCGAGGTCCATGGCGTTCTGGGAGGTCCATTTGCCGGTGCCCTTCTGACCGGCACGATCGAGGATGACGTCCACCATGGGTTTGCCGGTTTCCGGATCCTTCTTGGCGAGGATGTCGCGTGTGATCTCGATGAGGTAGGAATTGAGCGGGCCCTTGTACCACTCCGCGAAAACCTCGCCAATCTCCGGGGCGGACATTTTCAGCAGCACCTTCATCATGTAATACGCTTCGCAAATGAGCTGCATGTCGCCGTACTCGATGCCGTTGTGGATCATCTTCACGTAATGGCCCGCGCCGTCGGCGCCTACCCACTCGCAGCAGGGAATGTCGTTCTTGGGGCCGACCTTGGCGGCGATCGCTTGGAAGATGGGCCTGAGTTCCGGCCACGCGGAAAGGGAACCGCCGGGCATGATGGAAGGGCCCTTCAGGGCGCCTTCTTCGCCGCCGGAAACGCCCACGCCCAGGAAGCGGAAGCCCTTGGCCTCCAGGTTTTTGGTGCGGCGCACGGAATCGGGGAAATAGGAATTGCCGCCGTCGATAAGGATATCGCCCTTGTCGAGGAAGGGAACCAGTTGATCGATAAGATCATCCACCGCGGGACCGGCTTTGACCATCATCATGATCTTGCGCGGGCTTTTCAGGGCTCCCACCAATTCCTTGAGGGAATGGGTACCGACCAGATTCTTGCCTTTGCCGCGGCCCTGGACGAGTTCATCCACCTTGGCCGTCGTGCGGTTGAATACCGCAACGGTATACCCGCGGCTTTCCATGTTGAGGACCAGGTTTTCGCCCATTACCGCCAGTCCGATGAGTCCGATATCCGCTTGTGCCATTCTTCCATGCTCCTATTGCGATCATTCCCTATTGCCGCCCCGCGGGCGCAATGTCCCGTCCCAAGAGCGGCAGAAGGCGGCCCAGGCGCCGGAAGGATCCGAAGCGCGGGGGCGAGCGGCAAAACTAAATAAGTTTGCCCCCCATCGAAAGGGCCGGAACCCTTTTGCAATCGTGCCTGTCCAATTAGGTTCGACCCCGACCCGGCGCCTGTATTCCGCAGCAGTCGCCATGGGAACGCGCCTCCAGGAGGTCCCGTGCGAAGCAGGTAAGCCGCGAGGATGAGGTCCGGAATCCCTGGTTTTGTAATTTGTACCGGCAGAATCACTATAGCCTGAACACCATTCCGTGCTGTCCAGGACAATGCCGAAAGGGATTTATCATGAAGAGCCAAAGTCATGCTCCGCTCCTCGCCTTGACCATCCTCCTCTCCGGGATCCTCCCCGGGGCCTACTCCCACGCCAAGGACGCCCCGGCGCCCAAGGAAGAAGCGCGCCCCAAACGGGGCAGCCTGGACTTGGGCAAAGGCAAGCCCGCCCAAACCGACGCCGCCAAGATCGAGCTTTTGAACGGGGCCTTCGCGAAAGTGGTGGAAGCCGTCTCTCCCTGCGTGGTGAGCGTGAACACGGAAAAGAAATGGTCCGATCAAGCCAACCAGATGAACCATCCCTTCTTCGAATTCTTCGGCATGCCCAACCCGCAACAAGGCGCGCCCGAGGACAATTCCCCCAAGCGCAACATCCCGCTCGGCGGCGGCTCGGGGTTCATCGTGAACAAGCAGGGCTATGTCTTCACCAATGCCCACGTGGTGGAGGGCGCCGACATCGTCAAGGTCAGCTTGATCAACAAGAAGACCTACGTTGCCAGGGTCGTGGGCGTGGATAAGAAAGCCGACGTGGCCGTGCTCAAGATCAAAGCCCCCAGCGAGGAGTTGCCGGTGGTCTCTTTCGGCGATTCCAGGAAGGTCGGCATCGGCGAGTGGGTGCTCGCCATCGGCAACCCCTTCGGGCTGCAGAACACGGTCACCTCCGGAATCGTTTCCGCCAAGGGCCGCCGCGATCAGGTGCAGCAAGGCGACGCTTACCAGGATTTCATCCAGACCGACGCGGCAGTGAACCCGGGAAACTCGGGCGGACCACTCGTGAACCTCAAAGGCGAAGTGGTGGGCATAAACTCCAGCATCTATACGCGCACGGGCGGCTACATGGGCGTCAGTTTCGCCATCCCCATCAATATGGCCATAAAGGTGGCCGAAGATCTGATCTATGAAGGCAAGGTGACCCGCGGCTACCTGGGAATAGGCATCGACAACGTCTCGGAAAACCTGGCTGACGCCCTGGGACTGGCCAGCACGCAAGGCTGCCTGGTTCGGGAAGTGATGAAGAACGGCCCCGCCGCCAAGGGAGGGCTGAAGGAAGGCGACATCATCCTCAAGGTGCAGGGTGCGGTTGCGCAAGATGCCGCCGACCTGCGCAACATGGTCGCGGATCTCAAGCCCGGCGAAAAGTACGATTTCGAAGTGCTCCGGGACGGCAAGCGGACCGTCATCGGACTCAAGATTGGCTCGAAGCCGGAAGAGAGCGAAGTGACCGGCGATGACGCCGTATCCGCCCCCGAACCGGACGAAAACGACGGCAGCTTTCTTTCCAAGAAGCTCGGCATCCGCTTCGGAACCCTGGACAAGGATGCCCGCGTCAAGTACTCCATCCCCAACGATCAAACCGGCGCGGTGATCACGGGTGTTACGGACGGCTCAAGCGCAGCGGAGACCGGATTGCAGGAAGGCGTAGTGCTCGCCTACTTCAAGCGGCAATCCGACGCCAGCTTCCAGAAAATCGACGACCCCAAGAAACTATTGTCGGTGCTGAAAACCCTGAAGGGAGGGGAAAAGATCGCCTTCAAGATCTTCTTCAAGGGGCGTACCGACTTCATCGCGCTGCAGGCTGACGAGTAGCCGCGGGTAGGTCTGTAGGTCCGCGGGAGGTGGGCGCAGGCGATCCGTTGCTGGCGGCTCGGCAAGTCGCCGTCGCGGCGGCGGGGTCGACGGCAGAACGGCTGGGGCGAGAGGCGGTCTACCGCACTCGCCCGCACATTAAGCGGTCGCGCCGCTGATTTCAACTCGAAGAGCGCGGGCGGGTGCTCCGCCGTTCAGCCCGGCTTGGTTGCCTCGCCGATCGCCCCGGATCGCCTGCGCCCACCTCCCG
>JBDSWM010000110.1:0-7943 GCA_039926685.1 Fibrobacteria bacterium | reverse complement strand
ACGCCTGGACAAGCTGGGAGGGATGCTGGGAGCCGCCTATCTGCTGCTGCCGGCGCGCGTTCACGTATACGTTACCCCGCGTTCGTCGATCACCCACCAGGGCGGCCTGGAATGGGGCTTTTGGCTGGTGCTTTGGAACGTGGCCGCCGGCGCTCCCGAGTGGGCCATGGAGTATTCCGAAATCTGCGCCGATATGAACCTGGATGATGCACTGGATGCGCGTCTGGACAAGGGTTTGGGAAGGGTCTGGGACGCTTTGCCGGCTGAAGCCGCCGCGTTATGGAACGCCGAGCCCAGATGAATTCCATTGCCTTTACGGGCCCGCCCGGCATAAAATATTTGGGTACTGGGGTATTTGGGGATCACGACCCGGGCCCGCGGCGAAAGCCTCTTGCGCTTATCCGGGGATTTGACGATATGTATTAAAGGAGGTCTTCGCTTCCATGAAAGTCATCCGTCCCAACTGCCGATCGCAATTCACCGCCGCGGATCTCGATTTCATCGCGGCTGTTTCCCCCGGGCGCCACGACGGCTCCCAGGACGCATCCCTGCACATCTTCCGCTTGTTCCGGGACCGTGACAGCCTGGATTCGCTTCTCGATCAACCGCGTTTGTTCCGGGCCGTGCTTGAACTGCGCGGTTGCCTGCGCGTGTCCTTGCACCTTTATTTCTACGTGCTGGTAAGGCATGCGCTACTGCGCGAGGAAATCCACGATCGCGATGTGGCCGATTACGTGGCCGAAGTACTGGCCGAATTCTCCCTTTTGCAGAGGCTGCGCCAGCCCAATCCTAACGACGATCGCCATCTGGACTATATGCATGAAATGCTGGAAGCGCTGGAACGGCTGGAGTCTGAAGAGCGCTTCGCCATGCAAACCCATATCGGCAATTACGCATTGTTCCTGGCGGGCATTTTCCCGGGTCATGTGCAACGGCGCGTGGATAGGCGGGCCGCGCCGGGTTTCCGGTTCTACGAGGAGTTGGGCGCATCGCATTTCCGCATGGCCGGGCACCATTACATAGCCAGGAGAATGGATATGGTTTCCATCTTCATGACCTTGGGGCGAGCCTTCCACGTGACCCGTTTGGCCTTGAACCATCTATCGGAAAGCCTGGTCTGCATGGAAACCAACAGGGCCGTGCGCGAGTTGTTTCTGGATTTGGATAAACCGGGCTGATTTCGGAATTGCCGAGGAAAGGTTGACATCGGATCGATTTAGGAGTACATTAGCCCTACACCAATTTCGGTGCGGGGTGGAGCAGCCCGGTAGCTCGTTGGGCTCATAACCCAAAGGTCTCAGGTTCAAATCCTGACCCCGCTACCAACATTAGGCCCTTCAAGTTGTTGATTCTCCTAGAGAACAGACAACTTCGAAGGGCCTTCTTGTTTCTGCCCCTCCCGAAGAAACCCCACCGAATCGTACCCAGTTTGGGCCCGGGTCTTTTTGTTCTTGGCGTACCATTCCAATAAAATCAGAACTTTAGAGTAATGCGAGGGATTTCGAGGCCTAAGTCAATACTTCCTTTCCCTTGCGCACTTCCAACGCGATCTGCGCGGTTCCGCCATTGAATGCGACTTTGGACATTGGAGCCATTCACTTCGACGCTGTCGTTCGTTGCCAGCGATAATTCCTGATTCTCAAGGAACCATGCCGGCCCAAGATGGACGGACACCGTATCCTTCCTGCCTGCAACACGGAGGTGGACTCCCGGACGCCCCCCCGGTAGTACCGAAGGGGAACCTCCAGGGGGGCTGGAAAACGGCTTGACTTAAATATTATTAAATTATAATATAATAATATGAAAAGAATCGGACTCGACTCTCTCATTCCCAAAGCCCTGGAAGCCGCGGAAACCTTGAAGGCCCTGGCCCATGAAACCCGCCTCTTGGCGGTTTGTTGCATCGGCGACGGGGAAAAAACCGTGCAAGAATTGGAAGCCTTTCTCGAAACGTCGCAAAGCAACGTTTCCCAGCATCTTTCCCGCCTTAAAGCCGCGGGCATCCTCAAATCGCGCAAGGAAGGGAAGCAGGTGTTCTACAGCACCGCTTCACCGGAAATCATCCGGTTGGTTATGACTTTACAATCCATATACTGTCCGCCCGCCAACAGCCAGGCGAAAGGGAAAACCGGGAGGAGAGCATGAGTGACGCTCCGGTTTTACGGATTTTCATCGGGATGGTTTTTGGGGGTGCGGCGGGATATGGTTATTACAAGCTTGTTGGATGTTCGACCGGGTCCTGTCCGTTGACTTCAAACCCTTGGATAACGTCACTTTACGGGATGCCGAGAGGGTAAACGGCAATCTGTTGCATACAATAAGTAGTTGGGACGTTGAAATCCTCCTGTACCCGCGGGCCGGATCCATCCCTAAAGAGGGGACCGGATGGCCATTCGAGATAGTAAATGGAATTAACTAAATTCATAATGCGCAACACGCAATGGATAGGAGGGAGAGTACATTCCGAGACCCGAATTCGTAATCCTGCCGTAGAGTTCGCCATTGATAAAATCCCCGATGCGCCCAAAAGTCCGCCGGACATGGTTTTATTTCCGTAATACGGCCAAGGTCTTTAAGGCTCCTCGCGAAGGGGATCGCGACTTAAGTTGGTTTCGAGCGGGTCTTTTTTTTGAAGAGTTTTTATCATCCTGAAGATTCTCCAGACTTCCCCGGATCAATCTTAGGATTTCAGGAAAATTTTCAGCAAGATTGGCGGGAAGCTCGGATAGGGCCTGCCGATTCAGATCGGAAATGGTTTTCCTGATTTCAGGCAAAGCGGCTTTTGCCTTACCGGTCAGGACAATTCTATGTTTCCGACCATCTTCCTTGTTTTGTTTCCGCTCAACGAATCCATTTTCGCTTAAGTAGTTCAGGATGCCAACCATCAGGACCTTGTCGATTTCCAGAATGTCGGCCAAATCCTGCTGGGTGAATTTTCCAACCCCTTCATCGATGGCAAGCATCAGGTAAAAGTGCCGTTCGATGCCAAGGTGATTCAGCTTTTTCGCGAGCGAAACCTGATATCGGCGGGACACCATCTCCAACTGGCGCCACAAGGGCATTTCGGAACGAAGCATAATGGGGCTTATCATTTTTTGAATTTAGCAATCATGACCTCCCGGATCCTGAATAGCCAACCCGGCGGTCGTAAGGCCGAATGCCAGGAGAATAAGCCGGCGATCTCCGAAATGGACGGACAAGCCGAGAAAAACAAAGAAGAACGTCATAAGGAGGAAAACGATTTCCGAGAAAAACGCTTTTTCCCGATTAGTGAGTTCGACTGGACTGCCGAACCGGCCTCCTCCCAACCTATCCAAACCGATGCTATCGGAATTGCTGATGGCGCCGGAAGATCAGATGAAGATACTGAACGCGGTTGGTGAAGTTCCCCCTGAATACTCGGAAAAGCTCCGGGCGCTGAAGCATTCCACCCTGAACAACAATCCCGCAATCAAAATTGTCCATGGAAAAATTGATGGCATTTTCGAACTTCTGCCGGTCATCGATCAGGGTCCGGTTGCCGATTCAGTCATTGGCGTGCCGGTTGAATCCGACACGCCAGTCCTGGCACAATCAAAAGCGGAAATTGCGGCCCAATCCCAGGCCGACCTCAAAGTCGCCGCCGGAAAATTTTTCAATTCCGTTCGGGTCCGGAAATGGAGTCGGGCACTGGACTATTTGGACGAAAGCGAGAAATCGGTTTTTGAGCAGGGAAATGGGAAATTAACAGGGTTGGTTCTGATCGTTCCTTCCTTATCGTCAGTCAGTTCTGGGGAGAAATCGAATTGAAAACGGAAAGCGATTGGGGTTTTTAACACGCCTACATGTTGGATACGTGGTTTCTGCTCAATACCAGCCTGGCAGAAAGCCCTACTCCGAAGACCAGCAACAAAAGCACTAGCGCCCCGGTCCAAGCTTGATCCTGCCAATCCTGGAACGGGGAAATGGCATAGGTGAATACCTGAACGGTTAAGGACGCCGTGGGCTGGTTTATACCCGAGGGCCAATACTGGTTGTTGAGGGCTGTGAATAATAATGGTGCCGTTTCACCTGCCACCCGGGCCACGGCCAAAAGGATGCCCGTTACGATACCGCCGCGTGCGGCATGTAATACCACATAAAGGCTTGTTTTCCAGCGAGGAACGCCGAGAGAGAGCGACGCTTCGGTCAGGGCGCTTGGGACAAGTTTTAAAAGCTCCTCGGTCGTCCGGGTAACCAGGGGAATCATGATGATCCCAAGGGCCAAACCACCGGCCAGGGATGAAAAATGGTGAACACGACGGACCAGGATTTGATAAACGAAGATACCGGTAACGATGGATGGGACCCCAGCCAGCACGTCCGCTGTAAACCGGACCAGGGAAGCGTATCGGGACCGCTTTCCATATTCCGCGAGATAGATGGCTCCCATAATGCTGATGGGGAGGCTGATACCGCAAGCAATGAGGACCATGGAAACCGTTCCCAGGATGCCATTCCCCATCCCTCCTCCCTTTTCTCCAACCGGAGCCGGGAGATGCAGGAAGAAATCCAAATCAAGCCTTTTCAGTCCTCTGACCGCCACATACAAGACCATGCTGGCCAGGGGAATCATGATTAAGGCGGCCATGAGCATGAACAGCAGGTGCATTCCTCGGTCGATTACTTTGCGTTTCGCGTAGTGCCATTCGTTCACGAATCGTCCCCGGCGGTTTGTAGTCGGGACGCTGTTGACCAGACCAGGATTCGGGCGGCCAGGTTGATGAGAATAGTAATACCCATGAGCACAAGTCCCAATTCGGCCAGCGCGGAAAGATGTATATCGCTTGTAGCTTCGGCGAACTCATTGGCAATGACCGCGGCGATAGTATGCGATGGCCCGAGGATGTTGGCGGAGATTTCCGGCCGGTTTCCGATGACCATGGTGACAGCCATGGTTTCACCCAAAGCGCGGCCTAGACCCAACATCACGGCCCCGAGGAGGCCGCCTCGCGAGGGGTGCAGTACGGCGACCCGTATCGTCTCCCATTTGGTGGCACCCAAGGCCAGAGCGGCTTCCCGGGTTCCCCGCGGGATAGCTTGGAATACTTCCCGGCTTATTCCCATAATGGTAGGCAGAATCATGATGGAGAGGATGATTCCGGCGCTGAGCAGGGAAAGTCCGGTGGAGGGCGCGGCGAAAAGCGGTTTACCTATCCAGCCGATAAGAAAGGGATCAATGTGGCTGCGCATCAAGGGTGCCAGGACGAAAATCCCCCAGAGCCCGTAAACGACGCTAGGGATTGCCGCCAGGATTTCCACTAAGAAGGAAATCGGCTCTCGCATCGGCCTGGGAGCGATTTCAGTCAAGAACAAGGCGATTCCGATTCCAAATGGGGTGGCAATAAGGAACGCAATCAGTGCGGAGGCGATTGTTCCATAGACAAAGGCCAACGCGCCGAAATGGTCCAGAACCGGATCCCATTTCTGGGTGAGGAAAAAATGCCACCCCATGGCTGATACCGACTCGGAAGCCGCCAGCCACAGCTCCCAAACCATGGCAATGGCAAGCAGAAGAATCAGGCCCGCAAAACCGGCCGTCAGGTTCTTGAAAGCCCGATCACCCCAGGGTTTGCCGGTGACGAGGGGGATTGCCGCTCGTTCACTTCCCGAGCCGCGGGACATGTCGTAGGAGGGAATGGGGGAATCCGGTTTGGAGGGCCGTACCAATTTCACGACCGTCCGTTGCGAGGGATCAATCCCCTTTGCTGGCTTGGACACCGGTTTTCGGATCATTTTCGTTGATGGTGGCTATGGCTACCTTGATTTTCTGGATGAGGGAGGGAGGAAGCGGCGAATAGTGCAGGGCCGGACCCATTTTCTGACCTTCGTCCATGGACCAAGTCAGGAAGTCCACCAGGGTTTTCGCCTTCGCCGCGTCATCATACTTTTTGAAGGCAAGGATCCATGTGAATCCGCAGATCGGGTAGGAATCCTTACCCGGCATATTGGTAATGGAGGCCCGGAAATCGGCAGGCATGGTTTCGATAGCGCTTGCCGCGGCGGCGGTTGTGGTTTCAATGGATGGGAGCGGATATTGCCCGGATTGATTCCTGATGAGCGCAAAGGAGAGTTTGTTTTCCAGGGCATAAGCCAATTCCACGTAGCCGATGGATCCGGCAACCTGTTTCACAAGACCGGCCACGGCTTCATTGCCTTTACCCCCCAGACCTACAGGCCAGTTCACGGCCGTTCCCTTTCCCACCTTTTCCAGCCACTTCGGACTGACTTTGGATAAGTACTCGGTGAAAATGCTGGTGGTTCCGCTCCCATCAGAGCGATGGGCCACGGAAATATCTTGTCCCGGTATTTTCATGCCGGGGTTTAAAGCCATGATGGCCTTGTCATCCCACTTTTTGATATCCCCAAGAAAAATCCCCGCGAGAATGTCGGGTGTCATCTTGATACCTGTGGGTGCATCGGGAAGGTTGTACACGATAGCCACCGCGCCCATGGTCGCAGGCAGGTGCAAAATGGGGTATTTGCCTTTTTTCATATCCTCATCCGACATGGTCGCATCGCTGGCTCCGAAGTCCACTGTGCCCGTCAAAAGCTGGCGGATCCCCGCGCCTGACCCGATGCTTTGGTAATTGATCTTGATCCCGGTTTTTTTATTGTATTCGCTGAACCATTTGGAGGCCAGCGGATAGATGAACGTGGATCCGGCGCCATTCAAATCCAGGGCGAAGGATAAAGCGGATGGAATCAACAAGAACGCGGCTAGGCTGAAACGGATTTTCATCATTATGGTCCTCTTTTGAATGACCTAATAAATATGGTTAAGATAGTTAACGATAATATTTCAATTTTATTTCGCTTTTGTTTATGACAGAGAAGAGGGCAGATATGCGTCCAAGCTTTTAACATTAGGCCGGTAAGCGCGGAAGGCCGCTTTTTGCCCGTCTAGGACGAGAGCGCGCAATGCCACAAGTCCGGCGACCTCCGCTCTCTCGGGATCAAGTTTCCAACAACAGCCAGATTTTGTAGCCGCCGTCGATCCGGATCAAGGTGCGGAAGATGGGGAATTCCCTTTCCCGCCCCTGATCATCCAAAATGAATACCCGGATACTGGTGATCAACTCGTATCCGTCGTGGGACTCGATGGGGCCGGCCTGGTAACGGGAAAACCCCCGGAACCCATGGGCATCCCGGATCCACCGGGGTAACTCCTTTTGGTTGGACGCGGTGAGCATGTTCGCTATCATGCGGGGGGATTCAGGATTGGAATCCGCATCGGGCATATGAGGATAAATGACCTGGTACTCCGCCAGGGACGGGAGGCAGGCATAGGATTTTCTGCCCGAATCGGCCAATACCGCCTCGACAAAGGTGCGCACCAGGGTATCCGGATTCGCGAAGGCCCCTTGCAGCCGGATACCCGCAACTGAACCTTCCAGCCGGGCCTGACCGCCAGAGGCCAAAGCCTCACCATTGGCCGCTGGCGCTTTGCGACAGGCCGCCAATACCGCCCAGGCAAGGACGATTAAGGTGAATGGGATGAGGGGATGCGGTTTCATGTTTCTTCCTTAATGTGATCGATGCCTTGCGCTTCTGCCCCAATCTCCGAAATGAGAAAAGGCCTCCTATGCAGGAGGCCTCGGGAATCGGGCTAACGCCGGGATTAGAGGGCGGGAATGGAACCCGTGCGGGTCCAGTCCTTGTACCAAAGGTCGCCGGCCATAACCGCACCGGCCTTCGCGTCTACGACTGAGGTGGACTTAGGTGTGTAGTCGGCATTAAGCGCTCCGTCCGCTTTGGTGAACAGGGAAGGCAACAGGGCTTTGACACCGGCATCGGCGGCTTCGAAATCGGCCGCGAAGCTGCCATCGTAGAAGACTTCGGTGAACTTGGTGGTCCCGTCCAGAAGCTTCTCTCCCGTCACCGCGCCTTCAACCTTGATGAGGCTGGTGGTATTGTTGCCGATG
>JBDSWM010000109.1:0-4147 GCA_039926685.1 Fibrobacteria bacterium | reverse complement strand
ATAACGGGTTCCTGCTGGTGGCGGCCGAAATGGGGATTCCCGCGCTAGGGCTGCTCCTGGCCATGCTTTGGCGGCAAATCCGCCTCTCCGCCCGAATCATGAAACGCGATGATGAATTGCATTTCGCCGTCGGCCTTACCGGAATGGTCGTGTTCGCGGGATTGGGTTTGGCGAATCTTTTCGACGTAACTTTGCGTAAAGAGGCGATTGCGGGCCTGGTCATCCTCACTGCGGCCATGCTGGGGTCGATGTCCAATTTGGACCAAAATACAGAAACGAAATCATCCTGAATCATTTCCGGATTCGCGCAGGTTACCGGGCATGCTAAGTTTTCCACCCATGACAATTACGAGATCCGACTATGTCCTCGGCCTGTCCTGTTTTTACCATGATTCCGCCGCCGTTTTGCTGAAAAAGGGCGTAATCGTCGCCGCCGCCCAGGAGGAACGTTTCACCCGCAAACGCCACGATGAAGGCTTTCCCTTCCAAGCCGTGGCCTATTGCCTGCGCAGTGCCGGGATCGGCATCCAAGACGTGGGACTGGTGGCCTTCTACGACAAACCCTTCGTCAAGTTCTTCGATCGCATCCTGGAAACCTATCTCTCCATCGCACCCCGCGGCCTGTCCAGCTTTAAGATGGCGCTTCCCGTGTGGATGGGCAGCAAGCTGTGGATGCGCAATACCCTGAAAAAGAACCTAGGGTACGCCGGGAAAATCCTCTTTCCCTTCCATCATGAATCGCATGCCGCGAGCGCCTTCCTGCCATCGCCTTTCGAAGAAGCGGCCATCGTCACCGTGGACGGCGTAGGCGAATGGCAGACCACCACCATCGGCCATGGGAAGGGCAGCGACTTCGAGATCATCAAGGAAATCCGCTTTCCCCACAGCCTTGGACTGCTTTACAGCGCCATCACCTATTACACGGGCTTCAAGGTCAATTCCGGCGAGTACAAGGTGATGGGGCTGGCCCCTTACGGCGAGCCCCGCTATGTGCAGACCATCCTGGACAACCTCATCGATCTCAAGGAAGACGGGTCTTTCCATCTGAACCAGGACTATTTCGATTACCTGGGCGGGTTGACCATGACCAATGCCAGGTTCGACGCGCTTTTCGGGGGCCCGTCCCGCAAGCAGGAAAGCCAGTTGACCCAGAAGGAAATGGATTTGGCGCGCTCGGTGCAGGAAGTGACCGAAATGGCCATGCTCCGCATCGCGCGCTTCGCGGTCAAGGCCACGGGTTCGCGCAACCTTTGCCTGGCCGGGGGCGTGGCGCTCAATTGCGTCGCCAACGGGAAAATACTCCAGAGCGGCATCGTCGATCGCATGTGGGTGCAGCCCGCGGCGGGCGATGCGGGCGGCGCGCTGGGATGCGCCCTTTTGGCCTATCATCGTTTCCAGGGTAAGGGCCGCACGCCGGTCCCTGAAGATGCCATGCAAGGGGCGTTCCTTGGACCTGATTTCAGCGACGCCGAGATCGAAGCGTTCCTGCGAAGCGTGCAAGCGGATTTTCATCGCCTGGAGCCGGGCAAGCTTTTGGCCACCGCAGCCAAGGCCCTCGCCGAAGAGAAGGTGATCGGTTGGTTCCAGGGCAGGATGGAATTCGGTCCCCGATCCTTGGGCGCCCGCAGCATCCTGGGCGATCCCCGCAGCCCCCGCATGCAGAAGGAAATGAACCTGCGCATCAAGTTCCGGGAAAGCTTCCGGCCCTTCGCCCCGGCGGTGCTGCGCGAAAAGGTTTCCGAGTATTTCGAATTCGAGGCGGATTCCCCTTACATGCTCATGGTCGCGCCCGTGCGCGAATCGCTCCGCCGGACCATGACAAAAAGCGAAGAAGGTTTGTGGGGCATCGACAAGTTGAACGCGGTGCGCAGCACTATCCCGGCCGTCACCCATGTGGATTATTCGGCCCGGCTGCAGACCGTGGATTCCGTCCGCAATCCCACCTTCCATGGATTGCTGAAGGCCTTCGAAGGGCTTACGGGATGTCCCATCCTGATCAATACCAGCTTTAACGTCCGGGGCGAACCCATCGTGTGCACGCCCCAGGATGCCTACGCCTGCTTCATGCGGACGGGGATAGACATGCTGGTCATGGGGAACCATGTCCTGGAGAAATCACGGCAGCCGGTATTCGAGGACAAGGTGGACTGGAAGCACCAATTCGCATTGGATTGAATATGCAGAAGCCAGCATCGAACATCGAGGCGAAGGAAATCCGCAAGCTGGGAATGTATTTCCTGGGATTTGCCGCCTTGCTGTCCATCCTTGTCACCCTGAAATATGCCCGCACCGGGGGCATGCCCTGGCAGGTTTACCTGGCTGGAGGGTTCGCCGCTGCGGGAACGGCATGCCTCGCATTAGGCGAACGGGCCGAAGGGATTTACCGCGCCTGGACGGCGCTGGGATTGCTCATGGGCAAGGTCGTCTCACCGTTGGTGCTGGGCATCCTGTATTACATCGTACTCACCCCTTTCGGGATAGCGCTTAGAATGGCAAAACCGGATCCCCTCGGCATGAAAATCCGCCGCGACGGCGAAAGCTATTGGCGGGAACCGGAAATACGCAAAAGCTCTAAGGCCTCCTTGCTGAGGCAATTTTGACGGAAAGAATGGACATGAAAAAAGCCGGACCCACCAAAATGATCGATGAAAATCTGGTCGATGAAAGTTCCGATGACTTCGACGGGAATCCCGGTTTGATTTCGGAATTTTTCCAATTCCTGAAGCAGAACAAGAAATGGTGGCTGCTCCCGCTCATCCTGGCCATGCTGGGAATCGGGGGGCTGCTGCTCTTGGCCGGTAAGAACGCCGCTCTCGCCCCGTTCATTTACACCTTGTTCTAGGGATGGGTAATCCGAAGGCCAACCGGTTCAATAAATATGGGCCGATTATTCTCGCGCTCGCTACCCTGGTATTCTTTGCCGCCATCATTTTTTCCCTCGAATTGGCGGTGTCGGTAAAACGCAAAGGATGGCATCCTTTCGGCCCCGAGCGGTTTATCGTTTTGAAGGAACATCCCCCGCTGAAGTCATTCTCCATGCGCATTCCCAGGTCGTATCTGGAAAAAGCCGATGGACTGGAGGACAAGGAATATGTTTATCGCGCCGATACGAATGGGTTCATAGGGCCGTTTTTCCAAGGCGATAGCGCGGATCTGACCATCGCGTTCCAGGGCGGGTCCACCACGGAATGCCAGGCGATGGAGGAAAAAAACCGCTTTCCATATCTGGCCGCGCGGCTTCTGGAAAGCAACGGGGCGAGCATCAGGTCCTTCAATGCCGGAGTCAGCGGAAGCTACACCATCCAGGCCATCAATATCCTGATCAACAAGGTGCTTCCTCTAAACCCGGATATCTCGGTTTACATGGAGAATGTCAATGACTTCGCCCTCCTGCTTTACCAGAAAACCTATTGGGGAGCCTTGCGTCCTCAAATCGTCACCAATAAACGCGGACCGATTCGCGAAATGATAAGCCACCTGATGAAAACGCTGATTCCGCATCTCACTTTCGAGTTGAATAATTATCTGGCCGCGCATGCCGCCACGGTGGATGATTTCGCGCAGGCCCGAGGCTATCATGCGGCTGCCGATACCGCGCTGGTTCTCGAGAAGTATTCCAAAGCGATCGAAACCTACGTAGCCATTTGCCAAGCCAACGGGATTTTACCGGTGCTGATGACCCAGGGATCGCGGTTCACGGAACAGCCCGATCCCTTCATTTCCAAGGTCACGGCCCCCATGGTGAAACAGGGCCTTTCTTATGGCGAAATGCGGTATTTCCATCGCGCCTTCAATGAACAAATCCGCCGCATCGCGGCCAAGCATTCCATCCCCATGATCGACCTGGAGGCTGCGATACCCCAGTCGAACCGGTATCTCTATGATTTGGTGCACATGAATGACAGCGGTTCCATTCTGGCGGGGAAATGCATCCGGAAAACCCTCCAGCCTATCGTGGACTCCATGATCAATGCCAGGAAAAAACTGCCGTCCGCCCCCATATATTCCCATTCGGGGATATAGGATCGAATCTTAGAAAGGATGCCCGGAATGAGAACCATGTTGCGGACTTTGAAAAACCGGATTTCCCTGATCCCGTTCCTGGCCACCCACCAGAACTTCCCCAAGTTCGAATGCCCGGTATGCG
>JBDSWM010000108.1:0-12637 GCA_039926685.1 Fibrobacteria bacterium | reverse complement strand
TCGACTCTGCAGGCCTAACCTTGCGGTTATTCTGCCGAGCTCCCGCTCCGCTGTGATTTACTGCTTGTTCCTGATTCTTCTCTCAAAGAGCATCCGAAGCTCAAAGGCTTTCGGTTCCCACCCTTTTCGGGGGGGATTGATAAGATAAATCGGAACGCAATCAACGTCAATGGTCGTGCACCCATTTTCTCAAAATTTTTTTTTGGAGGTCAAAAAAAAGGAAATCCGGGCGATTGCGGCCTCCGCCGCTACGTTGTGCCAATAAGGCAAAAGCGCTGCGAGGGCGCTGCCGACGCGGTTCCGGGGCGAGAGACTTTGCGATTGTCGGGTGGATTGCGATCGGTAAGCCCCGGGACACGGCGAAACCGCGAAAAGATGAGAAGGCCCAGGACGGAAGCTGAAACGGTCCGGGAAATAGATTTGTGATATCCGTCTCGAATTATAAATATTGGCGTGAACCCGCATGCGGCAGGCAAAGCCTAGAGTGCACCCGTAACCTGCGCGGAAAAATCATTTGGGAAAGATCAGATCGCGCACCGCGCGCACCCAGGCATCGGAAGCGTTGAGGGAAGGCGCCAATCGCAATTGTCCGCCGCCGGCTTGGGAGAAGGTGGCTTGCGCGCGCAGAGTGATTTCTTCCAGCGTCTCCAGGCAATCCGCCGTAAAGGAAGGCTCCAGCACCAGCAGCCTTTTCTTGCCTTGCCGCCCCAGCTCGGCGACCACCTGATCCGTATAGGGTTTGATCCAGGGCGTGCGGCCCAGGCGGGATTGGAAACAGACGGTATAGCCGGAGGGAGCCAGCCCCAATCTTTGCGCCAACCCGCGCGAGGTCTCGAAACACTGGGCGCGATAGCAGAACCGGTTCCTGGCCGTGATGGCAGCGCAACAGGCGTCGTCGCTTGCGAGGCAATGGCCGGGAGCGCTTTCGCTTTTGCGGATTTGCCGTTCCGGCAAGCCATGGTAACTGAGAATCACATGATCGGGCGCGAAGGCCGCCAGGTTTTCCTTGGCGATGGCGGCGCAAGCGTCCAGGAAACCGGCATCGTTATAGAAGGGACCGATCACGCGGACGGTGGGTACGTTCCACTTTGCGGCCAGCAAGGAGAAAACCTTTTCCAAGGTGGAACCGGTGGACGCGGAGGAGTATTGCGGATACATGGGGAGGATCACCAATTCCTCCGGGGATTCCGCCAGCAAAAGATCGAGCTTGGACTCCAGGGAAGGCCGCCCGTAACGCATCGCGAATTCCACCTGGCCGTCGGCGGGAAGCGAGGCGCGCAGTTTTTCCGTGAAGTCCAGGGTGTTGAAAAGCAGGGGCGATCCCCGATCGGTCCAGATTTTCCGGTAGGCCTCAGCCGATTTTTTGGGCCGGAAAGGCAGGATGATCAGGTTCAAAAGCAGCCAGCGGCCCCAGGCGGTAATATCCAGTACGCGCGGATCGCCCAGAAACTCGCGCAAATACCGCCGTACGGGACCCGTTTCCGGAGCTTCCGGCGTGCCGAGATTGATGATGAGAATGCCTGTTTTCATTTAATTCCCGGTTCCGATGCGAAACGGGAAAAATACAATCAGATGCCCCCGCTTGGGAACGCATTTACCGGAATAGCAAGGGAAGCGGGGGTCAAAAAGGTATGTTGATCATCGCATCCGTTACCGAACAACAGGGAGAATATCATGACCCGGTTTATCGCAGTCTTGGCCTTGCTGGGCGCCGTGGCCGTCCGGGCGGACGTGCCTCTGAAATGGCAATTCGCGGGGGAGAATCAGGGGATCCAGTTCTACTTCCGGATCAGCAATGAGTGCAAGGAATCCGGGGCGAAGGTGGAAATGAAATTGGAGAACACCTTGGATCACGCCGTTACGGTCAACTTCCGCCTGGTTGATCCGGATTGGGAACAGAAGTTCGCCCGCGAGGTAGGCCCCAACATGAAGGATACGGCGATCAAGTTCACCCCCGAAAACGCATCCGCTTGCCATCCCTATGTCGATGAAGTGTACGTGCAATCGCGGGAAACCCAGGTAAGCAAGGCCGGCGAACCGATGGAAGAATAGCGGCCTAGCGCAGATCCTTTTTAGCCTCCAAAAGGCGGTACACCGGTTCCATTTCCGCCCTGAATTCGGCATAGCTCATGTCTTTGAGATAGATGGCCCCGTAGGAGCGTCGCATCATGGGATGCGGATCCCCGTAGAAGAATTCCCTCCCCATCAGAGCGGTCAAATCGTCATGCTGTTCCACCCAGATCTTCTGGGCCAATTCGCTGAAAGTGCCGTTCAATTCGGGGGAAGGGAAAGATGCCGTGCGCTGGCTGATGAAGCAGGCCTTGAACATGCTGTCCAGCACGGCGAAGGAATTGAGCGAGACCGGCACGATGATATCCGCGTCCGCGATATGGAAGCGCGACCAGATGTTGCGGTAACCGTACACGCGCAAATCCTTGGCCGCACCGTCGCCGTGGATGCGCATGTATTCCTCCAAGGCCCGCGCCACGGCGATCAGCACCTTGAAATGGGTATCCGGGCCGCTGCCCTCCGGATCCATGGCCACGGTGACGACCTGGGGCCGCACCCTCTCCAACAAAGCCAGGATGGGGAGCACATCGCGTTGCAATTCCGGATCGTCCGGGAAAATGGCGCCGGTGTAGAACTTCAGGCGCAGATGATGGACATGATCGCGGCCATGCCCGAAATGGGCCCACACCAGTTCCGCTTCCCATTCCCGGAGCCAGCCCTTCATCATCTGGATCGGTTCCGGATCCGCCTGGCCCGATTCCAATCCCTCCAACACCGCGATGTGCGCGAGCACGAAGGCATGCGCCTGGGCTTCGGTCGAATCGCGGCCGCGGCCGAAGACGAAACGCGCCAGCCGGCAGGCGGTGAAATATTCCTCCCCTTCGCGGTCGCGCCCGGCGATGGCCTTGAGATAGCCGTGGATCTCCCGCTGCGCCGCGTCCGGATCGCGCAATTCCTCCGCGCTGATCTTGCGGCGCGGATCGCCGCTTTGCCCTGGGCCGGCGGATTGTCCGCTCCCCGACCGCCCCAGGCTTCCGGTTTGGAGGAAGTCCGCCAATTGCCGGAGCCGCGAGAGAAGATAAAGATTGGTCACCGCCGTGAAACCACTGGTCAGATAGCAGAAATGGCTTTCATGCCGCAGGGTACGGACAAGATGATGGATGACGGGAAAATAGGCGAGCTCGATATCATCGTGGTGGGGCGCCGTGTGCAGAAAGACCTGATCGGCAGGCAAGTTCCGGCCGCGCTGGATTTTGGCGCGGATGGAGTCTTGCGCGGACCGCAGCAGATCCGGGATGGGGTTAGCGGAGAGCCGGACGGCCAGGCTCCATTCGGGAATGCCGGCGGCATCGGGATGCGGAGCGCCAAGACCCGAGGACGGATCGGAGTCCCGGGTACGGGATAGCGCGCCATCTATGACCAGGCGCTGCAACTCGCGCGCGGATGCCCCTCCGGGGCGCGCCTGGGCCTGGGCCGAGAGCATGGCCTGGCGCCGCGCTTTGAGCCGGGAGGCGGCGCCGGCGGTGAGGTAGAAGCGCGCCTGCGGCAGCTTGTGCAGGCAGCTGGCCGGGGCTTCGATGCCAGCGGGGCGTTCCAGCGCCGCCGCGACTATGGGCGCCTTGCTCTCCCCCGCGGCCATGATGATGGCCACGGCATCGGCGCGGTAGGTAATGGTGCCCAAGCCTATGGTGATGACGGCTTTCTTGCGCACCGCATCGATGCCGCCGAGATCGGCCGAAGCGGAGGCCTGGCTTTCGTAATTGAGCTTGTCCAAACGCGTGGTGGAATGATGGCTCGTGCCCCGGATGTTGAAAGCGATATGGCCGTCCGGCCCGATGCCGCCGAGGAAAAACCCGATCCCGCCCAAGGCGCGGATCTTCCCTTCGTAGGCTTCGCAGAATTCGTCGATGCGGCGCAGGATGTTCCGGTGCAGGGCTTCCTTTTCATGGGCGGGCAGGCGCGCGCGCAAATCCAGATCGATTTCCCCGGCGGCGAACACCTCCTGCAGGTTCTTGTGAGGGAAAGCCGCCGCCTCCAAACCTTCCGGAATGCGGTAGCTGTCGATCAGCAAGGCCCGGCGCGCATCCAATCCGAATCCCTCCAGGTAATACTTGCGGATGAAGTAGGCGAAGGAGCGCTCATGATCGGGGCGCATGGGGAAGAACTCGTCCAGTTGCACGAAACGGAGGCCGTCCATGCGCGGCTTGCCGAGGCCCGCGAAGCCCAGTCGGGAAAGCAGGCCATCCTTCGCCTCCGCGGCCCAAGTGGCCTGGTAATATCCCATCCATTTGATGAAGTATTCCGGTGTCTTGCCGGTGGGCAAGGCTACCACCCCTTCCGGATTCGCGCAGGCGTATTCCAGGAAACGCAGCGCCGCCAATTGGCCCAATTGGACATAGTTGGCGACGGGAATGACCTTGACGCGCTCTTGCCCGGGGGCCGGCCGCCAATCGCCGCTCTCCGCCAGGAAATATGCTTCCACCCGGCTGTCCGCCGCCGCACCGGATTTCCCCGCGTCCGCCATGTTCCGCCCCCTCCGCCGCCCCGGGGCGATGTCCTACTTTACCTTGGGACCCGACCGTTTGCAACGGATCTTTGCGGGGCAGGGCGCTGTCGCGGGTCCTCGCCGCCGATCCCATAACGATGACAAGGGACGAGCGGCGGCCTCCAAGACTTCGGTTTGAAACCGGACGAGCCGGATGGCTCCGGCCGGAACGCGGCGGACGGTCGCGTCGTTTTTACCGCACGCTCGCGCGTCCTTTTGCATGAGAACGGCTTGGACAGGGATCGGCAATCCCCATCCATAGCTTCCGCCACCCATGAATCCGCGGAAAATTTCTAGAATGGAAGCATGATAAAATCAGCCCGGTTCGTCCCGCTTTTGTGCCTGCTTCCCATCATGGCGTGCAAGGAAAAGGCGGCCGATTCCGCGGCCGCCGGGCAGCAATCCGCCGCCGAGGTCTCCGCCAAACCTCCGGTGGAAGGCGAGCTGGTCATGACCGCACAGCTCGAGGAAATCTCCGGTTCCTTTCCGGCCAACGATCTATACAACTACGCCTATATCATGAAATACAAGGTGCTGAAGGTGGCGCAGGGGTCTTATGCGGACGCGGATATCCTCGTCGGCCATTACAACCCCCGCTTCGCGCGGGAGGATATCAAGGATGAGCAGGACGCCAAGGTGGGCGGCAACGTGAAATCGTTCCAGGTCGGGGACGTGCATTACCTGGTCCTCTCCCATCTGGACGGGATTTGGACCGGTTCGGTGGAAGACGATTACTTCAAGGATAAGCGCCCGCGCTATTGGGCCCTTTGGACCGACAAGGCGAAATAGTCAGAAGAAGGGTCCCTTCTATTAGAAGAAGGTCCCCTTCTGTTAAAAGAAGGTTCCCTTCACCCCCACCGTCGCCACGTAATTCTGCGGATTCACCAGGCGCCCGCGTGCCACTACGTCATTCAACTTGTAGGGCAGCCCCAGGGACAGGAAGATGGGGAAATTGGGATTGGTGATTTCCAGGCCCGTGCTGAGCTTGAGGGTATAGTCATAGGTGCGGATGCGCGAACTGACGCGGCTGTCGGGTTCGGGACCGTATTCCCAATAATAGGTGGGCGCCATGGGTATCGAAAGCGTCAAGCCAAGGTTCTGGGTGGACGCCTCTTCCTTATGGCCGATATAACCGAAAAAGCTCAGCCCGTCCGCACCGGTCGCGCCCGTGCCCGGAACGCCATAGCTGTCCAGCCAGGATTCGGGATCGGGATCGCCCCAGGGCTGATGCTTGAGCTCCCACAACTTGTAGGTGAGAGGGGACGGACCGGCGGCCTGGCAGCTCAACACGCGATCATTGGCGGATTTGGTGGCGGGCAAATCGTCGCGGCAGCCCATGTTGTCCCAAGCCCATGCCGAGGTATAGCTGCCGCCGAATACGAGCAGGCCCCAATCCTTGGTCTTGGTCCATTCATAGCTTAGGCCCAGATTGTAAAGGCCCGAACCCGGCTGGACGAAGGGATTTACCCAGCGCACATCGTCGGAGGAGTTCCCACTGAGCGCGCCTTTTTGATGGAAGCGTTTGATGTCGTGCTGACCGGTGGGAAGCGAAACCGAAAGGCCCAGCGAATGCTCGTTTTCATTGCCGAAAAGGCGATTGAACGACAGGCCCAGATCCCCGAAGCCCCCTACATCCCGCACCAGCCTGGTGCTGAGATCCTCGCCGGTCTTATAGCCTTCGTACTCGTAGGTATTGAACTTGAGGCCCATGGAAAGTCCCGCAGTATAATTGGGATGCGAGGGGGAATGGAAGGTGAAGGAACTGGCCAGGGCGGTATAGAAATAATCGCCGCCGATGGTTTCATTGCTGAGCAATTCCAGGTCCACCAGGCCGCCGCTCACACCACGCCCGACCCATTTGCCCGCGCCCGCCGCGGCCCCGCCGCCGCTGCTGCCGCAGCCGCCGATATTGTTCCAGACGGCCGCTTGCGGCCCCTTCGCGTCAAGGAACTTCGGCAACTCCCGCCACGCCAGGATCAGGCCGGAGAAGGCCAGTATGCCGGCGCCGGTATGTTTCCGGACGGAGGAAATGAAGGATGCTTTTCCCATGTGCAATGCTCCCTGGAGTTGGTTGGCGCGGAAGGTCGGAGCTTCCGCGGAATTACGGCGCCACCCAAAGATGGCTGAAGGTATCGCTGTTGAATCCGCCCTTACCGATGCGGAGATACCCTTGGGCCTGGTTCAATTTGCCCTCTTCGGCATTGGCCAGATCCCCGATCTTGAGGGCGAACAGATCCGCGTCCTCCTTGCCCCGCACCAGGATCACGGCCGTGGCGAAGTCGGGATGGGTGGACCATTCCGGCTTGTCGAAATGCAGGTAATATTTCTTATCGGGCATGGCGGCCTGCCAGACGATCTTGTCGTCCTTGTTGTAAATCCAAAGGTTCTCATGGATGTCTTCCACGGTATCCCGTCCGTCGATGAGTTTGTATGCCGGCAGTCCGCCGAAGGCGAGGATGAGCATGTAGTCGTTGTGCTTGCTGCCGGGCGGATAGGGATTCATGGAAGGATTGCATTGCTGAGACCCCCCGGCCAGCAAATACGATTTTTTGGCTCCGATGTCGAACAGGACGGAAGGGGCGTAGGAGGTGCCGGCCCACAGGCCGTCCCGGGAGATGCCGCCCCGGTAGGCGCCGGGGATGCCGGTGGTGCGGGTGGAATCGAAGGTGCTGTCATTCAACAGCTCGCGGCGGTAGGTAGCGCCAGGGATCTGGCTGCAGGAGTTATCGTAGAAGATCAAACCGGGCAGGGTGGCGAAGTAGACGTAGGTTTTCCCGTTTTCGCTATGCCAATGAGGCTCCGCGGTGGTATGTCCCTTGGGATCCACGGGCACGCGCAAGGAGGGGATTCCGCCCGCCACGGCATCCTGCACGAATGCGGGTTTGCCGCGCGTGGTGCCGGCGAAAAGGATTTTCCTGCCGTCCGGAGAGAACAAGGGACTGTTGATCGCGCCTTGCCCCCCGTACAAGCCTTCGTCGTTCTGGGAGATGCGGGTCAACACGGGGTTGTTTCCGGAATAGGTCAGCAAGTACATCGACTTGTTCACCACGAACACCACTTTGATATCCTTGCCGCCGAAGAATGCGCGCACCGAATCGCCGCCGGTCCATTCGGTTCCGGCCAGGGTGGTGTCCTTTCCCATCACGATTTTGGAGCTCTTATGCGGCGTGGGCGAAAGCGCCATCAATTGCAATGAATCGGGGTCCTGGCAGAGGGCTTGGGGAAGCTCCACAGCTCCGGTACCCTGATCGCAGGAACAGAATAGGAGGAGGGCCAGTGCCGGGAATAAGAAAAGAACGAAGTTACGCCGCATGGAAGACAGACCTTTGCTGGGTGTACCAATCGGTTCAATCCGCCCGTACCAACCAGGACACGCGGAAAGATAGTTCCTCTCAACAACCCAAATTGCAATATAGGCTTACGGAATCGGATTCGCCCGCCGTTAAACGCGGGATCGGAAAATATTTGGCAAAGCAATGCCCTAGAAATGGCTGGCGCGGCAACCGCCTATGCCCTAAATTGGGGCAACGGGAACAGGTTTCCCCCAGGGGAGATTTATGTCGCTCAAAAAATTAGGCCTTTACTTGTTGTTGGCGTCGCTTTTCCGGTCATCCCCCGCGCAAGCCATAACCCTGGGCGGCGTGGAGGTACCCAAGGAAAAATTCATCGTCTACCTGCTCATCGGCCATTCCAATATGGCGGGCGTGGATCTGAAGAAATCGGATCCGGTCTCCATTCCCCAGGGCTGGAATTGGCCGATCAAGACCACCCGGCAATGGGTGCCGGCCGCCGAACCCGTGGGCGTATCGGCCTCGGGCCTTTCCGGCAACGGTTGCGCCGGCACGGGCATGCCTTTCATCAAGGCCATGGCGAAGGCTTATCCTGGTTATTATTTCGGCGCACTCACCAATGCCAGCGTGTCGTGCACCTGCCGCGGCGAAAATACCGGCAACAACAACTCCGGGCTGGATCCGCTGGACAACCGCTATTACGATTCCACCTATCTGTTCAACCAAATCATCACCGCCGCCAAGGCCGTGCAGAAAGACGTGACCTTCGGCGGCGTCGTCTGCATGCTCGGCACAGTTGAGGCCACCCGCACGGACAAGACGGTATGCAATGCCTTCTCGGACGATCTGGCTACTTTGGCGAAAGCCATCCGCCGGGAATTGGGGCTTCCGAACCTTCCCTTCATCATGGGAGAATACGAGGCGGACGCCACGGGCACCTTCGCCCCCACCTTGGCCCTGCCCGCCATCATTCAGGCACAGATCAAATTGCTACCGGGCAAATTGCCGTTTTCCACCACCATAAACACCGTGGGCGTGGCCATGTTGGATGACCATCATTACAAGGGCGACGTGGGACAGCTGGAATTCGCCCAACGCATAGTCGATTCCATCCGGACCAGGAACCTATTTCCCGGCGCCAGCACGAGCATCGGCATAACGACCAAGCGCGCTCCCGTCCAGCTCCAGGGACCATGGCTGCGCGCGGAAAAGGGCCATGTGACGTTGCAATCCGGGGAGGAGGAATACCGCGTGAACGGCGCCGTGTACCGGCCTGCGCTGGTGAATTCAAATCCGGACAGGGATAAGGCGGCGATGGCGGCGAAAAGCCAGGCCAAGCGGGCGGCAGACTGAAACATCGCCGGCCCCATCCGGAAACCGTCCGGGGCCGACGGATTATTTCCGCCTTAAATGCCTCAAGGAATCAAGGATTGATGGTAATGGCGGAAGCGATGGTCGACCTCCGCGTCGCGATCGGCTTCACATAATCACTGACACGGACCAGGCAGCGTTTATTTCCTTTGAGGCTGAACGTCTTGTCGACGGAAGGTATGTACAAGCTATCCGGAATCTTCCAACTGACATTGTTCCAGAATTGGCTGCCGGCTGGGACGGAACCCTTGGTCTGGGACGGCCCCCAGGGCACGAAGGCCCAAGAGAGCCCGCTGTCCGGGGAAATCTCCACATCGACGGAGAGGATGGGGTCGGCGGGATCGTCTTTGACGGTCCACTTGACGCGCAGGGAATCGCCGACATGGAAGGCATCGCCCCCCACGGGCTTGGTCAAGGTGATCATGGCGTTGGGGTCGGTGGTGGGCGCGGTCGAATCGCTTTTATCGCAGGCGCCGAGAGCCAAGGCGGACAAGGCGCCGGCAAGGCAGAGGGCGCCGATGGAAAGGGAGCGGTTCTTTTTCGAGGCTTGGGATTGCATATACCTTCCGGGTTCTGGTGCCCCACCAAAGTAACGACTTGGGGGGCCGAATGCAAGCGGAAACGCGGCCAAGGTAACATGCGTGTTTACATGCGAATCGCCGTCCCATGCCGTCCGGGCGTCCGGTGTAAGGAGTGGCGCCGCCGTTGTATTTTTGCGACGTAGGGAGAAGGACGGGACCCGTTTCCCTGTTTTCCAGATTATCCTGCCGGCCCGTGCCGGACCCTTTATGGCCTGCCCCGTGCCATCCGCAACCGCCTCGCGCATCCGTTTTTTGTACCTTATCCCCGTGTCCTAAGGAGGGATTCTGATGTTCCATTCAGCCGGTTCCCGGAGATTCGCCATCGCCATGATCCTCTCGTCCGGATTGGCGGGCATGATCGTTCCCGTTTCCGCCGAACCTCCGCGCGGCAAGCCCGTGCAGCCCGAAGCCGCCGAGACCGCGGCCGCGCAGGCCCTTACCAAAGGTTTGAAGGGGAAGATCATCTGGTCCACGTCGCGTGACGGGAATCACGACATCTACATCGCCAACGTGGACGGCTCGGACGCGAAGCCGCTGACCAAGGGGCCCAAGACGGATTGGTTCTCGCATTTCTCCCCGGACGGCAAACGCGTGCTCTTCACCCGATCCAAGCTGGACTGGACCATCGAAACGGACGCCAATTATCCCGAGCGCTGGGATACCTGGATCATCAACACCGACGGCGCCGCCGGGGCGGCGGGCGGCGAAAAGCTGCTTATCCCCAATTCCACCTGGGCCAACTGGACCCGGGACGGGAAATCCATCCTCTATGCGCGTGGCTCCAAGGTTTTCAAGTGCGGCGCTGACGGCACCGGGGAAACCCTTGTGGACGACGTGGACCAACAGCTTAAAGGAGCCTTGGCCCAGCATCCCTCCCTTTCCGATGACGGCAAGCTCCTGGCCGTGACCTTGCGCGGCAGCGGACGGGAAACCGGCATCCTGAACCTGGAGACCCATAAATACTTCACCTCCGGAGGCGGCTGCCAATTCAGCTTCTTCCCCGATGCGCATCGCTGCATCCGCGTCAATGAGACCGGCATCGGCGGCACCTCCATCTTCGCTTTCGATCTGAAAGCGGATGGGACCCATGGCAAGATCGACGGGGGGAAGATCGACGGCAAGAGCATCGTGTTCATGGACATGCCCGGCCGGCGCTCGCATGAATATTTCCCTCGGCTTTCGCCCAAAGGCGACTACCTCATCTGGGGCATCACCCAGAGGGGGCATGACCATGATTTGGCCGACTATGAGATCTACCTATGGAAGATCGGCGACGCCCCCGAGAAAGCGGCGCGCCTGACCTACCATTCAGGCAATGATCGCTGGCCGGATATCTTCTTCGAATAAGTCGCGCGGACCCGACCAACCATGGTTTTCACCGAAGACGTCTTCCTGTTCTATTTCCTGCCTTTGGTTCTGCTGGTCTATTACCTGATCCCGTTCCAAAAAGATCCCAAGCCGGGCCGGTCCCGTTATTGGATGCGAAATCTCTGGCTCACCGTGGTAGGCTACATCTTCTACTCCTGGTTCGAACCCTGGTTCGTGCTGCCGATGATGTTCACGAACGTGGCGGATTATCTGTTCGGCCTTTATCTGGGGCGGGACGATATCGCCAAGGGCCGCCGCAAGCTGGTGCTGACCATCTCCATGGCCATGAACCTGGGGCTGCTGGGGATATTCAAGTACGGCGTCTTCACCCAGGAAAACCTCAATCATCTGCTCGCCGCGGTGGGCCAGCCGACCTTCAGCGTGCTGCAAATCGCCTTCCCCATCGGCATCTCCTTCTACACCTTCCATTCCATGAGCTACATCATCGACATATACCGGGGCGAGCGGCCGGTGAAGTCCTTCGCGGACTTCTCCTGCTTCGTTTCCCTGTTCCCGCAATTGGTGGCCGGTCCCATCCTGCGCTACAACGTGCTCTCGCAGCAGCTGCACTCGCGCACGCACAGCCTGTCCCTGTTCTCGCGCGGGGTGATGCTGTTCTTCCTGGGTTTCGCCATGAAGATACTGCTCGCCAATCCCGTGGGCCGCATCGCTGACGCTGCCTTCGGGGCCCAATCCCCGCATGCCTGGGACGCCTGGTGGGGCGTGCTCGCCTATGCCTTCCAGATCTATTTCGACTTCAACGGATATTCGGTGATGGCCTTGGGGCTGGGCATGATGTTCGGCTTCGAGCTGATCCGCAATTTCAACGCGCCTTACCATGCGGACAGCATCACGGATTTCTGGCGCCGCTGGCATATCTCCCTGTCCACTTGGCTGCGCGAGTACCTGTACATCTCCCTGGGGGGCAACCGCAAGGGCGAATCGCGCACCTATGTCAACCTGGCCCTGGTGATGCTCTTGGGCGGCCTGTGGCACGGATCGCAATGGCAGTTCATCTTCTGGGGCGGCATCCATGGCGCCATGCTCGCCATCGAACGCTGGAGCGGCAAGCGCCCTTTCTACGCCAACTCCCCGCACTGGATCCGCGTCAGCGTCACATTCGTTGTGGTGCTGATCACGTGGGTATTCTTCCGCGCGGACGGCCTGCCGCACGCCTTCAGCTATCTGGGCAGCATGTTCGGACTGGGACATCCCGGCCCCTTCGCGGACCTGCTTAAGGCTGAGATCTACCATAGCCACGACATAATCAATATGGTCATTTGCGCCGTGGCCGTTGCCCAGCCATTCCAAAGCTATGAGTTCGGCAGGCATCTGACCTGGCCGAAATTCGCCGTGGCTTTCGCCTTGTTCCTCATCGGCGTGGTGATGATGTACACGCAGGCCTTCAACCCCTTCCTTTACTTCCAGTTCTGAGGCCCGATGCGTAAACTGGAATGGACCGCCGTATTCGC